>NZ_JBEXJF010000002.1:0-441743 GCF_040608935.1 Nocardioides sp. NPDC004968
CGCCATCTTCGGAATGGGCACAGACATAGACGACGCTGCGGCTGAAGCGCGTATCGGCCATGCCCGGCATCGCGATCAGGCATTGCCCGTCGAGTGACCCATAGGTCACTCTCAGCTTCACAACTCGGGTCAGCCCAGCAGGTTGTAGCCCGACAGTGCACCCAGGTAGGTGCGGGTCACGCCGGTGCCGGTGCTGTTGCGCTCCAGCGCATAGATGTAGCTGCCCGACCGCACGATCAGGTCGCCGCCCGAGCCGGCCCGCAGATCGCGTACGCCGAGCACCGCGTCATAGCCGGACAGGTTGATCGACAGGGTCTGCGTGGAGACCAGGCCGCCGGGTCCGTTGCTCTCGTGGACGACGGTGCTGGTGCCGTTGACGAAGAGCACGTCGGGGGTGTTGCCGCTGTTCCAGCGCCCGACGCCGACCAGGCGGGTGCCCGAGGCCGAGGACTTCATGGTGATCGAGGCGCCGACCTTGGTCGAGCCCTTGCCCGGCCACAGCTTGATCGTGCCGCCGGAGGTGCGGCCCATCAGGTCCGGATAGCCGTCGCCGGTGACGTCGCCGACCGCGTCGATGACGCTGACCGTGCCGAGGCCGGTCGCGATCGTGACGGGGCTGGTGAACTTGCCGGTGCCGTAGCCCCGGTAGAGGCGTACGGAACCGTCGGACATCTTCGCCAGGAAGTCGCCCTTGCCATCGCGGTTCCAGTCACCGGCGTTCATCAGTGCGGTGGCGCTCGTCAGGGTGATGCCGCTGTCGACCGGCGCGGCCAGGCTGACCCGACCGCTGTTCGGCTTGACGTAGAGCGTCGAGCCGGACTTCATCACCAGGTCCGGGAGGCTGTTGCCGACGAGGTTGACCGCGCCGACGACGGTGCGGTTGATGTCCGCGTACGGCCCCAACGGCTTGCCGAAGCCCGAGCCCGAGGCCGGGTAGATCCAGCCGCGGTTGGAGCCGTCGCGGCCGATCAGGTCGCCGCGGCCGTCGCCGGTGAAGTCGCCGTAGCCGCTGATCTGGGCCAGCGAGGACCAGGACGGGCTCTGGGTCGCGAGCTTGATCGGCGAGCCGAACGTACCGCTGCCGGATCCCTTGAAGTAGTAGAGCGCCCCGGACTTGCGGCCGATCAGGTCGCGCTTGCGGTCCTTGTTGACGTCGCCGGTCGCGGCGAGCTTGTCGAAGCCGCTCAGCGAGCGCGTCGTGCCCGTCCGGGTGAACCCGCCGGCGCCGTTGCCGGTGTAGCGGACCAGGTAGCCCTTCGCGTTCTTGCCGACCAGGTCGTTGGCCGAGGTGCCGCCGATGTTGCCGGTCGCGGTGATCTTGGAGACCCCGTAGAACGTGCTCTTGCCGAGGTTCTTGAAGACCGCCGCGAAGGTGCCGTCGCCGCGGCCCTTGCGGATGCCGGCCGAGCCGTCGGTGCGGACCTGGACCAGGTCGGCCTTGCCGTCGCCGGTGATGTCCGGGGTGACGACGGCCTCGCGCACGGTGCTGCCGACCGTCGTGGACGTCTTGGTCGAGTTGAACCCGGCGAACCCGCCCGTACGCAGCGTGAAGATCCGGCCGTCGGATGCCCGTCGTGCCACGAAGTCGGAGTGGCTCGTGCCGGCGATGTGGGACTCCAGGTCGCGGCCGCTCCAGCTCTTCTGGAGGCTGGCGGCGAGCGTACGGATGGCGGGGAGCTTGGCTTGGAGGTTCGCGCCCGGGCAGACGGTGGTGCCCGCGTCGCGGTGGCCATTGATCGCGTGCGGGAAGACCGTCTTGGTGCCGTCGGTCTTGGTCAGCTCCACGTTGGTGGCGTTCGCGGTGACGCCGTGGAGGGACAGCTTCCAGGCGTAGAGAGAGCCGTACGCCTGGATCATCGCGTCCGTGGGCTGGTTCTGCGTCGAGCCGGTGTCGTCGGGGCAGCCGGCCGCGACCGTGTCGAAGCAGCCGAGCGCCGAAGCGCCGAAGCTGTCGTAGTTGTAGCCGCTGGTGTGGGCGCCCTCGACCGGCAGCGCGACGCCGCCGTGGCGGCCCTCCCAGATGCGGCCGAACTTGTCGACGAAGAAGTTGTAGCCGACGTCGCGGTAGCCGCGGGTGGTCACGTGGAACTCGTAGATGCCCCGGATGATGCTGGGGACGTCGGTCTCGGTGTAGGCGTTGGTGCCCGCGGTGTGGTGGACGAAACCGCCGTGGATCGCGCGGTAGCTCGGGGCCGTCTGCTCGCGGATCGTCTCGTCGGCGCCCCACTGCGCACGGCTGTAGATCGTCGGGCTCGAGGTGTAGGTGGACGCGACCAGGTTGAGGTCGGAGTCCTTGCTGCCCTTGTGGACGTTGGTCGCCCGCGGCGTGTCCTTGTCGGTCTCGATGTCGGGGAGCTCGGAGACCGTGTCCTCGGTCTTGCCCGGCTCGATCACCGCGAGCTCGAGGTCGCCGGGGATCTCGGCAGCGTCAGGGATGATGATCCGAGTCTGCACCTGGTCGACGTGACCGGCCAGGAACTCGTCGGTGCCTGGGCGGACACCCTTCGCCTCCGCCGTGCCGGCGTCCGGACCGTGGTCCTCGACGTCGACCACCATCGGGCTCCACGACGACCACACGTCGTCCTTCAGGGTGCGGATCTCGGGGCGTACGTCGTCGGCGGCGACGGCGCCGGACCAGGTCACGCCGACGACACCGAAGCCGGTGACGTCCTGTGGTTCGCTCTTGATGACGTTGGTGCGGGGCTTGTCGACCTTCGTCGCGTGCTCGGTCGCCTTGCCGGTCGAGGTGGTCAGTGCGACCTCCTCGACGTGAGACTTCACCGAACCGGCGGGGAGGGTGGACGGCTCCCTGTTCGCGGCCTCGAATGCGGCCAGCGGGCCGGACGTGGTCGGTTCGGCGGTGGCGGAGTTCAGCGTCAGGGGGATCGCCACTGCGGCCGCGCCGAGAATGAGGGTGGTGCCGGAGATGGACGCGATCTTGGCGCGTCGGGGCATCGAAGCCTCCGTGGGGGAAGTAAAGAACGGGCTGAGGAAACCTATACCCCCGCGGGGTGGGGTGTCTCACCTATATCGAGGTGTCACGCAGATCCGTCTTCAAGACCTTGCCGCTCGCGTTGCGCGGGAGGCTGTCGACCAGGACGTACGCCCTCGGCTGCTTGTAGTTGGCGAGGCGGTCCTTGAGCCAGGTCGCGATCGAGTCGGCGCTCAGGTCGTCGCGTACGACGACGAAGGCCTTGCCCACCTGACCGAGGCGGGCGTCCGGGACGCCGATGACCGCGGCCTCGACGATGCCGGGGTGGCCGGCGAGGGTGTTCTCGACCTCGGCCGGATAGACGTTGAAGCCACCGACGGTGAACATGTCCTTGATCCGGTCGGTGATCTTCAGGCAGCCGTGCTCGTCGAGGATGCCGACGTCGCCGGTGTGGAGCCAGCCGTCCTCGTCGATCGCCTCGGCGGTCGCCTCGGGGTTCTCGAAGTAGCCGAGCATGACGTTGTCGCCGCGGATCCAGACCTCGCCGTCCTCGCCCGGCTCCGCGTCGTCGCCGGCCGCGGTGACCGTGCGGATCTCCAGACCCTCGACCGCCGGCCCGACCACCTTGGCCACGTGCTCCGGATCCTCGCCAGGGCGGGTGGTGGTGGCGACCATGCACTCCGTCAGGCCGTACGCACCCTTGACCTCGTCGATCCCGAGGATGTCGCGCATGTCGGCGAAGAGGCTCTCCGGGACGCTCGCGGCGCCGGCGATCGCGAAGCGCAGCGAGGAGAGGTCGTACGCCTTCAGGTCGGGGTGGTTGATGAGCGTGGTGAAGATCGTGGGAGCGCCGGGGAGGACCGTGATCCGCGCGTCCTGGATCAGCTGCAGCGCCTGGGTCGGGTCGTAGGTCGCGATCGGGTAGACCGTCGCGCCCGAGGTGAACGCCGCGATGAAGCCCGCCTTGTAGCCGAAGCCGTGGAAGAACGGATTGACGATGGCGTAGCGGTCCCGCGTGGTGAGCTCGGCGCCGCGCGCCCAGACGTCGGCGACGCCGAGCGTCTGCCGCTGGGCGCTCATCACGCCCTTCGGCCTCCCGGTGGTGCCGGAGGTGAACAACAGGTCGGCGAGGGTGTCGGGGGTGACCGACGCTTTCGCGTCCTCGAGCCGCTGGTCGGTCGTGTCCTCGCCTCTGGCGAGGAAGTCCTCCCAGTCGCTCGCGAGGTCGACGATGGTGAGCAGGTGCTCCGGGAGCGGGCCGGCGTCGTGGAGCATCTGGACGTAGTCGGTGCCGAGGAAGCCGTTGACGGTGATCAGCGCGGTGGCGCGGGAACGCTCCAGGATCTCGCGGGCCTCATGGCCCCGGTAGCGGGTGTTGAGCGGCACCACGGCCGCCCCGATCGTCTGCGCACCGAGAACCGCGACCGGGAACTCCCAGCGGTTGGGCGCCCAGATCGCGACCCGGTCGCCGCTGCGTACGCCGCTGGCCAAGAAGGCGCTCGCGGCCCTGTCCGCTGCCTCGGCGAGCTCGGCGTAGGTGAGCGTCGTGGGGCCGTCGACGATCGCCGGGCGGTCGGCGTAGGTCTGCTTGGCCTTCTCGATCAGGGCGGGGATCGTGCGCGTGGTCACCCTCGCAAGCGTAGTTGAGCAACTGCTTGTTTGGTAGGCTTCGTCCATGACTGACACGGGGGTTGCGCCGAGAAGGCGCGGGACGGCGTCGGGGTCGTCGCGGCGGGCCGAGCTGCTCACGCTGGCTGCCGAGATGTTCGCGACCAAGGGCTTCGCCCAGACGACCGTACGCGACATCGCAGACGCCGCCGGGATCCTGTCCGGCTCGCTCTACCACCACTTCCGGTCCAAGGAAGCGATGCTGACCGAGCTGCTCTCGGGGTTCCTCGACGGGCTCAACGCACGGTTCACCGAGATAGTCGAGAGCGGGGTCGACCCGCAGGCCGACCTGGACGGTCTGATCACGGAGTCGTTCCGGACGATCCATCGGGAGCGGCTGGCGGTGGCGCTCTACCAGAACGAGGCGTCCTTCCTGGCGACCGTCGAGGGCTTCGAGTTCGTCGCCGAGCGCTCGCGCGACAACGAGGCGCTGTGGATCCGGGTCCTCGAGGCCGGGCAGGCCTCGGGAGCCTTCCAGGCCTCCCTCGATCCAGCGCTGACCTACCGGTTCATCCGTGACGGCGTCTGGTCCACCGTCTCCTGGTATCGCCCCGGCGGCCGCCACACCCCCGAGACCCTCGCGGAGCAGTATCTGAAGCTGCTCCACGCCGGCATCCTCGCGTAGCGGGCCTGTCCTAGGGATACCCGGTCGACCGGGTATCCCTGGGCTTGACGGGCACTGAAACACCCGTCAAGCCGATGAAGTGCCCGTCCAGTTGTCCGCGGTGTCTCAGGGTTCGGGCACCTCGCGGTGGCGCAGGCCCTTGGGGTCTTCCGCGGCGATGATCTTCAGCTCGTCCGGGGTGGGCTCGCGGGTGAGGGGCGCGTCGGTGGCGTCGATCGGGAAGCCGGTGGCTTCCTGGAGCTCTTCGGGGGTGACGCCGGGGTGGATCGAGTCGACCTTGACCAGCCCCGCATCGTCGTAGCCGAAGACCGCGAGGTTGGTGACGATGACGCCGAGGTCGTGGAAGCGCCCGGCGGTGCCGGTCGCGCGGTCGTTGCCGACGCCGCTGGCGACGTCGACGCGGTCGACGAAGATCCGGGCGGAGTGCTTGGCGACCCAGTAGTCGACACGGTGGTTGACGGTGTTGCCGGGGGCGCCGCGTACGCCGATCAGCTGGCGTTTCGGCTGCCGCCAGTCGCCGATCGAGGAGATGTTCTGGTTGCCGTGGCGGTCGATCTGGCTGGCGCCCATCATCGAGTGCCGGCGGCCGCTGGCGACGATGTCGAAGATGCTGCGGAACGGCACCCATGCCTCCGGGGTGCCGCCGGCCGCCGCGGTCTTCAGCAGCGGAGGAGCCTCGGCCATCATGAACGCCTCACCGTCGCTGAGCGCGAGCTCGGGGGTGTGGGTGGCCTTGGCCAGGCGTACGCCGATGGCCGGGACGATCCCGACGGCGTGGGCGAGCACCTCGCCGGAGCCCTTGAAGGCGTCCGAGACGGCGGCCACGCAGATGTCTGCTCGGCTGATCGTTTGCAGGGTCACAGGTAACGCTCCTCGAACTCGGTCCAGTCACTGTCGGAATCCGACTTGGCTGCGGCGACGTACGTCTTCTGGAACTCTTCGTCACGGCTGTAGTCGGGCTCGCAGCTGGTGAAGTGGGCGCCGCCTGGGGCCTCGACGACGTGGTTGACGAAGATCCGCGGGACCAGGAGCGTCTGCGGCGGGGCCTTGGCGGTCAGGTCGTCGGTGGAGACGATCTGCTCGACCGACATGATCGTGGTGTCGGCGGCCATCGCGAAGAGGTCGTCGAAGTAGGGGTCGGGGCCGAGGTACTGACCGTTGCCGGCCGCGTCGGCTCGGTTGAGATGGATGAGCGAGACGTCGAGGCGGAGCCCGGGGACTGCGACGTACTCCTCGTCGTCGTAGGGCGACTTCACCGTCTTGAGGTCGGGGTTCATCGCCATCACGTCGCTGCCGAGGCCGGCGCGGATGGGCTGGAACGAGAGCCGGTTGGCGCCCGCCTTGAGACCGGCGACGAACATGCCCTCGTCGTACTCGCTCGTCTCCGGGATCTCGCCCCGCTCGCGAGCGCGGGTGAAGTTCGGGTCGAGCGGGATCGAGTCGAGGCTGACGAAGCCGTAGACCAGCTTGCGGATCCTCCCGGCACGGGCCAGCAGGCCCACGTCAGGGCCACCGAACGCGACCACTGTGAGGTCGGTGATGTCGCTGCGGAGGATCTCCTTGACCAGCGCCATCGGTTTGCGGCGCGAGCCCCAGCCGCCGATGCCGATGGTCATCCCGGACTCGAGTTTGCTGCTGACCTCGGTGAGGGGGAGTGTCTTGTTCACGTGTCTCCTCGGAAGAGCTGAGCGGTGGCGTGGGCGCGCTTGAAGTAGAGGTGGGCGTCGTGCTCCCAGGTGATCGCCACCCCGCCGTGGAGCTGGATCATCTCGGCCGCGACCTGCGAGAACGCATCGGAGCACCAGGTCTTGGCGGCGCGAATGAGACGTACGTCGGGTGTCGTCTGAGTCAGTTCCCACGCCGCTGCCCAGCTCATCGTCCGGGCGGTCTCGACCTGGACCAGCAGGTCGGCGCACCGGTGCTTGAGCGCCTGGAAGGATCCGAGCGGACGGCCGAACTGGTGGCGCTCCTTGAGGTAGGCGACCGTACGCTCCAGCGCCTCGCGCGAGGCTCCGGCCTGAAGGGCGGTCATCAGGGTGGCGCCGACGGTGGTGACGTACGCGGGGTCGACCGTGCCGAGGGATTCATCCGGGAGATCGTCGATCGTGACCGTCGCGAACCGCCAGGTCGGGTCCAGGGCCGGGGTCGGGGCGACCGTGGCCGCCGAAGGATCCACCGCGTGGACCTGGTCGCCGCGCAGCACGAGCAGGATCTCCGCGCCGGACGCGTCGATGACGAGATCGGATCCCGGAGCGACGACCGCGGCCGTGGCGCCGCCGGCGATCCGCTCCAGCAGCTCGCCGGCCTGCGGGGTGTCGGCGGCAGTCAGGACCTGGGTCGCCAGCAGCGTGCCGACGAACGGCGAGGGCGTGAGCGTGGCACCGAGCTCCTCGAGGACGAGATGCGCCTCGATGTAGGAGCAGCCGACCCCGCCGTACCCCTCGGGGACCGCCAGCGCGGTCACCCCGATCTGCTCGGTGAGCGTCTGCCACAGGGTGGTGTCGTAGCCCTCGGGCCTGCTGATCGCTGCCCGCAGATCCATCGACGCGGCCCGCTTGGCGATCAGCGTGTGTACGGTCGCGACCAGGTCGGTCTGCTCCTCGGTTAGCGCGAACCTCATCGGCCCTCCACCAGCGACTCGAGGATCCGTGCACGATGCTCGGCCGGGGTGCCCCAGGCGCCGACCAGCGCGCGCACCTTCAGGATCCACAGGCTCAGGTCGAACTCGCGGGTGTAGCCGATCGCGCCGTGGACCTGGAGCGCGGTGCGCGAGGCGAGGTACGCCGCATCGCCGGCTGCGACCTTGGCCGCAGAGACGTCTCGCGGGGCGAGGGTCAGGCTCGCGTTGTGCACCAGCGGGGCCGCGAAGTCCAGGGCGACGCGTACGTCCGCGAGCAGGTGCTTGACCGCCTGCTGGCCGCCGATCGGTTTGCCGAACTGGTGGCGTTGTTGGGCGTACGCGACGGTGTCCTGGAGCATCCTTCTGCCGGCTCCGAGGAGCTGGGCGCTGCAGGCCAGAGTTCCTAGATCCAGGGACTGACGTGCGTCGACGGTTGCGATCTGCTCGGTTGGAGTGAGGTCGAAGACGTGTCGTGTCGCGTCGACGGATTCATATCGGTCACCAGCCTCAGCGCGGTACAGCGCGGAGATGGTCGTGAGCGTGAAAGCGTGGTCGGCGACGTCCGCATCGAGCGCCCTGGGCGTCATCGGCTGGACCGCGAGCGTGGCGACGTTCTCGCCCGAGGCGATCCCGGCGAGCACCTTGGCCTCGTCGGCCTGTGTCAGCAGCCCCGGAAGGACGGCGACGGACTCGACCCAGGGGCCAGGAGCCCCGTGATACCCGAGCCGCTCGAACGCGACAGTGAGGTCGACGGCGGACGCACCCGAACCGTCATACTCCTCGGGCACGAGCAATCCCGCGACCCCCAGCTCCGCAAGGCGCTGCCACAGCGACAGCCCGAGTGCAGGGTCCCCATCAGCCCACGAACGTGCCGCGCCCGGAGTGTCGGCGGCCCCCAGCAGATCGTCGAGGGCGTCCGCGAACGCCGTCTGTTCCGGCGTACGTCCGAAACGCATGTGCCCCTCCTTGTGTGTCGCTGCATAGCGAGGCTACCAAGCAAATGCTTGGTCGTCGAGAGGTGTCCGAAAAGGATCGGAGCGCCGCCTGCGGGTTGCAGGCGGCGCTCCGACGGCGTCGTCAGCGAGGATCGACGAGAACGCGGCGTGAAGCTGGTGCGTATCTCGTCGTTCCGGCGTACTTGACGATCCAGTACCCCTTGGCCTGCACCGGGATCGACGTGCGGTACGTCCCGGTCGAGGCGGTGGTGAGCGTGCGCTTCAGCACGGGACCGGCTGTGCCCGCGGGGTCGAAGTAGATCTTCACCGTTGACCGTGCAAGAGGCCGCCAGCGCGGGCCTGCCGAGGTCTTCTTGACGGCCTTCAGGTCGCCGGTGAACGTGACCCGTGTGCCGCGAACGGGCGTCTTGGTGGACGCGTTGATCCTCGCCGAGGTCGCCTGCTTCGTGGTCACCAGCGCCTCTGACGGGGCGTATGAGGCCGACCCGGGATAGCGGGCGATCCAACGGCCAGGAGTGGTGACGGCGACAGAGTACGAGTAGGCCCCCGACGTGTTTGTCTTCACGGTCGCTCGGTATTGCGGTCCTGTCGTTCCGGCCGGATCGAAGTAGAGCTTCACGCCCAGGCCGGTGACCGGCCGCCAGGCGGGAGCCCAGGTGGCCGAGGCGAGGTTGACGGCCTTGACCGTGCCGCCGATCCGATGTCGGACGCTCGTGGTCGAAGCCGGGGGAGTCGCCCGAATGCTGGTCGCCGTCACCTTCTTCACGGTGATGGAGCCGACTGCAGTGCCGTTGAGGCTGATCGCGTAGGTCCCCGGCGGAGCCATGCCGTCGATCCAGATCGTTCCTCGGGCGGTGTACTTGTCGATGGTGTGGATGAGGTTCGGGCCGAACCTGTCACCGAAGCCCACCTTGCGCGGCGAGAAGGACATCTCGACAGTGCCGGACAACTGCTCCCAGTTCCAGCCGCCGATGTACTCGACATCGATGGGCAGGGCTACCGGCTTGGTGCCTACGGTGACGCTGCTCGGCGTGAAGACACGGGCTCTGACACTGCCCTCTCCGACCTTGATCGCGACGGTCTTCTCCCGGTAGCCCGTGCCCGTGTGCACTCGGATGTCTTCGGCCAAGGTGGCCGCGATCTCGGCCGCCGAACCGGCGTACTCGGCGCTGATGACGCCGCTCGATGCCGCCGTGAAGCTCGTGGAGAAGGTGCCTGTGGACGAGGAAGTCACTGTCGCGATCTTGCGCTTCGCCGCGGAGCCGGTGGGGTCGAGGTAGATGTCAACGGCGCGGTCGGCCGCCGGCGCGTAGCCGGAGCCGTCATCGGTAACCGTGATCGAGCCGAAGACCCTCACGGCCTTTCCTGACGGAGCGATTCGCGGAGCGACGTTCATCTCCATACGTACGTCACGCTTGAGCCCGAACTCGATCGTCTGAGGTGCGTCGAGATGGATCTCATGCTCCTGCCCGTCCTTGGTGATGATGACGTGCTGGTTCAAGGTGAGGGAAAATCGGCCGTCGGTGTTGAAGAGCGCGCCACGGGCGCGCGTACGGCTGCTGTTGACGGAGGCCAGTCTCCAGTCCGAGAGAGTCGACGACTCGCCCGCTCGGGCGATTGAGATCGTCGGCCGCTTCTCCGTCTCATCCACGAACCGGATCGCCGTGCCGTTGTGCTCGTAGTGCACGTCGACGACGACATTTTCCGCCGTTGCGTTCCACCATCCGAGGGCGTTGGCGGTCGCGTCCTGGACGCGGATCCTCGCCGTCACGACGGCGTCGCCGTCGGTGAACTCGCGGGTGACCTCGTTTATGACGGGGGCTGCCTTGGCGCGGTCCTGGGATACCGAGACAAGGCCCACGCCCGCAGCGAGTGCGAGTACGACGAGACCACTGAGGATGCGGGGCGTTCTCAACTTGCCACCGCCTTGCTCGCGGAGGACGCCGCCCAGTTCGTGGATCCGGCGAAGGCGAACGACCAGGTCCCCTTGCCCTTCTTGGGAACGATGACATCGAAGGTTCCGTTTGCCGAGACGTAGATGCTGCGCTGCAACGCCTTGGGCCTGGTGCCTGCGGGGTCGAAGTAGATCCGAAGCACCTCGCCGGGGACGGCCTGGGTGTTGCCGTACTCTCCGGGCGCCCGGAGAGTCCCGGAGAACCGGATGGTGGTCCTGGTCGTGGCGGCACTCTCGAGCGCGACCTGGGTCTTGGTCTTCACGATGAAGGATCCGAGCTTGACGTTGCCGAAGGTGAAGTCGTCGTACGCCGCCCCGCCCTCGCCGAAGTGTGCCCTCACACGGGCGGCTTCCAGGAACACCTCGTACTTCCCAGTGAGAGTCGGGGCAGGGCCACGGTTGGACATCATGGGCACGTTGATCCGCGTCGTGCCGGCTCCAGTCGGTGCGGAGACCTGTGCGGAGGTGGCCCCCGGTCCGTTGCCATCGGTCTGTTCAACCCGCAGTTCCACGATGTTGCTGGTGAACTCGAGCCGATCAGCCGTCGTCGACCACGTCAGATCGACCGGGACGGTGGTCGACGTCGCATTGCTGAGCGTGGCTGTCGACGGAATCCTGGCCGACACCGTGACTGTCGTGTCCGGCGACTTCGCGGTTTGCTGGTTGGTGCCTATCTGCCAGGTTGCCGCCGGCGTGGAACCGGCTGTGCCGGCCACCAGTACCAAGCCCGCAAGCACGCCGAGAAGGCGCGTGGGGGTGATTCTCATGAAGGCGTTGCTCCGAGTGTGTGCCCGAGCCCGGTAGGTCCGGGTGCAGCACGGATGGTGCCATACCCCGACCGGTGTGCAGGGGTGATTCCTTCACGTACGCCACTCGTCTGAGCAACAGTTCGCTAGCCGAGCCGGGGGAGGCCCAGGACCCGCTCGGCGACGATGTTGCGCTGGATCTGGTTGGTGCCGGCGTAGATCGGGCCACCGAGAGAGAACAGATAGCCGTCCGACCAGTGCGAAGGTAGCTCTGCATCCGGGCCGAGAAGGTCGAGCGCGGTCTCGTGGAGGTCCACGTCGAGCTCGGACCAGAAGAGCTTGTTGACCGAACCTTCCGCGCCGACCGAGCCGCCGGCCTCGACCCGCGTCACGGTGTCCCAGGTGTAGAGGCGGTAGGCCTCGGCACGGATCCAGGCGTCGACTACCCGGTCGTTGGCATGGGGCTGCGGGGCGTCGGCGTACAACGAGATCAGCCGCTCCGCCGCCGCCATGAACCGCCCGGGCGAACGCAGCGACAGACCCCGCTCGTTGCCCGCGGTCGACATCGCGACCTTCCAGCCGTCGCCGACGCCGCCGAGCACGTCCTCATCAGGCACGAAGACGTCGTCGAAGAAGATCTCCGCGAAACCGGGAGTGCCGTCGAGCTGGTCGATCGGGCGGACGGTGACGCCATCGGCGTCGAGCGGAAAGAGGAAGTACGTCAGGCCTCGGTGTCGCTCGGCGGAAGGATCCGAGCGGAAGAGGCCGAAGCCGCGGTCGGCGAAGGGCGCGCGGCTGCTCCAGGTCTTCTGGCCGTTGAGCCTCCAGCCGCCCTCGACCCGCGTCGCGGTTGCCCGGAGCGAAGCCAGGTCGGACCCCGCCTCCGGCTCCGACCACGCCTGCGCCCAGACGAGCGTGCCGTCCGTCATGTCGCGCAGGTAGCGCTCCTTCTGCGCCTCGGTCCCGTGGCCGAAGATGATCGGTGCGAGCAGCGAGATGCCGTTCTGGCTGATCCTCGTCGGGGCGCCGGCGAGGTAGTACTCCTCCTCGAAGATGACCCACTCGGTCAGCGACGCGTCGCGACCGCCGTGCGCCTCGGGCCAGGCCACCACCGACCACCGACCGGAGGCCAGCGTGCGCTCCCACTCCCGGTGGGCCACGGCTCCCTCGGCGGTGTCCATCGACGGCAGCCGGCCTGGGTTGTTGGCGGCGAGCCACTCGCGGGCCTCGAGGCGGAAAGCCTCCTCGGCCTCGGTGAATTCCAACGTCGTCACGACTTCATCGACCTCGCGTTCATCCCCGCGAGCGAGTCCTTGCCGACCTCGGCGTTGTGGGCGTGGGCGGCGTGGTGGAGGCCGAAGACCGAATCCATCCCGGCGCGCATCCCCATCAGGTCCTCGGCCTGGTTGACCGCCTTCTTCGCCAGCGCCAGCCCCAGGCGCGGCATCTCGGCGATCCGCTCAGCGAGGGCGAGCGTCTCGGACTCGAGGTCGTCGCGGCGTACGACATGGTTGACCATGCCCCAGCGCTCGGCCTGCTCGGCGGAGAAGCGGTCGCCGGTGAAGAGCATCTCCTTGGCGGCGCGGGGGTTGGTGACCCATGGGTGGGCGAAGTACTCGACCCCGGGGATGCCCATCTTGACCACCGGGTCGGAGAAGAAGGCGTCGTCGGAGGCGACGATGAAGTCGCAGGACCAGGCCAGCATCAGGCCGCCGGCGATGCAGGCGCCCTGCACCATCGCGATCGTCGGCTTCGGCAGCTCCCGCCAGCGGCGGCACATCCCGAGGTAGACCTCCGACTCGCGCGCGAAGCGGGAGTCGACGCCCTCCTTGCCGACGTGGTCCCACCACATCACGGCCTTGCGCTCGAAGCTCTCGTCGATGTCGCGGCCCGGGGTGCCGATGTCGTGGCCGGCGCAGAAGTGCTTGCCGTTGCCGCCGAGGACGATCACCTTGACCTCGTCATCATTGGTCGCTCGGGTGAACGCCTCATCGAGCGCGTAGGTCACCTTCGAGTTCTGGGCGTTGCGGTATTCGGGGCGGTTCAGCCGCACCACCGCGACGGGTCCGTGGGTCTCGTACGTCACGACACTGGTCTCGGTTGGAGTGGCGCTCATGCCGCAGACGCTACCAAACAAGTGCTTGGTTTGGTAGGTTGTCGGGCATGGACCTGACCTACTCCGCCGAGGACGAGGCGTTCCGTGCCGAGGTGCGCGAGTGGCTGGCCGACCATCTGGTCGGCGAGTGGGCCGCACTGCGCGGCACCGGCGGGAACGGCCGCGACCACGAGTCGTACGAGGGGCGGCTGGCGTGGAACCGCTACCTGGCCGAGCACGGCTGGACCTGCCTGGGCTGGCCCGAGGAGCACGGCGGACGCGGCCTGCCGCTGTTCCAGCAGGTGATCTTCCACGAGGAGTACGCCCGGGCCGACGCCCCGGTCCGGATCAACCATCTCGGCGAGGAGCTGCTCGGGCCCACCTTGATCGCCCACGGAACCGACGCTCAGAAGGAGCGGTTCCTGCCGAAGATCGTGGCGGTGGAGGAGCTGTGGTGCCAGGGCTACTCCGAGCCCGGAGCCGGGTCCGACCTGGCCGGGGTGCGGACCCGCGCACGGCTGGACGGTTCCCAGTGGGTGGTGGACGGGCAGAAGGTCTGGACCTCGAACGCCCACCTGTCCGACTGGTGCTTCGTGGTGTGCCGGACCGAACCGGGATCCTCCCGCCACCACGGACTCTCCTATCTGCTCGTGCCGATGGCGCAGCCCGGTGTCGACGTACGCCCGATCGAGCAGCTCACCGGCACCTCCGAGTTCAACGAGGTCTTCTTCGACGGCGCCGTGACCTCGGCCGACATGGTCGTGGGTGAGCCCGGCGACGGCTGGAAGGTCGCCATGGCGACCCTCGGGTTCGAGCGCGGGGTCTCCACGATCGGCCAGCAGGTCGGGTTCGCGCGCGAGCTGGAGACGGTCGAGGAGGCAGCCCGGGCTTCCGGTGTCATCGACAAGCCGGACATCGCGCTGCGGCTGAGCCAGGCCCATGTCGGGCTGGAGGTGCTCCGGCTGCACGCGCTGCGAACCCTCTCTGCGTACGACTCCGGCTCCTCGGGCCCCGAGGCGAGCGTCTCCAAGCTGCTCTGGGCGCGGTGGCACCGCGAGCTCGGTGAGCTGGCGATGGACGTCGTCGGGCTCGCCGGACTGACCACCGGGGAGGGCTACGCGCTCGACCGGCTGCAGTCGCTCTACCTCTTCTCCCGCGCCGACACGATCTACGGCGGCTCGGACGAGATCCAACGGAACATCATCGCCGAGCGCGTGCTCGGCTTGCCACGAGAGGCCCGTGCATGAAGCCCGAACAGCCAGCCCCCGCGTACGTCCCCGGTCACTCGCTCCTGGACGGACAGGTCGTCGTCGTGACCGCGGCCGCCGGCGCGGGGATCGGGGCGGCGGTGGTGCGGAAGGTGCTCGAGGAGGGTGCGAAGGCGGTCGTCGTCTCCGACACCCACGAGCGCCGGCTCAAGGAGTCGCGCGATGCCCTTGCCGAGGAGTTCGGCGAGGGCCGGATCACGGCCGTGACCTGCGATGTCACGCAGGAGGACCAGGTCCAGGCGCTGCTCGACGCCGCGGAGCCCTACGGCGGTGTCGACGTGATGATCAACAACGCCGGCCTCGGTGGGACCGCCTCGGTGCTGGAGATGACCGACGAGCAGTGGTCCCGCGTTCTCGACATCACCCTGACCGGGACGTTCCGGTGTGTTCGGGCGGTAGGGCAGCGGTTCGTGGCTGCCGGGAAGCGCGGAGTCATCGTCAACAACGCCTCCGTGATCGGCTGGCGGGCCCAGGAGGGGCAGGCGCACTACGCCGCGGCCAAGGCCGGGGTGATGGCGCTGACCCGCTCCGCCGCCGCCGACCTCGCTCCGCACGGGATCCGCGTCAACGCGGTCTCGCCGTCCCTGGCGATGCACCCGTTCCTCGAGAAGGTCACCTCGCCCGAGCTCCTGGTGGAGCTCAAGGGCCGCGAGGCGTTCGGCCGAGCCGCCGAGCCGTGGGAGGTCGCCAACGTCATGGTCTTCCTGGCCAGCGCCTACTCGTCCTACATGACCGGCGAGGTCGTCTCCGTCTCCAGCCAGCACGCCTGATCGAGAGGGTCACCAGATGTCTGAGGCATTCATCATCGACGCCGTTCGTACGCCTGTCGGCAAGCGCGGGGGCGCGCTGGCCGAGGTCCACCCGGCCGATCTCGGCGCCCACTCGCTCGCCGCGCTGGTCGACCGCACCGGCATCGACCCGGGAGCCGTCGACGACGTGATCATGGGCTGCTGCGACACCATCGGCGGGCAGGCCGGCGACGTCGCGCGGACCGCCTGGCTGGTGGCCGGGCTGCCCGACCACGTACCCGGCGTGACCATCGACCGGCAGTGCGGCTCATCCCAGCAGGCGGTGCACTTCGCGGCTCAGGGTGTGATGTCGGGTACGCAGGATCTGGTCGTCGCTGGTGGGCTGCAGAACATGTCCGCGATCCCGATCTCGGCGGCGATGCTGGTGGGGGCGCAATATGGCTACACCACCCCGTTCGCCGAGTCGCCCGGCTGGGTGAAGCGCTACGGCGACCAGGAGGTCTCCCAGTTCCGGTCCGCCGAGATGATCGCGGAGAAGTGGGACATCTCGCGCGAGGACATGGAGGCGTACGCGCTCGCCTCGCACCAGCGCGCCAAGACCGCGATCGCCGAGGGGCGGTTCGACCGGGAGATCGTGCCCGTCGGCGATTTCGCCGTCGACCAGTGCCCGCGGGAGACCTCGCTCGAGAAGATGGCCTCCCTCGACCCGCTCGCTCCCGGTGGGCGGATCACCGCGGCTGTCGCCTCGCAGATCTGCGACGCGTCCTCGGCGCTGTTGGTGGCATCGGCGGCGGCCGTACGCACCTTCGGACTGACCCCGCGCGCCCGGATCCACCACCTCTCGGTCCGCGGTGACGACCCGGTCTGGATGCTCACCGGCCCGATCGAGGCCACCCGTCACGCCCTGGCCAAGACGGGTCTGACGGTGGACGACATCGACCTGTTCGAGTGCAACGAGGCCTTCGCGAGCGTCGTCCTGGCGTGGATGAAGGAGCTCGACGTCCCGCACTCGAAGGTGAACGTCAACGGCGGCGGCATCGCCCTCGGCCACCCCATCGGCGCCACCGGCACCCGACTGATGACCACCCTCCTCAACGAGCTCGAGCGCACCGGCGGACGCTACGGCCTCCAGACCATGTGCGAGGGCGGCGGCCAGGCCAACGTCACCATCATCGAGCGGCTGTGATCTCGAGGTTGTGAAGCTGAGAGTGACCTATAGGTCACTCTCAGCTTCACAACTCCCGGGCCAGCCGGGTCAGGCAGGCTGCAGCTTGAGCGTTCGGCGCTCGGCGGCGGGGGAGCCGGGGGTGGGGAACCAGCGGTGGATGACCGCGGCCTGGCCGGCGGTCCACAGGCCGCTGATGACCCAGTAGACCAGCAGGGCGAGGGGGACGCTGCTGCCGGCGAGGAGCATGCCGGCGGCTGAGATGACGGGCATGAGCTCCTGCATCCGCACCATCGACTCGGGCAGGTCGGCGCGCACCATGTTGGGTAGGACCCACAGCCGCTGGCTGAGGTAGCTGACCGCGGCGGCGGTCGCGGCGAGGCCGAGGGTGATCACCAGGTGGGTCGTGTCGCCGGAGAGGTAGCCGTGGCCGGTGAGCGGCGTGCCCAGGAAGGTCGCCGCGCCGAGGGAGCTGACCAGCGAGTCGTTCATCGCGCCGACTGCGTTGTTCCGGCTGACGTCGGAGAGCAGGTGATAGAGCGCCAGGAAGATCGGCAGCTGGGCGAAAGCGGCGAGCATGGCGAAGCGGGGTACGCCGTGCTCCTCGTTGATCTTGCGCCGCTCCTCCATCATCGCCATCACATCGGCCTGGCTCGGGCTCTTGGACGAGTTCTTCTTGGCGTACTTCTTGGTCAGCGCCTGCAGTTGCGGGCGGGCCCTGGCGGCGGCGTGGGAGTGGCGTACGCCGCGGATCGTGAGCGGCAGGAGGGCGAGTCGGACCAGCACCACGACGGCGGCGATGGCCAGCAGCCAGCTGACGTTGGGGCCGACGAAGGAGAGAACGTGGTGGGCGCCGGCGAGGACGGCGGCGAGGGCGTGCGACAACGGGGCGAGAACAGACATGGGTGTGCTCCTGAGGTGAGTGAGTAGGACTGACGGGCTCGCCGGGGTCGGCGAGTGTCAGGCCTGCTCAGGAGCGCGCGGACGGCGCGGGGAGCACACCGGGTCGGTGACCCGGGCAGCAAGATGGTGAGGTCCGTCGGATACGTCCGGAGGGACCGTCGAACGCGCCCTGACCAGCGCGAACGCGCTGACGTTATGGAGCGCTCCGACCGCGACGGCTGCGAGCGCGGTCGAGACGGCGATGGTGAGCAGCGCCTGCTCGGGATCGACGCTCATCAGCGCCGGGAGCATCAACGTGAAAAGTGCGACGAGCGCGATGCGTACGCGGCTCGTCTCGTTCTTCACGACTCACACTCTACCGATCGAGGTCAACCAAGCCCTCATCTCAGGTCGCGCCGCATCAGCACCCGCGGGTGACCGGCGAGGACCGAGGTGGTGTCGGCGGCCCAGGTGAAGCCCGCGGCTTCGAAGTTCTTGCGGATCCCGGCGTACGCCATCGTCAGGTCGACCTTCGCGCCCTGGTTGTCGAGTGGATAGGCCTCGACGGCCGGGGCACCACGGTCGCGCGCGAAGTCGACGGCCCCCTCGATGAGCGTGTGCGAGATGCCCTTGCCGCGGTGGCCCGGGCGGACCCGGATGCACCACAGCGCCCAGACCGGGAGGTCGTCGACGTGCGGGATCTTGCGATTGCGGGCGAAGGTGGTGTCCGCGCGGGGTGCGACCGCGGCCCACCCGACGGGGTCGTCGCCGTCGTAGGCGAGCACGCCCAGCGGCCCCTCCTCGAGCAGAGTGCGGACATATTCGCCGCGCTCCGGGCCGTGCATCTCGTTGTTGAGCTTCGACGGGATCCGGTAGCTCAGGCACCAGCACACGCTGGCGTCGGGACGCTTGGGTCCGACGAGAGTGCGTACGTCCTCGAACACCGTCGCCGGGCGAACCTCGATGGCCATGGGTCCACCCTGAGCCTCAGACTCGGGTCGCGTCCAGGTGTTTGAGGCGGTCGGTGGCCTGCGCGACGATGCGGTCGACCAGCTCCTCGCAGGTGGGGAGGTCGTCGAGGAGGCCGACGACCTGGCCGCTGGAGAGCATCCCGGCGTTCGTGTCGCCCTCGACGAGGCCGGCGCGGAGCAGCATCGGGGTGTTGGCGGCGAGTACGACCTCGGCCCAGGTGCGGTCGCCGCCGTGGACCATGCTTCGGCCGTCCTTGATGAGGGTGCGCCAGGGGAGGCCGGACATGTCCTTGAACTGCCGGGTGCGCTTGAGCGTGCGCAGCAGCTTCGCGGTGAGGCCCTCCTTCTCGAGGGTGTCGATGAACTCGGTGCGAAGCAGGCGATGCGGCATGCCGTCGGCCTTCGTGGTCACGACGGTGCCGTCGAGGCCGAAGCTCAGGTAGCGCTTCCGTACGTCCTCCGGGACGGCCGAGTCGGCGGTGAGCAGGAAGCGCGTGCCCATGCCGATGCCGGCGGCGCCGTAGGCCATGGCCGCGGCGAGTCCGCGGCCGTCGAAGAAGCCGCCCGCGGCGACGACCGGGATGTCGACGGCGTCCAGGACGCTCGGGAGGAGCAGGGTGGTCGGCACCGCGCCGGTGTGGCCGCCGCCCTCCCCGCCCTGGATCATCACCATGTCGGCGCCCCAGCCCGCCACCTTCTTGGCGTGCTTGGCCGCGCCGATCGAGGGCATCACGACGATGTCGTGCTCCTTGAGCTTGCTGATGAGCTCGGGTTTGGGGGCCAGCGCGAAGCTGGCGACCTTGACGCCGTGGTCGATCAGGAGCCGGCAGCGGTCGGGGGCGTCCGAGGCGTCGGCGCGCAGGTTCACGCCGAACGGCTTGTCGGTGCGGCCCTTGACCTCGACGATCGCCTTCTCCAGCTCGTCGAGGGTCATCGTGGCCGAGGCCAGGATGCCGAGCGCGCCCGCGTTGGCGGTGGCGGAGACGAGGCGCGGGCCGGCGACCCAGCCCATGCCGGTCTGCACGATCGGGTGGTCGACCCCGGTCAGCTCGGTCAGCGGCGTACGGAATGTCTGTGCGGTGCTCATCGTCCGTCCTTCACGAAGGCGTCGCGGCGCTCGTCGGCCACGCCGGCGAGGTTGAGCTCGTAGGTGAAGCCCTGCTCGAAGCGGTAGGAGGCGTTCACGTCGACCGGGTCGATGCCGTTGAGCGCGGCCTTGGCCGCGCGGATGACCCGCGGGTCCTTGGCCGCGATCTGTCGCGCGACCTCGAGGGCGGCCTCGTCGAGCTCCTCACGGGGAACGACCTGGTGGACCGATCCGAGCTCGTGGAGGCGCTGGGCGGTGATGGTCTGGGCGGTGAAATAGAGCGTACGCAGCATGTGCTGGGGCACGAGCCGGCTCAGATGGGTGGCGGCGCCGAGGGCGCCGCGGTCGACCTCGGGTACGCCGAAGAAGGCGTCGTCGCTGGCCACGATCGTGTCCGCGTTGCCGACCAGTCCGACGCCTCCGCCGAGGCAGAATCCGTTGACCGCGGCGATGACCGGGACCGGGCACTCGTAGATCGCCTTGAACGCCGCGTAGCAGCCGCGGTTGGCGCCGAGGATGCCCTCGAACCCCTCGATCTGCTGCATCTCCTTGATGTCGACGCCGGCGTTGAAACCCTTGCCCTCGGCGCGCAGGATCACGACTCGCGCGTTGTTGTCGGCGGCGGTCGTGACGGCGTCGGCGACCTCGAACCAGCCCTTCACCGGCAGCGCGTTGACCGGAGGGTGGTTCATCGTCACGACGGCGATCTGCTCGTCGGTGATCTCGGTGGAGATGCCCATGGTCCGTTCCTAACCTAGCGATTGCTTGGTACCCTAGCACTTGCTTGGTTTCTGAACGCAAGAATGGGAAGGGACGCCACCATGGCTCGACTGCTCGAAGGCCGGATCGCGATCGTCACCGGAGCGGGGCGAGGCATCGGCCGGGCGCACGCGCTCGAGCTCGCCCGTCACGGGGCGAAGGTGGTCGTCAACGACTTCGGCGTCTCGCTGGCGGGTGAGGGCACCGGTGAGTCGCCCGCTTCCCAGGTCGTCGACGAGATCGTCTCCGCAGGTGGGGAGGCGGTTGCCAACGCCGCCGATGTGGCCGACTTCGCGCAGGCCGAGGCGATGGTGCGACAGGCCGTCGAGACGTACGGCGGTCTGGACATCCTCGTCAACAACGCCGGTTTCGTACGCGACCGGATGCTCGTCAACACCTCCGAGGAGGAGTGGGACGCGGTCATCCGGGTGCACCTGAAGGGTCACTTCGCGACGCTGCGGCACGCGGGTGCGTACTGGCGAGCGGAGTCCAAGGCGGGCCGGCAGCGGGATGCCCGGGTCATCAACACCTCCTCCGGCGCGGGGCTCCAGGGCTCGATCGGGCAGGGCACCTACTCCGCCGCCAAGGCCGGGATCGCCGGTCTCACCCTGGTCGCCGCCGCCGAGATGTCCCGCTACGGCGTGACCGTCAACGCCATCGCCCCGGTCGCCAAGACCCGGATGACCGAGGGCGCCTTCGACACCTCCGCCATGGCGCTGCCCGAGGACAACAGCCCCATCGTCGCCTGGCTCGCCTCCGGGGACGCCCGCGACATCTCCGGCCGGGTCATCGAGATCGACGGTCCCACGATCACCGTCGAGAACGGCTGGGCCCACGGCCCCTCCGCCGACGCCGGCACCCGCTGGGACGCCGCCGACGTCGGCCCTGCCCTTCGCAAGCTCCTCGCGCAGGCGCCTGTGCCGGAGGCGGTGTACGGGGCGTAGTCGCAGTGCAGGTTTCACCGGTTAACCGGGTATCCCAACCAACTCAGCCGAGCTCCCCACACACCGTCGCCGCAATGTCGGCGAGCGGGACGTCGAGCGGGGTGGCGGTGGGGTCGTCGGAGCGGGTGAGGGCGGCGATGACGATCGGGGCGCCGTCGGGGGTCCAGGTGACGCCGACGTCGTTCCGGGACGCGTAGTCACCACCGCCGGTCTTGTCGGCGAGCCGCCAGCCGGCCGGAACCCCGGCGCCGAACCTCGTGACGGTGGACTGGTTGGCCAGCATCCAGGTGGTCAGCTGGTCCCGGTCGGCGCGGTCGAGGGCGTCGCCGAGCACCAGCTTGGTGTAGGTCTGCGCGATCGCACGGGGTGAGGTGGTGTCGCGCGGGTCGCCCGGGATCGCGCTGTTGAGGTCGGGTTCCCAGCGGTCCAGCCGGGTCACGGTGTCGCCGAGCGATCGGGCGAACCTGGTGATGCCGGAGGGGCCACCGATGAGGTGGAGCAGCTCGTTGGCGGCGGTGTTGTCGGAGCGCGTCATCGTCGCCTCGGCGAGCTGCGCGACGGTCAGGCCGTTGCGCGTCGTGAGCGAGGTGACCGGTGAGTTGACGACGACGTCGGCCGCCTCCCAGGTCAGGCGCTGGTGGAGCGTACGCGCGGGATGATCGCGCAGGATCGAGGCCGCGAGCAGGGTCTTGAAGGTCGACAGCATCGGGAAGCGCTCGTCGGCACGGTGCTCGATGACGCGGCCGGTCCGCATGTTCTTGGCCCAGACGCCGAGGTGACGCTGGTGCTTCTGCTCGAGTGCGGCGATCGAGGGGCTGTCGGTGGCGTACGCCACGGAGCTGCTGACTCCGGTCGCGGCGACGGCGACCGCGGTGGCGGCTCCGCCCAGGATGGCGCGGCGGCTGAGGATCGGTGTGGTCATGCCGAGCATCGTGAGGCCGCCGCGGCGACGGCGTCCAAGGACGATCCGGCATGGACATATGCATCGCCGACATGGGACGAGGTGGGGCCGATCAGCCATCCTGTACGCGTGGACCTACTGCTTCACCTGCGCGGCTTCGCCGCCGTCGCGGACGAGATGAGCGTCTCCGAGGCGGCTCTCGAGCTCGGCGTCGACCAGCCGCTCCTCAGCCGTCGCCTGCGTGCTCTGGAGCGGGAGCTCGGGGTGGAGCTGCTCGACCGCACCCGCCGCCAGATCGCGCTCACCCCGGCCGGCACGGCGCTGCTGCCACGCGCCAGGCACCTGCTCGACCAGGCCGACCATCTGCTTCGGAGCATCCGCCGGCACGACCGGGAGAGCTTCGTGGTCGCCGTGCCGTCCGGCTGCGATCCCGCCCCGCTCGCGCGGTTGGTCGCGCTGCTGGAGGCGGAAGGAGTCGACGTACGCCTCGCGAGCGACAGCGACCACGACGAGACGCCGGAGTCGGCCGCCTGGACGGTCGAGGCGTGCGACCCAGACGCGGCCACCTGGCTCACCCAGCTGGGCGCGGCCACCGCTCCCGGGACCACCGAAGGGCCGGTGTCGCTGAGCTCGCTGCGACCACGCCGAGGCGGGGAACGTACGCAGGTCCTGGCCCTCCCGCGAGACCTGGACGATCCCGCCGGTCGGCTGCGACGGCTCGCGGACAGTGCCGGCATGGGACCGGCGACCCTGCGCCGAGCCCCGCATCAGCTCGCGGTGGCCGAGACCATGGCGGGGCGCGCGAGCCTGATCTGCGCACGGCACGAGGCGGTGACGTACGGACTGAGCTGGTCGCCCTTCGTCGACCAGGTGGCGCGCGGCCATCGCCTGGTCGAGCAGCCACCACCGCCCGGACCGCTGGCGACCGGCCCCGTGCGGGAGCAGGCGCTCGCGCTGCTCGGCGCGTGCGTCGGTGCACCTGAGAAAGGACGCGAATGAGCCCGCTCGTCGGCAGCGACCGGCGCCTGATCGACCTCGCCGAGGTGACCGCCGAGCGCTTCCGGGAGCTCCAGGTCCGGGTCGCGTTCCTCGCCCGCGACATCGACACCGGCCACGAGGTCGGGGTCGGCGTCGACCGGTCGATGCCGCTGGCGTCGGTGGCGAAGGTGCCGCTGGCGCTGGTGGTGGCGGACCGGATCGCCCGCGGCGAGCTCGACGGGGGCGAGATGGTGACGCTGACCGCGGCGGAGCGGAGCTACGGGCCGTACGGCATCTCGGCGTTCGCCCACGACGTGACCTGCTCGGTCGCCGACCTGATGCTGATGATGCTCGGTCTCAGCGACAACGCCGCCGCCGACGCGCTCTTCGACAAGGTCTCGCCGCGCGAGGTCGACGAGCAGCTCGCCGAGTGGGGCGTGGAGGGGCTGCGGGTGCGGCACCGGATGCAGCCGATGTACGACTACGCCACCCGCGTCGCCGGCCACGACTTCGCCCTCGCCACCCAGCTCGCGGTCGAGGGCCGCCGGCCGGGTGGCCGGCACGTCATCGACTCGCTCGACGTCGGACGCGCCACGATCGGCTCGCCGCGCGCCTGCGTCGACCTGCTCGAGCGCGTCTGGCGCGACGAGGTCGCCAAGCCCGAGGCGACCGAGCTGGTGCGTCAGCTGATGGGAAAGCAGGTCTTCACCCATCGGATCGCCGCCGACCTGCTCGCCGACGACATCCAGCTCGCCGGTAAGACCGGCGGGTTCCTCACCCTGCGCCACGAGATCGCCGTGGTCACCCACCCCGCCGGCCGCGTCGCCATCGCCGTACTCACCGACTCCGACCGCACCGCCCGGATCCAGAACGACGTCGATCTCGCCATCGCCGCCACCGCCCGCGACGCCGTCGAAGCCCTCGCCTCCCGCCACCCCGCCTGAGCCCAGAAAACCAGTCGGCAATCACCCGGTCGCGGTGGTGGAATTGGCCGGTGCCCGTGCCCGGTTTCATCAGCAACCTCATCCCGCCGACACCGTTGTCGCGGCGGTTGGCGACGCAGTCGCTGCTCTTCGCGGCGGGGGACGGGACGTTCAACACCGCGGCCGCGTTCTACCTCGTCGCGTTCGTCGGCCTGAGCCCGGCGCAGATCGGTGTCGGCCTGACGGTGGCGGGGATCGCGTCGTTCCTCACCGCCTACCCGATGGGCCGGCTGGCCGACTTCATCGGCCCGAAGCGGATCTGGGCGATCAGCGCGCTGATCAGCGCGTTGATGTTCGCGACGATGCCGTTCATCCACGGCTTCTGGGCCTACCTGGCGGTCATCGTCGTCTTCGAGGTGGTCAACAACGCGGGCGGCGCCGGCCGGAATGCGTACGTCCTCGATGTGCTGCCCGACAAGGAGCGGGTCGCGACCCAGGCGTTCATGTACTCCAGCCTCAACCTCGGCTTCACCATCGGCGCCCTGATCGCCGGCATCGCGCTCGCGCTGGACACCGACACGGTCCTCAAGTGGGGCGTGCCGTTCTTCGCGCTGGCCATCGGGATCGCCAACTCCGTCTGGATCACCCGGCTGCCGAGGGCGCCCCATGACGAGCGCCGCGCGGCTGGCGTGGTCACCGAGAAGCTGCCCGGCCCGGGCGCGCTGCGCAACGTCGGCTGGCTCCTGGTGACCACCTTCACCGGCACGCTGTGGTCCAACCAGGTGCTGCTGCACACGGTGATCCCGCTGTGGCTGGTCGAATACACCGACTCACCGCGCTGGCTGCTGGCCTGGCTCTTCGCGACCAACACGGTGCTGTGCATCGTCCTCCCGGCCTACACGTCCAAGGGCGTTCGCAACGTACGCGACGCGTTGCGCCGGGTGTGGTGGAGCAGCGCGTTCTTCGTCGCCGCGTGCGCGATCACGCTGGTCACTCACGACACCCGCGGGTTCCTCACCATCTTCCTGGTCTGGCTCGGCCACGTCGCCGTGACCGGCGCGGAGCTGGCCATCGGGTCCGCCTCGTGGGCCTTCCAGGCCGAGCTCATGGACCCCGAACGGCGGGGTGAGTACGAAGGCGTCGCCGGCATCGGTCGCCAGCTCGGCGGCGCGTGGGCCCCGGCCCTGTTCACCTTCCTCGCCATGGGCTGGCACCCCGACTTCTACAGCGGTGCCGGCTGGCTCGTGATCGGCGCCATCGTCATCGCCGCTGCCGCCGCCATGGGGCCCTCGACGAGGATGGCCGTACGTTTCAAGCAGACCCACTTCCCGCACGAGGACGAGCCCGAGCCGTCGCCGGCGGCCGCCTAGCCCGGCCGAGGTCAGCGCAGGATCGTCGCGATCCGGTCGCCGAGGTAGGGCGCGAGGGTGGCGGCGTAGAGCGGCGAGATGTGGAAGCCGTCCTGGTAGACCTGCAGGTTGCCGACGACGGGGGAGCAGGTGTCGGCCTCGCAGAAGTAGTCGGTGAGGTCGACACGATGGGCGTTCGGGGTCAGGCGAACCGCGCCGGCGCTGCCGTCGTCGCGTACGACCCGGTCCCGGTCGCGCTCACAGGTCGACCCCGCCGCGAGGCCGGCGTCATCGATGCACGGCTGGACCACGCGGGCGAACCGGGTGGTGCTGCCCTCGAAGATCGGGCTGTCCCGGATCGCGATGACCGGCACCGACGGGTCCGGCCGGCTCGCCCATGCCTCCGCGAGACCACGACTGAGCGCCTCACCGGGCGTCTCCTCGCCGACGGCCTCGACCGAGACCTGGCTGGAGTGGATGACGACGTACGCATCGATCCCCCGCTCCTCGGCGAGGTAGGTCGCGAGCCGCGACTTCCACTGCCGGCACAGCTCGACGGTGGCCCGGGGAGTGCCGACGCGATCGCGCGCGTTCCAGTGGCAGCCGGCGCGGCTGGCGACGTCGATGCGCCACCCGCGCCGCTCCGCGATCTCGCGGTAGGCGGGGACGAGCTGGTGGTTGTGCGAGTCGCCGATCGCGAGCAGCCGCCGCGTGTAGCCGCGAGCGGGCCCGAGCGTGCACACCTCGAACCGCACCGGCCGCTCCTTGTTGGACCAGCAGCCCGACCCGTCGGGCGCCTGGTAGCCGAGACTGCCGTCGAGCAGCCGGTCCGGGCCCTCGCAGCCGTCGGTCGCGGGGTCCATGGCGGCGGCGCCGATGCAGCCGGCGTACTTCTCCGCCGCGGCGACGGCGGCCGCCCTCGCCGCGGCGTCTTGGCGCGCGACAGCGGTGGCGCCGGCCATCGTCGTGCCCGCGACCAGCGCGAGCACGATCGGGATGGTCACGAGCCGTCCCATGCCCGCGAAAGACGGCCCGAAGCGGGTGATCGGCACCTCGACGAACCGGTGGGTGAGCCAGGCCAGGACCACCGACGCCGAGAGCACGAGCACCGCCGCGAGGAGCGTGGTCCGGGTCGCGTACGTCCAGCTCAGCCACGCCACCAGCAGCGGCCAGTGCCACAGATAGAGGGGGAAGGAGATGTCCGCGACGAACCGCAGCGGCCTCACCGAGAGGAGCCGCTGCGGTCCCCAACGGGCCGCAGACCCGGAGCCGATCACGACCAGAAGCGCTCCGCCGACCGGCCACAGCGCCCACGGCCCGGGGAAGAGCGCCGCGCCGTCGAGCACGAACCCCGAGCTCGCGACGAGCAGCAGCCCGGCCCAGGCGAGCACCGGGCGCACGGCCCCCGGCGGACGGAGACGGTCGAGTCCGAGCGCGAGCAGCGAGCCCGCGCCGAGTTCCCAGAAGCGGGCGCCGGTGTGGAAGTAGGCCACCTGCTGGTCGGCGATCCCGAGCCGCCACGCGAACACGAATGAGGCCACTGTCGCCACCGCCACGACGAGCGCCAGCATGAGCCGGAGCCGCGCCCGCGCGACCCGCCAGACCACCAGCACCACCACCGGCCAGACCAGCAGGAACTGTCCCTGCACGGCCAGCGACCAGAAGTGCTGCAGCGGGCTCGCGCTCGGCCCGGCGGCCCCGTAGGCGAGCTGCGACCGGATCATCTCCCAGTTCAGGACGTACGCCGCCGATGCAGCGATCTCCCGCAACGTCGAGCTCCACATCGACCGCGACATGACCGTCACCATCAGCACCGCCGTCCCGGCGAGCACGACCAGAGTGGGAGCCGAGAGCCGCAGGAACGTACGCCCGTAGTGGTCGGCCAGCCGCAGCTCGGACGACGCGACCCGGCGGACGAGCGACCTTGTCACCAGGAATCCGGTCAGCGCCAGGAAGACGTCGACGCCGCCGGATACCCGGCCGTTGCCGAAAAGGTGGAAGACCACCACGAGCGCCAGTGCCAGCCCCCGTAGTCCGTGGATCTCAGCGATGCGCGGCGGTCGGGGAGGCTGCGGCATCGGGTCACGCTAAGGGTCGCCGGTGACCCCAGGGAGAAGTGCAGGTTAAGAGCCGAGGATCTGCTCGAGGTGGGGGTTGCCGAATGTGCGGGAC
Source organism: Nocardioides sp. NPDC004968 (assembly GCF_040608935.1). NCBI lineage: Bacteria > Bacillati > Actinomycetota > Actinomycetes > Propionibacteriales > Nocardioidaceae > Nocardioides > Nocardioides sp. NPDC004968. The sequence continues at coordinate 27,745 of NZ_JBEXJF010000002.1, forward strand.
GGGTCGAGCTTGTCGCGCAGCGCGACGAAGTCGCCGAACCGCGGATAGCGTTCGCCCAGGTCAGCGGCGGTGAGCGTGTGCATCTTGCCCCAGTGCGGACGGCCGCCGGCCTCGCCGGCGATGCGCTCGAAGGTCGCGAAGTACTCCTCGCGCCATGGCGAGGACGGCGCCGTGTGGATGGCGATGTAGACGTTCTCGCGCTCGAACCCGGTGGACAGCGGGATGTCGTCGGCGCCGGCCACCCGGACCTCGACCGGGAAGGAGATGTTCCACGACGAGGCCTCGACCGCGCGCTCCAACTCGGCGAGGACCTCCATGCCGACGGCACGCGGGACGGCGTACTCGCTCTCCACGAAGCGCACCTTCCGCTGCGAGGTGAAGACGCGGTAGGAGATGTCCGTGAACTCCCGCGGCGAGAGGGCGGAGGCGGCGAAGCGGGCCAGCGGCTTCACCAGGCCAGGGACCCGAAGGCCAAGGCCGACGGTCGCGCCGAAGGCCTGGTTGGAGAGGAGCTCGTCGTCGAACCAGCCCCGGAGCCGGCCCACCGGCGCCAGCGGCGTCTCCGGCAGCGGCAGCCGGGTGTTGTGCTTGGTCAGGACCCGGCTCGTGTGCGGGAACCAGTAGAACTCGAAGTGGTCCGTACCGGAGGCGTGCTCGTCGAACGATGCCATCACCTCGGCGAGCTCGCCGTTGCCCTCGCGAGCGTTCAGGGCGAACAGAGGCTCGGTCTGCAGGGTGACCTCGACGATGATCCCGAGCGCGCCGAGCCCCACGCGGGCGAGGTCGAAGACCTCGGGATTCTCTTCAGCCGAGCAGGCGATCACCGAGCCGTCGGCGAGGAGCAGCCGCAGGCCGCGTACCTGGGTCGCCAGGCCGCCGAAACGCGCTCCCGTGCCGTGGGTGCCGGTCGAGATCGCCCCGGAGATCGACTGCTCCTCGATGTCACCGAGGTTGGTCATCGACAGGCCGAGCGCCTCGAGCGCGCGGTTGAGGACCTTGAGGCGAGTGCCGCCGCGTACCGTCACCAGGCCGGTCGTCGAGTCCGCTCGAACGATCCCTGAGAGACGATCCAGGCTGACCTGGACATCGACCGGCGATCCGATCGCGGTGAACGAGTGCCCCGCGCCGATCGGCTTGATCCTCCGCCCGGCCTCCGCTGCGGCCACGACCACCGCCGAGAGCTCTGCCTCGTCGCGAGGCGCCACGACCTCGACGGCGCCCGCGTGCTGGTTTCCTGCCCAGTTCTGCCACTCGCTCACGCCACCACCTCCGTAGCGCAAGCGCAAGAATACGGACGCGGTGGCGTGTTGGTTGTCTGGTTCACTCGCTGACGCTCGCTCACGCGGGAAAGGGTGTCGCCTCGGAGGCGTCCGGTCAACGGCTGCGCCGACATCGATCGGCCCGCGCGTTGGCACAGTTGGTCACCTCCCGTTGACGCGAGTGCCGCGCTGGGCATAGACACTTGCGTCGTGGTCACGACTTCCCACCATCTCTCCGCCCAGCAGCACGAACGGCTCGACCGGGCGACCGCCCGTCTCGACGGACCCGTCGGTGCGGTGGACCTCGCGGCGTTCGACGCCAACGCCGACGATCTAGTGCGCCGCGCCGCCGGCACCCCGATCCGAGTGGCCAGCAAGTCCGTACGCTGCCGGGCGCTGATCGACCGAGTGCTCGCCCGCGAGGGATACGAGGGGATCCTGGCCTTCACGCTGTTCGAGGCGCTGTGGCTGGCCGAGTCGCACTACGACGTCGTGGTCGGCTACCCGACCGCCGACCGGGCCGCGCTCGCCGCGCTCGCGAACGACGAGGAGAAGCTCGCCCGGGTCACCCTGATGGTCGACAGCGCCGAGGGGTTGTCGCTGGTCAAGGCCGCGATCGGCACCCCGGCCGCCCCCCTACGCGTGGCCATCGACCTCGACGCCGCGCTGGTCATTGCGCGCCGCATCTGGCTCGGCGCCCGCCGCTCCCCGGTCCGCACCCCCGAGGACGCCGTCGCGCTTGCCCGGATCGTCGCCGACGACCCCGACTTCCAGTTGGTCGGGCTGATGGCCTACGAGGGCCAGGTCGCCGGCACCGTCGACCGTCCGCTCGGCGGCAACCCGCCCCCGGCCCTCATCAGGAGGATGAAGAAGGCCTCCATCGCCGAGATCACCGAGCGCCGCGGGAAGATCGTCGCCGCCGTACGCTCCCTGACCGACCTCGAGTTCGTCAACGGCGGCGGCACAGGCTCGATCGAGTCCACCCACGCCGACCCCTCGGTGACCGAGATCGCGGCCGGTTCCGGGCTCTACGGGCCGACCCTCTTCGACCGCTACGACGGCTTCACGCCCCACCCCGCCGCCTACTTCGGGCTGAGCGTGGTCCGCCGTCCCGCGCCCGGCATCGTCACCGTCGCCGGTGGCGGCTGGATCGCCTCGGGCCCGCCCGGACTCGACCGCGTCCCCAGCCCGACCTACCCCTTCGGCCTGGAGTACGTCGGCACCGAAGGCGCCGGGGAGGTCCAGACACCGTTGCGTGGGCATGCCGCCGACGAGCTCGCGATCGGTGACAAGGTCTGGTTCCGGCACGCGAAGGCGGGCGAGGTCTGCGAGCGGCTCGACACGCTCCAGCTGATCGAAGGCGACTCGATCATCACCGTCGCGCCGACCTACCGGGGCGAGGGCCAGACCTTCCTGTGACCTGCTGGATCACTCGCCCAGCAGCTGGAACCAGCTCTCGGTGACCAGCTCGCACATGCGGTCGTGCTCGACACCCCACAACCCGTCTGCCCAGCGCTGGAACAGATAGTCGAGCTGGCCGACCGCCAGTGCGCCGCGCAGGCGCCGGCTGTCGGCGTCGAACCGGTCCGCCTTGTCCAGGCCCACGCTGACGTCCTCGATCGTCTCGTCCGTCCAGGCGTCGACGATGCGGGTGAGATCGGGATCGACGGCCTGGGCGGCCCGGGCGATCGTGACGATCGGACGCACCGCCGGCCATCGAGCCACGGCCTGCCGGATCCAGGCACCGAGCTGCTCGCGGGTGCCGGCCGCCACCGCGTCGGCCAGGCCGCCGAGCGAGCTGCCCTGTGGGGAGCGGAGCTGGACCAGCTCGTCCTCGAGGCGTTCGGCGATCAAGGCCTTGATGACGTCGGACTTCGAGGGGAAGTAGGCATAGAACGTCACCCGGGTGGTGCTTGCCGCCGAGGCGATCTCATCGATCGTCGTGGCCGCGTAGCCGCTCGCGACGAACCGGTCCATCGCCGCGTCCAGCAGGAGCTGGCGTGTCATCGCCCTCTGAGCTGCACGGTTGGCCATGGCGTCACGATAAGCGACGCCGATACCTCCCTGGGGTTTTCCACAGTTTCTCGAAAACCCGGTGTCTCGCAACTGGGCCCTCGGTAGGTTCTGTCCCGATGGATGATCAAGTGACCTGGGCGGACAAGGGCTTCTGGGAGCCGGGAGAAGCCGTCGATCTCACCACGTACGCAGCCTCCGGCCGCAACCTCTTCGACGGCTCGTTCACCTGGCCGGTGATGGTGCTCAAGAAGAGCGCGCTGGAGCACAACATCGCGACCCTCGCGGGCTTCGCGGAGGAGCACGGCCTGCTGCTCGCCCCGCACGGCAAGACCACGATGGCGCCGTCGCTCTACCAGCGACAGCTCGACGCCGGCGCGTGGGCGATCACCGTCGCCTCACCAAACCAGGCTCTGGTCGCCCGCCATGCCGGCGTACGCCGGGTTATGGTCGCCAACGAGATCCTCGACCACAGCGCGCTGAGCTGGGTGGCCTCCGAGCGTGCGGCCGACCCGGAGTTCCTCCACCTGCACTGGGTCGACTCGGTCGAGGGCGTCGAGGGTGCGGCCGAGGCGTCGGCCCTGGTCGGGGTCGAGGACCGGCCGCTGGCCGTGCTGATCGACCTGGGCTTCCCGGGCGGCCGGACCGGCTGTCGCTCGGTCCAGGAGGCCGTCGAGCTCGCGCGGGTGGTCGACTCCACGCCGGGCGTACTCCTGGCGGGGGTCGCCGGCTACGAGGGCGGGCTGCGGACGGCAGAGGCGGTCGGCGATTACTTCGACCGTCTCAAGGAGCTCGCCTCGAGCCTCTACACCAAGGGCCTGATCGCTGCCGACGCCATCGTCTCCGCAGGTGGTAGCGCCTTCTTCGACGTCCTCGCCGAGCGCTGGTCCACGGGCTGGCCGGACGGGATGACGCCTCGCAAGGTGCTGCGCAGCGGTGCGTACGTCACCCACGACCACGGTCTCTACGCCGGCGAGACGCCCTACGGCCGTATCGAGGGCACCCTGGACCCGGCCATCGAGGTCTGGGCACAGGTGATCTCGGCCCCCGAAGAGGGGCTGGTCATCGTCGGCATGGGCAGGCGGGACGCGCCCTTCGACCACGGCCTGCCCGTCCCGCTCGCGGTGCGACGCAACGGCTTCGGTGGCGCGGAGCCGCTCGAGGGCACCGTCGAGAAGCTGGCCGACCAGCACGCCTTCCTGCGCACCGACGCCGGGCTGCGGCCGGGCGACCTGGTCAGCTTCGGGATCTCGCACCCGTGCACGGCGTTCGACAAGTGGCGGCTGATCCCGGTCGTCGATCTCGACTACACCGTGACCGACCTGGTCCGGACGTACTTCTGAGGGCTCAGGCGATGTCGGAGAGTCGCAGCCTGACCTGGTAGAACGCGCCGTGGTCGGTGGCCCGACGGGCCGAGGGGCCGGAGTAGACCTGGTAGCGGCCGGGCCGCAGCGACGGGCTGAGGAAGGCCTGGTCGATCGGCGCCCGGCGCGCGGTGGCGCACTTCTCATGCTTCGCGAGCGGACTCACCAGACCGGTCCCGGGTGAGGTCAGGTCGCACAGGATGTCGTTGCGCTGGTTGAAGTCACCGGCGACGACCATCGGCACCTCGGCCCGCGCGACCACGTCCTTGACGATCCGGGCGTTCAGGTCGCGCCACTTCTTCTGCCTCGGGGCGGACGGGAGGCTCGCCGGGAAGTGCACGGGCAGGACCCCGACGCGCTGTCCCGAGGAACGCTCCTCCAGCACGACCACCGGCGCGCTGACACGTGCGCCGTGGCGGTAGTACATCGTGACCGTGTCCTTGCTGACCAGCCGGAAGACCGAGCGCCGGTAGAAGACCGCGTCGTCAGTGGCGTCGGGCGTGGAGACGAGGGCGTACTCCCGTCCGAACGACTCGAAGGCCTCCCGCTGCGGCGTCTCCACCTCGGCGAGCACGCCGAAGTCGATGACCGTACGCCGCAGATGACCCACCACGATCCGCATCCGCGGCACGCCGTCGAGCCGTCCGGCAGCAGCGCCTCCGGGCGCGGTGTGGTGGTCGGCCCAGGCGTTGAGCCAGGCGAAGCGCTGGAAGCCGGGCTGTACCGGTCCGGCCTGGGCCACCTTGACGGTCGGGCCGGCGGAGGCGGTCGTCGGGACCAGGAAGCTCATGGCGACGGCGATGACGCCGCACAGCGCGACCGCGGGCACGACGGCCCGCCATCGGTGGTCGAGCTTGGCGAGACCGTCCGAGGCAGTGGGGGACACGCCTACCGACGGTATGAGTCCGCCGTGTGCGCCGAACCAAACGCTTTCGAATACTCGGAAACCTCGGGTGAACTCCGGCGTCTACAGGTCCATGAAGATCAGGGCGCCCGCGATGTCGGCGGTGCCGTAGTGGAGGTAGTCGTCGACGGTCGCCTCCGGTACGCCCTTCTGCGCGGTCACGAAGCCGACGACGACCGCCTTGGAGGAGTCCTTGGCGACCCACTTCCCGATCACGTCGTCCGCGATGAGGCTGCCGGTGGGTAGGTCGAAGTCGGTCTCCTTGACCGACTCCGCGGCCGCCGTCGCCTCCGCCTCGCTGTCGAAGACGTAGATCACCCGGAGCATCCGCAGCTTGCCGCCCTCGGCGTCGTGGATCCCCATCGCGGCATACCCGCAGCCCTTCTTCTCCAGGGCGGCCGACGCGATCGGCCCGCAGTCCGGATAGTCCTGGGAAGCCACGTACGTCGCGTTCATGCTCACGTCGCCGAGCTTGAACCTCCAGTCACCCTCGAACAGATCCGCGGCCAGTCCGCCCGGGGCAGGAGCGGTCGCCGACGTGCTCGGCGTGGCCGTAACCGTCAGCGGCCCGGGCTTGGCCGTCGGGTCCTCCTCGCCGCGGAGAACGACGAGAGCGGCAGTGATGATCACGCCGATCACCAGTACCACCGCGATCGCACCGAGCCCGATGACGATGGGCCACGGGTTGTGCGGCTTCTCCGGCGGCGGTGGCCCTCCGGCGGCGAACGAATTCTCGTTCGGCGGCCAGGGGGCCGGTGTCCCAGGCTGGAGGTTCGGCGCAGGAGGCATCGCGCCGTACCCGTCCGGCGGCGGTGGTGGTGGTGTCGGCGTAGTCATCGGACCCCCTGGCCGAGTAAAGATTCACGTAGGAGAAACGTTCCCACGCGGTTCCACGATTCTCTCGTACGCCCCCCAAACACCTATCGGCCGCGACAGCAATCGGTAGCGGCCGGAAGTAGTTCGGGACGTTTCCGCCCCTCTACCCGCAGGTAATAGACAGAAACGTCCCGGACTATCTCGTTCACACAGTCCTGATCACGGAGCGACCGGGTAGTGGCTGGAGATCGCGATGCGGTTCCAGGCGTTGATGGAGATCGCGACCCAGGTGAGGGCGGCGATCTGCTTCGCGTCGAGGATGCTCTCGACGTCCACCTTGGGGGCGGGGGAGGTGTGCAGGTCGCCGATGCGGGTGATCTGCTCGGCGATGGTGAGGGCGGCCTGCTCCTCGGGGGTGAAGTACTGCGACTCCCACCAGGCGGCGACGAGGGCGAGACGGTCGGCCGTCTCGCCGTTCTTGATGGCGTCCTGGGTGTGCATCCGCAGGCAGAAGGCGCAGCCGTTGATCTGGGAGGCGCGGAGCTTGACCAGGTCGACGGTGAGCCGGTCGAGGCCGGCGACGGTGATGGCCTCCTCGACCGCCTCCTCGACGGCCATCTGGGCCTTGTACGCAGCGGGGAAGAGCTTGGTGACGTTGACGTTGGCGAGCATCGGGGTCCTTCGGGTCTGGCCCGCCACTGCGCGGGCACTCACCAGGTTGACGAGGCGGCCGATGCGAATGTGAGGTCGCCACCTCACAATCGCGATGTCTGGCTCGTCACACTGGGTGAACCCCTGAGGAGATGCCACGATGCTTGACATGGACGACCTGGGCGAGGTGATGATCGAGCGCCGCCGTCTGATCGCGCTCGCCTACCGCCTGCTCGGCACGGTCGAGGAGGCCGAGGACGCGGTCCAGGAGACCTACCTGCGGTGGTATCGCCTCTCCGATGACGAGCGGGCGGCGATCGACAACCCCTCCGGCTGGCTGAGCCGTGTGACCAGCCGGGTCTGTCTCGACGTGCTCAAGTCGGCGCGCAGCCGCCGGGAGAGGTACGTCGGCCCCTGGCTGCCCGAGCCGGTCCGGCCGGGTTTCCTGGCAGCCCCCGAGGATCCGGCCGACCGGGCGACCCTGGACGACACGGTGAGCACCGCGCTGCTCGTCGTGCTCGACGCGATGACCCCGGCGGAGAGGGTCGCGTTCGTGCTCCATGACATCTTCGCCGTCCCGTTCGGCGACATCGCCGGGGTAGTCGGCCGCTCGCCGGCCGCGGTGCGGCAGCTCGCCGCCTCCGCACGCCGCCGGGTCGCCCAGCAGCGCGACGATGTCGCCCCGCTGCCGGAGCACGACGACGTCGTACGCGCCTTCGTCGCGGCCACGGCCGGCGGCGACCTCGGCCGGCTGGTGACGCTGCTGGACCCGTCGATCACGCTCCGTTCCGACGGCGGTGGCAGGGTCAGCGCGGCCCTCAACCCGATCGCCGGGCCGGAGAAGGTGGCGCGGTTCCTGCTGGGCGTACTCACGAAGCGGCCGACCTGGGAGATCCGGACCGAGGCCACCGCAGACGGCCTCGGGTTCACGTTCGTCGAGGACGGCGCTCACCGCGGTGTCGCCAACCTGAGGGTCGCCGGCGGCCGGGTCACCGACGTCTGGATCGTCCTGAACCCGGACAAGCTCGCCCGCTGGAGTTGATCCCAGGAACGGTCAGAGCCACGATCCGAGCGTCGGCGCGTCCACGAGGTCGTGCGGTCGCCCGGCGAGCCAGGCAGCCACCTCGGGAAGCGGGCCCTCGACACCGAGCAGGTCGTCGTCAGCGAGTCCCCGCTTCGTACGGATCTCGTCGGCGAGGGCGAGCAGGAAGTCGTCGGGCAGATCGGCGAAGGTGATTCCGACGCCGAGGTCTACGGCGTGGACGAAGACCTCACGGGCCCGCATCCACGGGACGTCGCTCGCCTTCCGGGTGACGAGCTGGGCGGTGATCACCTCGTGCTCCCACTGCTCGGGGGTCAGCCGGTCCATGGCCGCGTCGAGCTCCGCGGCGCCGCGGTGATACCACGAGCGGAGCTCCTCGGCCGGTCGCGTCGCTGCCTCCTCGATGTCGGCGTTGCGCTGCTCCGTGGAGGCGTACATCCGCTTCTCCACGCCCGTCTCGGCCCAGGAGATCAGGTTGCCGAGGGCATCGGCGTTGGCGGCGACGTGGCCGACCAGGTGCTTGCGGGTCCAGCCGGGCAGCTGCGAGTCGGCGTCGAAGGCGGGACTGTCCAGACCGTCGACGGCGCCGGTCAGCAGAGCCGTGCCCTCCGCGACCCAGCGACGGGAGTCGTCGAACGTACGTGTCGGGATGGTGCCGATCAGGACGGACATCGCGTTCAGCCTTTCACGATCATGTCGGTGAGTCGGGGCGGGAGTGCCTCGAAGACGTGGTCATTGTCACAGCCCCCTCCTCAGCTCGGTCAATCTCCTGCGGAGGCGAGCGATAGATGCTTGGTTTGGTGTGATCAGGAAGAGGTGGGATGGACAAGCCGCTCAAGACCCGGCCCCCGTATGCGATCACCAGCGTCGACCACGCACTCAAGCTGGCGGCGATCCTCCAGCTCGAAGGCCGCCTGACCGTCTCGGAGGCAGCGGCTCGGCTCGACGTAGCCCGCTCCACCGCCCACCGGCTGCTGGCGATGCTGGTCTACCGCGACTTCGCGGTCCAGGACGAGGACAAGGTCTACCGAGCCGGACCGGTGCTGGAGCTGGCCGCCCACTCCCGCTCGACCGCATCCCGGCTCCGCCAGGTCGCGCTGCCGCATCTGCAGCGCCTGGTCGACCTGCTGGGCGAGTCCGCCAACGTCGCTGTACGCACCGGTGAGACCTGCCGCTTCATCGCCTCGGTCGAGTCGCCGCAGTCGCTCAAGGTCGGCTCCCGCGAGGGCATGGTCTTCCCCGCTCACCGCACCACCGCCGGCCTCCTGCTCCTGGCCCAGATCTCCGACGACGAGGTCGCCTCGATCTACTCCCGGGAGAGGTACGCCGACCACCTGGCCGACCGCCCGGACATCGACGCGCTGCGTACCGAGCTCGAGCGCGTACGCCGCAACGGCTTCGCCTTCAACGACGGTCGCTCCGAGCGGGGCGTGGTCGCCGTCGGCGTCCCCGTCCGTGGCGCCGGTGGCGACGTCGTCGCCGGGATGTCGATCTCCATGCCCAGCGTCCGCTACGACAAGGAGTCCCTGCCGAGCGTCGTCGCGACCCTGATGTCCGGCGCAGCGGCACTGGAGCGTGACCTGAGTCAGGGGTGATCTGCGTCAAGTTGGTGCCGGTAGCATCGGTTCGCGAGTTAACCTGGGCCTAATGAGCAACACCCCGCCCTCCAGCGATACCCGCGAATCGAAACCGGCCCGCATCGACTGGCTCGCGACCACCGCAGGTGCCCTTGCTGCCGTCACCTCCGCGGTGCTGCTCTCCACGCTGGGTGCCGTCGGCACCCTCGTCGGGGCGGCGCTCGGCAGCGTCGCGGCGACGGTCGGCACCAACCTCTACTCCCAGTGGCTCGCGAAGAGCCACGAGAAGGTGACCAGCGTCCAGGCCCTGGGCCGGTGGCGGTCGGCCGGGCTCGCCGGCGTACGGGCCACCTCGGAGCCTGCGACCGAGCCGACTTCGGGCTCCGTGGGCGAGGCGGCGGAAGTGGCCGATGCGGCCGAGGGTGGCGACACGGAGCCGACGCCGTCGTGGCAGGAGCGCCTCAAGACGCTGCCCTGGAAGCGGATCGCCCTGCTCTCCTTGGCGATGTTCGTGGTCGTGGTCGTCGCGATCACGATCTTCGAGCTGGCGGCCGGGCGCAGCGTCAGCTCGATCGTGGGTGGTGGGGACAGCAGCACGACGATCTCCCGGGTGACCGGCGGCGGTTCCGAGAAGCGGGACGAGAAGCGGAACGAGGATCCGTCGCCGGGCGCGACCGCGACTCCGGAGGAGTCCGCGGGTGCGAGCACTGAACCTTCGGAGTCGACCGAGCCGTCGGAGTCGGCCGCGACGGAGACGCCGAGCGCCGAGCCGTCGAGCTCGACCGGGTCGAGCGCCTCGCCGTCGGCGCAGCCCAACGAGGGTGGCGGCGTCTCGACGGAGCCTTCGCCCACGGTAGGAGCCTCGCCCGGAGCAGAGGACCAGGCGACCCCCTGACCCGGGCTCACATCCGGAAGAGGATCTCCGCGCCGAGGTCGGTGTTGCCGTAGGAGGTGTACTCCTTGCCCTGGGCCACGGTGATGCCGTCGCTGGCCGTGACCATGGTGTAGACGACGTACTTGCCGTAGTCCTTCACCTTGAACCAGCCCTGGGTGTAGTCGGGCAGGGAGGCTTCCGTGGGCGGGATCACGTGCCGCGGCTCGATCTTCTTGGCGGCCTTCCCTGCGGCCTCGACGGTGCTGAAGTCGTAGATGAAGTGGGTCATCCGCAGGTTGCCCCGCTGAGCCTTGTAGGAGACCCGCGCGGCGTAGTCGCAGCCGAGGTTGCGGATCGCGGGCTTCAGGGTCGCCTTGCAGCCGGAGTAGTCCTTGCCGCTCAGGTAGCGGGCCTTCAGGGTGACGTCGCCGTAGGTGAACTCCCAGGGGCGGGGGACATCGTCCTTGGAGAGGTGTTCGGGGCCGATGGTCGAACGCGAGCTGGTGGCGCCGTCGCTGGGGTCGGCCGGGGAGCTGGTCGCGGGCCAGTCGGGCTTGCCGCTGGACTCACCGCCGACGTCGGAGCTTCCGCCACCCTGGCTCGCCGACTCGCTCGGTGTCTGGCCGGCCGAAGCCGTGTCGCTCGCGGTCGGTGCTCCGGCGGTCGTGGCCGCGTCGTCGCCGCGGGTGAAGAGGGCGTAGACGACCACCCCGCACACGACCACGAGCCCGAGGGAGACGGCGATGGTCAAGATCTGGCGCAGCGGCCCGCCCTGGCCGGCGCGCTCCTTGCGGGCGTTGAACGCCGGTCGGTTGCCGCCGTCGTCGGAGAGTCCGATCAGGCGCTCGTTGTAGTCGAAAGGCGCAGGCTGCTTCTGCGGCTCCTCGTCAGGCGCGCCCGAACCGGGGGAGCCTGGGGGCGGCGGATACGGCATGGGGTTTGTCTACCATCTATCAACAGTCGCCACGCCGAAGGTTTGGAAGACGGACGAAATCCCGCCCGAATCCTTGCTCGAGCAGCGAGATGAACACGGACACCCACCGTACGCGGCCCAGGACCCGGGTACCTACAACTTGGCAATGCTTACCCAATCCTCTTCTGTGGGCGGGGCGCCGCAAACCCTGCGGAATCGCGTGTTGCTGCATTGCAGGAATTCGATGAACGAGTCTTTGCAATGCGAATTCTTGGGGAATCGATTGTGATGCGGAGCAAGGGAAAGAACACGAAACTCAGTTACCCGCCCCCGGTAAGCCGCGAAACCCGTGGATTCGGGTGCGGAAGCCCACAACACATGGGCCTTTCCCCCAGGAGGAGACGTATGAGGTTCCAACGCACCACCTTCCGTCCCCGCACGATCGCCGCGCTTGCCGCGGGTGTGGGTCTCGCGGCCTCCGCCGCCGTCGCCGTCCCGGCAGCCGCCGCGGATGCCGAGTTCAGCAAGGCCGAGGTCGCGTCGGTCAAGTCGGCCGTCGCCGAGTCCGCTCCGGTCGGCTCCTCGTGGTACACCGACCCGGCCACCAACAAGGTCGTCATCACCGTCGACGAGACCGTCTCCGCGGCCGAGATCGCCGAGGTCAAGGAGGCTGCCGCCGAGAAGACGAGCCAGGGCGACGAGGCCGTGACCGTCAAGCACACCAAGGGCGAGTTCAGCCCGCTCATCGGCCCCGGCGACGCCATCTACGGCGGCGGCTCCCGCTGCTCCCTCGGCTTCAACGTCAAGGTCGGCGGCGCCGACTACTTCCTGACCGCGGGCCACTGCACCAACGGCATCTCGACCTGGTACGCCAACTCGTCGAACACCACGCTGCTGGGCTACACCGCGGGCTCGAGCTTCCCGGGCAACGACTACGGCATCGTCGAGTACGACTCCTCCATCTCGAAGACCGGTGGCTTCACCGCAGGCACCGCTCGGGTCGGCCAGAGCGTCACCCGTGATGGCTCGACCACCGGTGTCCACACCGGCACCGTGACGGCGGTCAACGCCAGCGTCCGCTACGCCGAGGGCACCGTCAGCGGCCTGATCCAGACCAACGTGTGCGCGGAGCCCGGTGACTCCGGTGGCGCGCTCTACTCCGGTTCGACCGCACTGGGTCTGACCTCCGGCGGCAGCGGCAACTGCTCCACCGGCGGAACCACCTTCTTCCAGCCGGTGACCGAGGCGCTCAGCGTGTACGGCGCCACGATCTACTGATCAAGTGCTCTTGACCGAGCGTTACTGATCAAGCACGAGTACGCCGCGGGGTGAGGTGGTTTGGGCCACTTTGCCCCGCGGCGTACGAAATTTCGTCGAACTACGAAAGTTTTTTGCCAACGACTGGCCGATGAGGTGCTTACAACGACATACTCACTGTGGTCGTGTTCGGGCACAATCCGCGGTGGAGGAACGTATGAGGTTCACCAGGTCACGTAACCGTCTGCTCGCAGCAGCGGTCGGACTAGGGCTGGCGGCTAGCGCCGCGGCCACGCCGGCGGTCGCCGCGCCACCGGAGGTGGGGGCCCGCGCCAACGCGCTGGCGGCCGCCTACGCCGCCGTCGACTCCGCGGTCAACAGGTCCGCGCTGTCCGGTATCGCCTGGTACACCGACGAGGCCACCGGCAAGGTGGTCGTGACCGCGGACTCCACCGTCCCCGCGTCCGCGCTGAGCAGGCTGACCGAGACGGTCGGCGCCGATGCCGACGCGATCACGATCAAGCGCGCCAAGGGCGAGTTCAAGCCCTTCATCGGCTCCGGCGACGCCGTCTACGGCTCAGGTGTTCGATGCTCGGTTGGCTTCAACGTACGCAGCCGCGGCACCCACTACTTCCTCACCGCGGGCCACTGCGCCGAAGAGGTGGCGACGTGGTACACCAACTCCGGTCGGACCACCCGGATCGGACCGACGGTGAAGTCGAGCTTCCCGGGCAACGACTACGCGCTGGTGCGTTACGACAACACCTCGCTGACCCACCAGGGCGGCTACTCGGTCGGTGACGCGCGCGTCGGTCAGCGGGTCACCCGCGACGGCTCGTCCACCGGCGTGCACTCCGGCCGGGTCGAGGCGCTCGACGTCTCGGTCCGCTACCGCGGGTCCGGCACCGTCCGCGGCATGATCCAGACCGACATCTGTGCCGAGTCGGGCGACTCCGGTGGCCCGCTCTACGCCGGCTCGACCGCGCTCGGGATCACCTCGGGCGGCTCCGGTGACTGCGACTCGGGCGGCACCACCTTCTTCCAGCCTGTCCGCGAGGCCCTCAACGCCTACGACGTCAACATCTACTGATACGCAGCTCGAATGGGGCGAAGTGGTTCAGACCACTTCGCCCTATTTGGTAATGATTTCCGCCTGGCGGTGAAATTTTCTTCCTCCGCATAGCCGACCGATCGAGCCGCCGACATACTCCCGAGAAGGCGTGCTCGGGCACATCGCGGTGGTCGGGCATTCCTGGCGCCTGCAACCACGCGGGTGCCTGGTCGTTCGTAGGAGGAACACATGAGGTTCACCACGTCCCGCACCCGTCTGGCCGCAGTCTTCGCCGGTCTTGGCCTGGCAGCCACAGCTGCCACCACGCCGGCCGTCGCCGCACCAGATCACAAGGAGTTCAGTCCGAAGGCGCTGGCAGCGGTCCACTCCGCCGTCGACAAGTCAGCCGTATCCGGCATCGCCTGGTACACCGACGCAGCGACCGGCAAGGTCGTCGTCACCGCCGACTCCACCGTCTCCAAGGCGGAGCTCGCCAAGCTCACCAAGGCCGCAGGCGCCGACGCCGAGGCACTCACGATCAAGCGCACCGCCGGCGAGTTCACCACGCTGCTCGGCGCCGGCGATGCGATCTACGGCTCCGGCTACCGCTGCTCGTTGGGGTTCAACGTGCAGAGCGGCAGCAGCTACTACTTCATCACCGCCGGTCACTGCGGTGACGAGGTTCCGACCTGGTACGCCAACTCGGGCCAGTCGACCCTGATCGGCCCGACGGTCTCCTCGAGTTTCCCGGGCAACGACTACGCCCTGGTTCGCTATGACAACCCCTCGCTCTCGCACCCCGGCGGCTTCTCGGTCGCCGATGCGTACGTCGGTGAGCGGGTCACCCGAGACGGCTCCACCACCGGCGTCCACACCGGCACCGTCCAGGCGCTCAACGTCACCGTCCGCTACCAGGGCTCCGGCCGGGTCAGCGGCCTGATCCAGACCAACGTGTGCGCCGAGCCGGGCGACTCCGGCGGTGCGCTCTACGACGGCACCAAGGCCCTCGGCATCACCTCGGGTGGCTCCGGCAATTGCAGGACGGGCGGAACGACCTTCTTCCAGCCCGTTCGTGAGGCCGTCAACGCCTACGGCGTGAGCATCTACTGATCCGCCCGACCGCTGGTCGAGCCCCGCTCACGAGGCTCGACCAGCGGTCGTCTCAAACCGCCATCGGGATGAGGGCTGCGTCGGCGGAGTCCTTGATGAGCCGGGCGTACGCATCGAAGAGCCGCTGCTCGGAGAGGCGCTGCCGGTTGCGGAAGATGCGCTCGAAGTGCTCCTCGCGCTGGGCGAAGGCGGCCTTCCAGGACTCGGCCATCTCGGCCGGGTCGAAGCTCGAGACCAGGCGGAGGTCGCCGACCATCGCCGGAGCGTCGCCGACCGGCGTGGTCACCGGGACCGCGCCGCAGGCCATCCCCTCGAGCAGGCACAGCGGGGCGGCCTCGCCGAATGCCGAGGTGAGCGTGATCAGGTCGGCGGCGTTGTAGAGCGGCGCCATCTGGCTCTGGATCCCGAGAGCGTGCAGGTTGGTCTCCAGCGCCGGCCACGCGCCGAGCTCCTCGGTGATGAGCTGGGCGAAGGCCGGGTTGTCCGCGGTCATCCCGGCGCCGCACATGACGAGGTGGGCGTCGGGGTGCTCCTGCACGAACCGGCGCGCCGCCCGGACGAAGAGCGGGATGTTCTTCATCTCGTCGAAGCGGGCCGCGATCATCACCACGGGTGCGTCGCCGTCCACGCCGAGCTCGGCCCGCTTGCCGGCCCGCAGTTCGGCGTCGGTGCGGAACTTGTAGAGGTCGACCCCGTTGGGGAAGACCGGCAGCCGCTCCAGCGGGATCCCGGTCGCCTCGTGGTAGGCCCGCTGGGTCGACTCCGCGCAGCACACGGCCGCGGTCAGCAGCCCGGCCCGGTCGAGGTCGATGAGCTCCTGCACCCCGGCCCCCTGGTGCTCCGGGTCGGAGCGGTGCAGGCAGGTGATCAGCGGCGTCCCGGACGTACCGACCCTGCCCAGCACCGTGAGTGGCTGCTCCTTGAGGGAGAGCACCACGTCGGCCTTCGCCACCGACTGCGCCACGCGCTTGAGCTGGCTGGTGGTGATGGGGCCCGTCGGTGTACGTCTCAATGCCCGCACCGGCACGCCGGCCGAGGTCAGGCGGCGGTAGGAGTTGTCGGAGGAGATCCGCTGCGCGGTGAACTCGCGCTGCACGCGGTCGCTGAGGCTCAGCACGCTGTGCTGCTGAGGCGTGGTGGCGTCGAGCGCGCGGACGACTGCGGTGTGCAGGATCCGGGCGCCACCGGCGAAGAAACCTTCGTACAGGGAGAGAACGGAAGGGCCGTCCTCGAGGAATGTCACGGTGGACATGTCGACCTCACTTTTTCCGCAGGAGGCATCGCCCGAGCGGTGATGGTGGTGGGGCTACGGCAGAGATATGCGGCTTCGTCCGGACGCTAACGCGTCCGTGGGCGCATCCCAAGACATCATCGGCTCGGGGCGAAGGATTTCACTTGATCGTCATCTTCACGCGCGCATCGTAGGAGCGGCGGAGGATTTATCGAAACCGGCGGGGATCCGGGCTCGATTTACGGTATCTGATGTGGCGTTCGTCACGCTATGCGTTCCTCGACATTGCTCGGTGAACGATTGGCGCGGGTCTCGGACGCGCTGCTGAATAGGGCCCCGAGGGTGGCCGGATCCCGCTACGTTCGGGGCTATGACGACCGAGGTGACGACGTACCGCTATGTCCGTTTCGCTCTGTGCTGTCTGCTCGCGGGGCTCGCGATCTCGGTGGGCGCCGAGACGATCACGAGCGGGGAGTGGCAGACCTCCATCTCGTCCTACTACTACACCCCGGCGGGCCCGGTCTTCACCGCGGTGCTGTGCGCGCTGGGCGTGTGTCTGGTGGTGCTGCGGGGCTATACCGACGCGGAGGACACCGCGCTCAACCTCGCCGGGCTCTCGGCGCCGATGGTCGGCTTCGTGCCGACGCCGGAGATCGGGCAGCAGATCGACAAGGCCGCCATCGTCAACAACGCCTGGAGCTATCTGGCGGTGATGGCGATCGGCTGGGTGGTCGTGCTGATCTTCGGGCTCCGCAAGCGCGCCGCTGCCGGGGCCTGGCCGTCGCGCTGGGGCGCCATCGGGCTGGTTTCCGTCGCGGGGGCATGGGTCGTC
Organism: Nocardioides sp. NPDC004968; assembly: GCF_040608935.1. Lineage (NCBI taxonomy): Bacteria > Bacillati > Actinomycetota > Actinomycetes > Propionibacteriales > Nocardioidaceae > Nocardioides > Nocardioides sp. NPDC004968. Next base: position 44,639 of record NZ_JBEXJF010000002.1, read on the forward strand.
GGTGTGGGCTGGCTGCTGATCGACCAGGAGAGCTTTGCGGCGAAGGCCCACGGGCTCGCGGCGATCTTCACCTTCACGCCGTTCGCGCTGGCGGTCGTGCTCAACACCGACTGGGGCGTGCGGAAGATCGCGCGGGAGGCCGACAAGGCGCGTACGCGGCTGGACAAGACCTACTGGGCGCTGGTCGTGGCCATGGTGGTGTTGCTGGCGGCCGGCATCGTGCTGGGCCTGACCGGCTGGACGTACTGGCTGCTGGCGACCGAGGTCTCGCTGCTGGTCTGCTTCACGATCTTCTGGGTCATCCAGAGCTTCGATCTCATGGACCCGGAGCGCGACGCGCTCACGACGCGTCCGCGAACAGTGCTTTGATCGCGGGGCTCACCGGAAGTCGATGAGCAGGTCGTCGTCGCCGTTCTCGGGGTCGGTGATGACGCGGGGGAGGCGTACGGCGGTGTCGGTGCGCTTGGCCAGCGGCACCTTCGGCTCCTGCTCCTCGTCCGTCTCGACGACCTCGACGGTGTGCTTGACGTGCGCGTGCGGGAGCACCTGCGCACGCCAGGCGCGGCAGTTGTAGGGCAGCTGCATGCCGTCCATGCCGCGGCCGTAGTCGTCGTAGAAGGCCAGCACGTCGCGCCGCTTCTGCTGCTGAGCCTCCGGCTCGAGGGTGGCGATGTTGGAGCGCGACTGGACCAGGTCCTGGATCGAGTGGCGGTCGACGACCTGCCAGTGCCGGAACGTCTGGGCCTCCACTGCGGAGAAGAACCCGGAGTCGTCGAGGATCGAGGTCGGGTCGAAGCCGCCCTCTTCTGTCAGTCCAGTCTGCTTGCCGATCAGCTTGCCGAGCTTGCGCACCCAGGGGATCCGCTCGTCGCGCTCGTTCTGGACCACGGCGAGTCGTCCGTCCGTACGCAGCACCCGCCCGATCTCCGCCAGCGCCTTGGCGTGGTCGAACCAGTGGAACGCCTGGCCGACGACGACCACGTCGTAGAGGCTGTCGCCGGTCGGGATCTGCTCGGCGGTTCCGCTGGTGGCGCGTACGTCCGGGAGCTTCCCGGAGAGGATGTCGAGCATCGCGTCGTCCGGGTCGGTCGCGAAGACGTCGTGGCCCAGGCCGACCAGCACCTCGGTGAGCTTGCCGGTGCCGGCCCCGAGCTCGAGGACCGAGCACGGCTCCGCGCCGACCAGCCACTTCACCGCATCCACCGGGTAGGACGGGCGCCCGCGGTCATAGCTGTCCGCCACGCCGCCGAAGGAGCGTGCCGGATCGGGGTTGGCTGGGTCCGTCATCTCGGTCAGGGTAACGCGCGCTTAAGGTTGACGCGTGAAGGACGATCCGCTTGCCCGGTTGGTGTCGCTCGAAGGTGTGGCCTCGGGCTTCGCCGCAGCTCGTGACGGTATCGACGTGATGCTGCGTGACCGGGGACTGCGGCGTACGTCTCCGGAGACCACCGCCGAGTCGCTGCTGCGCGGTGCGCACGCCTCTGCCGTGCTGGAAGGGTCCTCGTCGTCCTTGGGTGAGGTTCGCGACTCGGGCGGGGATGCGATCGCGCAGGACGCGGTACGGCTCTCGACCGAGCTGCTCTCGCTGGTGCCGGTGGTGAAGCACGCGCCGCTGCAGGCGTTCGCGCGGCTGCACGCGCTGGCAGCGGCGGGGTCGCTGGACCCTGAGGAGCTGGGCCGTCCGCGCTCGGCCGAGTCGGCCGAGCGGTTGCGGCGTCTCTCCGATCTGCTGCTCGCCCCAACGTCCGCGCCGGCGCTGGTCGTGGCGGCGTTCGTGCACGCCGATCTGGCGACCGCTGCTCCGTTCGCATCCCACAACGGGCTCGTCGCGCGTGCCGCAGAGCGGCTCATCCTGGTCGCGCGTGGCGTGGACGAGAAGTCGCTGGTCGTGCCCGAGGCCGGCCATCTGGCGCTGCGGGCCGCCTACGAGTCGAACCTGCGCGGCTTCCGCGAGGGTGGCCAGGCGGGGGCGCACTCGTGGCTGCTCTACGCGGCCGAGGCGTACGCCGCCGGGGCCGAGGCTTCGCCGCTACGCCTGGACGCGGCCGAGTAGACGAGGCAAAAGCAGGTGGCACCCGGTGGGTTGTGAGCACCGGGTGCCACCGCTGACACGAGCGTTTCTGGTTACCAAGCGTGCAAGGTCTGGTCACTGCGTCGGGATTTCTCCCCGGCTACAGCACCCCATCAGATGGGTGGATCGCCGCGTGGGTGCCTCTCACTCGTGTACGTCTTGTTACACCTCTGTTTCTACGCCGATCGGCGGCCAGATACAAGGCTGGAAATTCTGCAGGATGAGGAGGATGATGCCGCTTCTGCAGAATTGGGTCAGGCGCCGAGGCGACGGCGCTTCGTGCCCGCCCAGATGACGCCGCCGGCGATCGCGACGGCGCCCCCGACGGCCAGCGCGGCCAGGGTCGGCGTGGACGGGGTGAGCACGCGGCTGCGCAGCGCGACCGGCTTGTTGAAGACCAGGATGTCCCAGCCGCGTTCCTTGGCAGCCTTACGGAGGTCCTTGTCGGGATTGACCGCGAACGCGTGGCCGACCTCCTCCAGCATGGGGAGGTCGGTGACGGAGTCGGAGTAGGCGTACGACTGCTCGAGGTCGTAGCCGAAGCGCTCGGCCAACTGCTGGACCGCGCGGGCCTTCTCCTCGCGGTAGGCGTAGAGCGCGATCTCGCCGGTGTAGCGGCCGTCCTCGATCTCCATCTGGGTGGCGACGACGTGGTCGGCGCCGAGCATCGTGCCGATCGGCTCGACCAGCTCGGTGCCGGAGGCGGAGACGATGATGACGTCGTGACCCTGGGCGTGGTGCTGCTCGATGAGCTGCACCGCCTCCTCGTAGACGAGCGGGTCGACCACGTTGTGGAGGGTGTCGGCGACGATCTCCTTGACGGTCGCCACGTCCCAGCCGGTGACCATCTCGGAGAGCGCCTTGCGCATCTTCTCCATCTGGTCGTGGTCGGCACCGCCGACGACGTAGACGAACTGCGTGTAGGCCGAGCGGATCATGGCCGCGCGGGTGATCAGGCCGCCGGCCTGGAAATGCTTGGAGAACGCAAGCGTGCTCGACCTCGCGATGATCGTCTTGTCGAGGTCGAAGAACGCAGCGATGCGTGTCATGGGCACATCGTAGACGGCCGTTGGGCGGGCCGATCACCATCCACAGGGCGGGTCCGGGACGGGGTTATCCACAGGTCCTGAATTTGCGAGTGGAATTGTCGGTGTCGCGGCGGATCCTGCTGCCATGACCTCGGAACCGCTTGTCATCACCTCGGACTCGTTGCTCGCCGCTGAGGCGGCTCGCCTGGCCGCCGCCTCCGGCGTCACCGTCGAGGAGTGCACCGACGCCGTCGGCGCCCTGCGTCGATGGCAACGCCCGCCACTGATCCTCGTCGGCGCCGACCTCCTGGCGGAGGTGGCATCGCTGCGTCCACCCCGAAGAGACGGGGTGTACGTCGTGGGATGGGGCTCGACCGGCGAACCGCTGCTCCGGGCCGCGCTGGAGGTCGGCGCCGAGACGTTGCTCGAGTTGCCGGCTGCCGAGACCGTGGTCGCCGGGCTGCTCGCCGACGTCAGCGACGGTGAGGGCGGCGACGGCACGGTCGTCGGCGTCCTGGCCGGATCGGGTGGAGCCGGTGCGACGACGTACGCCGCGGCCCTGGCCAGCCTGGGAGCAGACCGTGGGTCGACGCTGCTGATCGACGCTGACCGGCTCGGTCCTGGAGCCGGGCGGGTGCTCGGCCTCGACGAGATCCCCGGCGTGACCTGGGGCGATCTCGGGCAGACTGCCGGGCGGCTGGGTGCGCGGGCGTTGCGTGAGGCGGTGCCGCACGTCGGGTGGCTGGGCCTGCTGGGGTGGCCGGGCGGCGACGTTGTGCCACCGCGGCCCGAGGTGGTGCGCGAGGTGCTCGCCGCCGCCCGACGCGGCCATGACCTGGTCGTGGTCGACCTGCCACGCGAGTCCGACGCCGCCGCTGAGGCGCTGCTGACCGGCTGCGACATCGTCCTCGTCATCGTTCGGGCGAACGTCACCGGCACGGCGTCCGCCGCTCGGCTGATCTCCCGCCTTCCCGAGCGGGATCGGGTGCGGCTCGTCGTCCGCGGCCGCGCGGCCGAGCCGGAGGCCGTGGGGCGTGCGCTCGGGCTCCCGGTGATCGCCTCGATGTCCGACCAGCGCGGGCTCTCAGAGGCCATCGACCTGGGCCTGGGGCCGATCCGCTCGAAGCGGGCGCCGCTGGCCCGTGCCGCGGCAGAGGTGCTGATGCGCTGTCGGGTCCGCGCGGGGGTGATGGTCGCATGATCGGCGCTGTCGACATCGCGCCTCAGGTCGTCGACCTCGTCCGCGACCACCTGGCCCGTACGCCGGGCGAGCTCACCCCGCACCGGGTTCAGGAGGCGCTTCGTGCGGAGGGACGGATCGTCGGTGACGCGACGGTGCTGGCGGTCTACGAGATGCTGCGGCGCGACGTGGTCGGCGCGGGGCCGTTGGAGCCGCTGCTGCGGTTGCCGGGAGTGACCGACGTCCTCGTCAACGGGCCCGATCAGGTCTTCATCGACCGCGGCTCCGGCCTGGAGCCCGCTCCGGTCGCGTTTCCTGACGACGACGCGGTTCGCCGGCTGGCGCAGCGGTTGGCCGCCGGGGCCGGCCGCCGCCTGGACGATGCCTCGCCCTACGTCGACCTGAGGCTGGGCGACGGCAGCCGGTTCCATGCGGTGCTGGCGCCGCTGGCGCGACCGGGCACGGTGATCTCGTTGCGGGTGCCGTCGGCGCGGGCGTTCACGCTCGCCGAGCTGGAGGCTTCGGGGATGGTGGTTCCCCGCGTGGCTGATCTGCTGCGCCGGCTGGTGCTGGCACGGTCGGCGTTTCTCGTCTCCGGAGGCACCGGCACAGGGAAGACCACCTTGCTGGCGTCGCTGTTGTCCTTGGTGCCGCCGGAGGAGCGGCTGGTGCTGGTGGAGGACGCCTCCGAGCTGCGTCCGGACCATCCGCATGTGGTCGGCCTCGAGGCGCGCCCGGCCAACATCGAGGCCGCCGGCGCCGTCGAGCTCCATACGCTGGTCCGCCAGGCCCTCAGGATGCGGCCGGACCGGCTGGTCGTGGGGGAGGTGCGTGGCGCTGAGGTCGTCGATCTCCTCGCCGCGTTGAACACCGGCCACGAGGGTGGCTGCGGCACGCTGCACGCCAACTCCGCCGCCGATGTGCCGGCTCGGGTGGAGGCGCTGGCGCTCGCCGCCGGTCTCGGCAGGGAGGCGGCGCACAGCCAGTTCGCCTCTGGTGTCGACGTGGTCGTGCACCTGCGGCGACGTGACGGCCGCCGGGTGCTGACCGAGATCGCGGTCCCGTGTCGCGGAGCCGATGGGCTGGTCCGGATGGAGACCGCCTTCTCGGTGGCCGCCGATGACGTCGTGGTCGCCGGACCGGCCGCAGACCGGCTCGAAGCGCTGCTGGGAGCGGAGCGGTGAGTGCGCTGAGCCTCGGGCTGGTCGCCGGCCTGCTCGGTGCCGCCGCCGCGCTGATGCTCCGCCCACGAGCAGCGGTTGGACCACGGTCGCCTGAGTGGCGGGTGCCGCGGTGGTCGTTCCTCCTGGTCGCCTTGATCCCCATCGTCTTCCCGGGCAAGGCGGTCGTCGCGGCTGTCTTGCTCGGGATCGCCACCTTTGGCGGTGTCGCCCTGTGGCGGCGCCGCTGCGAGCGGATCGAGGCTGGGCGTACGGCCAACCGCGTCGTCGAGGCCTGCGAGCAGATGGCCGCCGAGCTTACCGCCGGGCACCCGCCCGGTCCCGCGCTGACGCAGCTCGCCACGGAGTGGCCGGTGATCGAGCCGGTCGCGGAGGCGCAGCGGATGGGCTCCGACGTACCAGCCGCGTGGCGGCAGGTCGCCGAGGTGCCTGGGGCGGGATCGCTCCGTGTGGTCGCCGCGGCCTGGCAGATCGCCCACCAGACCGGGAGCGGTCTCGCGGACGCACTCGACCGGGTGGCGCTGGACCTGCGGGCCGCAGCCGCCACCCAGCGGGTCGTCGACGGCGAGCTCGGCTCGGCGCGCTCCACCGCCCGCCTGATCGCAGGCCTGCCGGTGGCTGCCCTGGCGATGGGCAGCGGCGTCGGCGGCGACCCGCTGGCGTTCCTCTTCGGATCGCCGGTGGGTCTGGCCTGCCTCGGTCTCGGACTGCTGCTCGGCTGGCTGGGGCTGTGGTGGATCGAGGGCATCGCGCGTGGGGTGGAGGCGAGATGAGCGAGCGTCAGCGAGCGAACTTTGGACCTTTCATCGGGCCGCGTCCGTATTCTGGCGCTTGCGCTACGGAGGTGGCCCGATGAGCATGTGGTTCGCGGCTGTCTCGCTCGGGCTGGCAGCAGCGTTGCTGCCCGCGCCAGCCTCACCACTTCCCGGCAGGATCGCGGCCGTTGCGGACCGGGATGATCCCGGCGGCTGGATGATGCGCTGGCGGCCGTTGCTGGCGCTGCTCGCCGCCGGTGCCGTCTACTCGTTCGTCGGCGGCACGGCGGGTGCCGTACTCGCCGCTCCGGCGGGTGTCGTCTGCTGGCTGGTCATCGGCCGGGTCGAGCCCGCCGAGGTCCGGCGCGAGCGGGAGGCCGCGAAGGCCGAGCTGCCTGCCTTGGTCCGCCTGCTCTCCGCCGCGCTCTCCTCCGGCGCGGCGCCCGCCGAGGCGCTCGTGGCCGTCGCCGCAGCGCTGCCCGGGCCGGCAGCCGCCCGACTTCTGCCGGCGGCCTCTCGGCTTCGTCTGGGAGCCGATCCGGAGAAGACCTGGCGCACCCTGGTGGACGATCCCGCGCTGGCGCCGCTGGGCCGAGCACTGGCCCGAGCTCAGGCGACCGGTGCCCCGGTCGCCACGACGGTCGAGCGCCTTGCCGACGATCTGACCAGAAATGCCCGGGCAGAGGTCGAGGACCGCGCCCGCGCGGTGGGCGTCAAGGCCGCCGTCCCGCTCGGCATCTGTCTCCTCCCCGCCTTCCTGCTGCTGGGCGTCGTCCCTGTCGTCGGCGGCCTCCTCTCCAACCTCGGCATCTGACCCGGCCGAGCCGTCACCCCCGTCGGCCGAGCCGTCACGCGCGTCGGTCGAGCTGGCAGCCGAATGCCGACTCGACCGACGTATGTGGCGTCTCGGCGCGCTTGTTTTCCCTGATCAACGGGCCGTTTGTCATCCACAGGGTGGGTTCGGGATCGGGTTGTCCACAGCCGGCGACATGGCGGTCGCGGATGTCGGTGGAGCGGGTCATTGTCGTCGTGAGCGGCCGTACCGACGGCCATCGACCAGAGAGGACCAACCATGGCCAAGACACATCTTCGGAAGGACGAGAAGGGGATCACGACGGCCGAATACGCCGTCGGGACGGCGGCAGGTGCCGGGCTCGCCGGCCTGCTCTACAAGTTGCTCACCGGTGGCTTCGGCAACGACCTGCTCAACAGGCTGTTCCAGCACGTGCTCAGCCTGCTGGGGATCTGAGCCGTGGTCCGCGGGCAGCGGGACGAGCGAGGCGCCGCGACCGCGGAGCTGGTGATGGTCATCCCGCTCCTGGTGGCCGTGACCATCGGGCTGGTGTGGTTGCTGTCGGTGGGAGCGGCGCAGATCCAGGTGGTCGACGCGGCTCGGGAGACCGCCCGGGCCGTCGCCCGAGGGGACGACAGCGGCTCCGCCGTCGCCCGCGGACGTCGGGTCGGGCCTGCGGGCACACAGGTGAGTGTCAGCGCCGGCGCCGAGGAGGTCGTCGCCTCGGCCCGAGCCCGGGTGACCGGGCCCGGCGGGATCTTCAGGTGGATACCGGGTGTGACCGTTCGCGGCGAGGCGGTCGCTGCGACCGAGGCGACGCGGGGGGAGCAGTGAGCACGTTGCGGGCGGGCGAGGACGAACGCGGGTCGGCAGCCCCGTTCGCGGTCGGCGCGATCGGACTCCTGCTCTTCCTCGGCGCGGCGCTGGGTGTCGTGGGCGCGGTCTTCGTCGCCCACCGCACCGCACAGTCCGCGGCCGATCTGGCCGCCTTGGCGGGCGCCAACGCGCTCCAGGTCTCCGAGGACGCATGTGCGGAGGCGTCGACGATCACCGCCCGCAACGGCGCCACATTGGAGTCGTGCGAGATCGCCGGGGAGGACGTCACCGTCACCGTGCGGGTCGAGGGACCGCGCTGGCTCGGTCAGCCGGGGGACCCGGTCGCCGAGGCGAGAGCCGGCCCGACCGAGCCTCGGCCGGACTAGAGGCAGCGTCCAGGCGGGGTCGGTCGGGTCAGGCTACGAGGCTCATCTCGATAGTGTGACCGCCATGACCGCAAGCAGCGCGGATGACAACCGACGGGCACAGGCCCACCTCTATGGTGAGCCGCTCGGTGACTTGATCAAGCGGTGTTCCTCGGTGTTGTCGTTGACGCAGGTCAGGGTCGCCGATCTGTTGGGCATCTCAGCGCCGATGCTGTCTCAGCTCATGAATGCGCGGAGGGTCAAGATCGGCAATCCTGCGGCGGTCAAACGCCTGCAGCTGATGTACGCCGCCGCGTGCCGCGTCGCCGCTGGTGAGCAGTCGCTCGACGATGCCGTACGACAACTCGAGGCCGCGCGCACCTCGGAGGCGGTCGTCACGCATCACACCGAAGCCGACCCTGCGGCCGTACGTGCAGTGTTCCGCGCTGCCGCGTCATCCCAAGAGTTCGCAGCGGCAGCCGAACAGCTGCGAGCGAGTCATCCGGCGATTGCCAAGCTCCTGCAGACCTTCGGCGTCAACGATGGGTGAGGTCTTCGCGGGCCGCTACGAGCTTCTCGACCCTATCGGCGAAGGCGGCATGGGGACGGTCTGGCTCGCCTGGGACCAGCGTGAGGGCGTTCATCGTGCTGCCAAGATGCTGCGCCACAGCGACGCAGCGTCGTTGATCCGCTTTGTCCGTGAGCAGTCGTTCCGGATCGACAGTGAGCATTGTGTCTCACCGCTGGGCTGGTCGGCCGAGGACGATCGGGTCCTGTTCACGATGGACCTCGTACGCGGTGGATCGGTGCACAGTCTGCTGAAGGACTACGGCCCCTTGCCCGGGCAATGGGCCGCATGCCTGCTCGATCAGCTGCTCGTCGCGCTCGACGCGGTGCACAGTGCCGGGATCGTTCATCGCGACGTTAAGCCCGCCAACCTGCTGCTGGAGCCGACCGGGCTGGGGCGCCCGCATCTGCGTCTCTCGGACTTTGGCATTGCGATCGCCGCCGAGGAGCCGCGGCTGACCGAGGCCTATCAGCTGCTGGGAACGCCTGGCTATCGCGCCCCCGAGCAGGGCGTGATGAGTGATCCGAGCCCAGCGCAGGATCTGTGGGCGGCTGGCGTCGTACTCATGGAGATGCTGACGGCTACCCGACCTCCCACAGAAAGCGGAAGCCTGGCGGCGGTCGCTCCTGACGGTGTCGATCAGCGGCTGTGGAATGTGGCGCGCTCTCTGACGAGCAGAGACCCGGCCTTCCGGCCGGCCTCGGCCCTGGACGCCCGTCGCCTGCTTGCGCAGACCGGCCAGGTTCCGCCTGAGGGCGTTGCGCCCGACGACGAGGGCAGGCAGGTCGAGGTGCTGGAGCATCTCGACCTGCCTATTCAACCTCCAGCTCAAGCTCCTGCTCGAACCCCGTGGGCCCGATCAGCGGTGCTCGGCATGCTGGCGACCATCGTGGGGTTGGGATTGCTGTCGACGGGCATCTGGATGCTCTTCAGCTGATCTGACGGCGCTTGCGCGTGGCCAGAACGGTGGCGATGATCCCGCCGACCAGCACGAGCGCGCCGACGCCGGTGAGTGTCGCACCGACGACGGGGAAGTCGTCATCGGTTGCCGGGCCCGACTTGGCGGGCTCTTGCGGTTCAACCGCGACGTCCTGGGCGCCGTCCGGAGCGACTGCATCGCCGTCCTCGGCATACTCGGGCTCACCGTCGCCTGCTTGGCCGAGGACCTTGACCGTCAGGTCGTACTCGACGACGGCATCTGGGTTGTCGATGTTGTAGCCGACGTCGATGTAGCGATAGCCGGCCAGAGAAGAGGCGACCATGTCTTGGTCGACGACCGAGCGGTTGAGGTAGCTCACCGGGTGGCTGGCCGCGCCCTTTCGCCAATGCCAGTTGTCGACGTTCGGCATGTTGGCGAGTGGAAGGTCGGACCAGTCGTCGGGCGTGTGAATGCCGAAGTTGTAGGTCTCGTCGCCGCGGGTCGGGCTGATGATGTTGGGCTCGAACCCGCCGTTGACGCTGTGGGTGTTGATGGTCTTCTCCGACAGGTCGGCGTCGATCTGCACCTGAAGGCGCTCGCCCCAGTTCAGAGGGATCGCGAAGACCTGACGCTCGCCGGAGCGGATGTTGAGCGTGTAGCTGCCGGGCTCGATCTCGGGGGCGCTCGCGATGCTGGTCCCGGAGACGACCTCGCCGGTCGACTTGCCGGGAGTCATCGGCTCCCACTCGATGGCCTTGTCGGCAGGCGGAAGGCTCTGCTCCGAGCCTTCGGCCAGCGGAGGCTCCTCGAAGACCACGATCTCGACGGGGCTGTCCTCGAGGTCGTTGTTGATCGACTGCTTGATGCTCAGCACCAGGAAGTCGACCGTGGCGCAGCTGTCGTCCGGGTTGGACGACCAGCTGTTGAGGCTCGCGTTCAACAGCCTGACGCCACCGGAGATCCCATCGAACGAGGTGGCGCGGTCACACTCGGTTACGCCGTTGGGGTCGTCGCTCAGTGTCATCAAGAGGCCGGTGCCGCCGCCTTCGACTGTCGTACGGGCGGTGGTGCCGACATGGATAGTGGAACCAGGGACCGTACGCGGGATCTTGTAGAAGGTGACGCCGTCCTTTGCCGGCAACTGGTCGAGGTACTGGCCCACGCCGATCTCGGGCGCGTCCAGCGGGTTCGCCGATCCGGTCACGGGAGTCCCGGAGAAGTCGAAGGGCCGAAAGGCCCGGGTGGAGGTGACGGTGAGCCGTTCGGTGAGCGATTCGGCGTCGTCGGCGTCGAAGTAGCTGCCGTGTCCCGCGTCGGCGATGCAGCGGAGCTTCTTGCGGGTCTTGGCGTCGACCGAGAGCCCGACGACATCGATCTTGAGGTCGATTCCGTCCCGGGAGAGCTTCTTGGCGACCTCGCAGGGATCGGGGGAGCAGGTGGGCTCGCCGTCGGAGACCAGGACGATGGTGCGTTTGCCTTCGCTGCCGAGGTCTTTGCCTGCCTGCTGGAGGGCATATCCGATAGGGGTTTCACCGAGGGGCTTGTAGGCCGTGATCGCGTCGCGGAGCTGGTCGCGGTTGTCGGTTCCGGGGGCAACGACCTCCTGGGAGTCGGTGCAGGCTTTGGGCCCGGTGCTGACCTTGGCGCCATAGACCCGCAGGCCTACCTGGGCTTGGTCCGGCAGGGTGTCGATGACATGGCCGAGAGCCTTGCGGGCGGCTTGGATCTTGGTGCCCTTGGCTGCGGGTTCCTTCATCGAACCGGACGCGTCCAGGACCAGCTGGAGTCGCTGGTTCTCGGTGCTGTCGGTGACGCCGGTGTCGTCGGCAACAGCGGGGCCGGTGGTCAGGGCAAGGGCGATGATGGTGAACGCGAGGGCTAGTTGGGGCCTGCGACGTGTGGGGGTCACGTATTCTCCTTGTCGGTTTGCTATCGCAAACTTAGCGGCCGCCCGACCATCTTTGCAATAGCAAATCCGAGGGCCTGCAGAGACTCTACGCAATGCTCCGCAGCGAGAACTACGCCTCGTCCTTCGACTCGGGCGTGACGTCCTGCAGCGTCTTGGTCAGCTTCCGCATCTGGCGCTTCTCCTTCATGTTCTTCGCCTGGAGCTTGCCGCCCCACTTGGTGAGGGAGAGGCCGAAGAGGAGGAGTACGCCGGCGACGAGGCCGATCACGAAGATCGTGGTCGAGCCGACCGGGAGGCCGAGCAGGGTGGCGGTCGGGTCGTCGAGATCACCGTTACCGGTGGTGAAGAGACCCAGCACGATGAGGACTGCGGCAACGACGATCAGCACGAGGCCCAGGATCAGCATTTCTCCACATTAGGCCTATTTTCCGAGAAGCAGGCGCAACAACACGATCGCGCCTTGCTTGTCGAGAGGGTTGTTCTGGTTGCCGCACTTGGGCGACTGCACGCAGGAGGGGCAGCCGTCGTCGCACTCGCACGCCTCGATGGTCTCCAGCGTGGCGCCGAGCCACTCCCGGGCGGCACGGAACCCGCGCTCGGAGAATCCGGCACCGCCGGGATGTCCGTCGTAGACGAAGACGGTGAGCATGCCGGTGTCCGGGTGGGACGCGGTGCTGACCCCACCGATGTCCCAGCGATCACAGGTCGCGATCAGCGGGAGCAGCCCGATGGAGCAGTGCTCGGCGGCGTGGGCGGCGCCCGGGATGTCCGCCGTCTCCAGGCCGGCCGCCTCGAGGGCTGAGGCGGGCACGGTCCACCAGACGGCGGAGGTGCGCAGCGTACGTTCGGGGAGGTCGAGGAGCTCTTCGCCCAGCACCTCACCGCTCGGCTGTCGCCGGCGCAGGAAGGAGACGACCTGGTGGGTGACGTCGACGTCGCCGTACGCCAGGCGGCACTCGCCCCAGGCGACCTGCTCCCGCTCGGCGACGATCGAGATCTCGGTGATCTCCCGGGCGAAGGTGGAGTAGCCGGGGTCGTCGCGGGAGATGACCGCGACGTTCTCCTCCAGATCGAGCTCGTGCACGAGATAGGTCTCGCCACGGTGGACGTAGACGGCGCCGGCGTGCGCGCTCGCGTGTGAGCTCGCCGCGTCGACCGTGCCGACGACCCGGCCGGTCTCGGCCTCGATCAGCTGCACCTGAGATCCGCCCGAGGAGCGGATGTCGGCGAGGTCGGCCGCGCGGCGGCGGTCGGTCCAGAACCAGCCACGCGGACGCTTGCGCAGCAGCCCCGAGGCGACCAGGTTGTCCAGGATCTCCCGGGCGCCCGGCCCGAAGAGCGGCAGGTCCGCCTCGGTCAGGGGCAGCTCCTGCGCCGCGGCGCACAGATGGGGGCCGACTACGTACGGGTTCGCCGGGTCGAAGACGGTGGCCTCGACCGGCTGGCCGAGAAGCGCGTCCGGATGGGTGACGAGGTAGGTGTCCAGCGGGTCGTCGCGGGCGACCAGGATGCCGAGCGCGTCACCCGCGCCCCGCCCTGCCCGGCCGATCTGCTGCCAGAAGGCCGAGCGCCTGCCGGGGTACCCGGCGAGCACCACGGCGTCCAGACCGCTGATGTCGATGCCGAGCTCGAGCGCGTTCGTCGCCGCCAGCCCCAGCAGCTCGCCGGAGCGGAGCGACGCCTCGATCGCCCGGCGCTCCTCGGGCAGGTAGCCACCGCGGTAGGACGCCACCCGCCCCGGCAGCGACGGGTCGACCTCTTCCAGCTCGGCGGCCGCGGTCAGGGCGACCTGCTCGGCACCGACCCGGGAGCGTACGAAGGCCAGGGTGCGTACGTCCGAGGAGACCAGGTCGGCGAGGAGGTCGGCGGTCTCGGCGGAGGCCGCGCGGCGTACGGGAGCGCCGTTCTCGCCGGCGTGAGAGGTCAGCGGCGGCTGCCACAGGGCGATCGAGAGCTCGCCGCGTGGTGACGCGTCGGCGGTCACAGGGAGCACCGGAAGGCCGGTGAGCCGCTCGCCCGCGATCGACGGCTCGGCGACGGTCGCCGAGGCGAGGATGAACGTCGGCGACGAGCCGTAGAGCGCACAGATGCGCCGCAGCCGCCGCAGCACGTGCGACACGTGCGCTCCGAAGACGCCGCGGTAGTGGTGGCACTCGTCGATGACGACGTAGCGCAGCGAGCGGAAGTACGCCGTCCATCGCTGATGACCGGGGAGCAGCGAACGGTGCAGCATGTCGGGGTTGGTCAGGATGTACTCGCCGAAGTCGCGCGCCCAGTCCCGCTGCTCCCGGGTGCTGTCACCGTCGTGGGTCACCGCGCGCACGTCGACGCCCAGTTCGCGTAGCCCGGTCAGCTGGTCCTGAGCGAGCGCCTTGGTGGGCGCGAGATAGAGGACGCCGGCGCCGCGCTCACCACGTGGACCACGCGCGTCTCGGATCGCGGTCAGTGCGGGCAGCTGATAGGCCAGCGACTTCCCGGAGGCGGTGCCGGTCGAGACGATCACATGGGTGCCCTCGTGGGCGGCCTCGGCGGCCACCGCCTGATGCTGCCAAGGACGCTCGATCCCGCGAGCGGCGAAGGCGGCGACCACGTCGGCAGAAGCCCACGTCGGCCAGTCGGCGAAGACGGCATCTCGTGGCGGGATCTGCTCGAGGTGAGCCAGCCGGTCCTCGCGGCCCGGGACGTCCGCGAGCCGGCGTACGAGATCACCGGTCGCTGTCGTCAACACCTGCCTATTCTCCCAGAATCCTGGTCGCCGCCACGCTTGCGGCCCCGCATCGTGTCCATGACGTTGCGAGTTTCTTGCGCGCATCCTGGTGAGCCGTGGTTACATTACGATCGACTCCGGGTATCGGACACCAGGCATGCCGACCGGAGCTGGTTGTCTCACGTTCCTTGGCAGGAGAACTTCGAAGTGGATCTGACGCTTGCGACTCGCGAGCTCGACTCGGCCACCATCGTGGCCGTGGGCGGCGAGATCGACGTCTATACCGCGCCGAAGCTGAGGGACAAGATCACCGAGCTCGTCGCGCGGGGTCACTACGACATCGTCGTCGACCTCGAAGCCGTGGAGTTCCTCGACTCGACCGGCCTCGGCGTCCTGGTGGGTGGCCTGAAGAAGGTGCGCCAGCACAACGGCATGCTCCGCCTGGTCTGCACGCAGGAGCGGCTGCTCAAGATCTTCCGGATCACCGGTCTTGCCAAGGTCTTCGACATCCACGCCAGCGCCGAGGGCGCGGCAGCAGGCTGACACTGTCCGCGCATTAGGCTCCAGGTGTGAGTGACCTCCCGCACCGGCTCCGTGACGCCCTCCAGCAGGCTGACTTCTCCTACGACTCGGTCGCCGAGCTGCTCGGTCCGATCGCGCACAGCGCGCTGAGCCGCAACGAGACGCTGCCGGGCCGGCGGCGCACCCACGGAGGCTCCCCGCTGGAGACCCTCATCCGGCTCTTCCTGCTGCAGACGACCGTGCCCCTGGACCACGCCGAGACAGCCCTGCCCGGGCTCGTCGACCGGCTCGCCGTCGAGGGGATCCTGGAGCAGTCGGTCGGAGAGGTCGCGGCCCGCCTCGACGTACGTCCGTACGCCACCGAGGACACCGCCCTCTGGGTCGTCTCCGACCTCACGCCGGGGCTCGACGGCGGCCCCCAGCGCGTCGGCCACGAGCACGTGCTCGGGATCAGCCCTGCCTCGACCTCCCTGGCGCAGCTGACCATCCGCGACCAGGTCGGCACCTCGCTCGATCTCGGCACCGGCTGCGGCGTCCAGGCCCTCCACCTCGCCACCCACAGCGACCGGGTGGTCGCGACCGACGTCAACCAGCGAGCCCTGTGGATCACCACCTTCAACGCCGCCCTCAACGACGTGGCGGACCGGATCGACGTACGCAACGGGTCGTTCTTCGAGCCAGTCGCCGGTGAGCGCTTCGACCTGATCGCCACCAACCCGCCGTTCGTGATCAGCCCGGCGACCGGTGAGCGCCTCGTCTACCGCGACTCCGGGCTCCCCGGCGACCGGGTGGTCGAGGACATCGTCAGGGCCGCTCCCGGCATGCTCACCGAGGGCGGCTGGTGTCAGATCCTGGGCAACTGGATCATCTCCGAGGACCAGCCCTGGGACGACCGCCTCGAGGGATGGCTCGGGGACGAGGTCGACGCGTTCGTGGTCCAGCGTGAGGTGCTCGACCCGGCGGCGTACGTCGAGCTGTGGCTCAAGGACTCCGGCCACCACGGCGCCCAGGACTACCTGACCCGCTACGACACCTGGCTGTCCTGGTTCGAGGAGCAGAAGATCGAGGGCGTCGGGTTCGGCTGGATCAACCTGCACCGCACCGGCGCGAGCAACCCGAAGCGCGAGCTCCTCGAGTGGCCCTACGACGTCGAGCAGCCGATCGCCCCGGCGCTCGAGGCGTGGGGTGAGGCGGCTCGCGTCGAGGTCACCGAGGACTCCACGCTGGTGATCGTCGAGGACGTCCAGCAGGAGACCCTCGGCCAGCCCGGCGCCGAGGACCCCAGCACTGTCATCCTGCGCCAGCAGCGTGGCCTGCGCCGTGCGCGCCAGGCGGACACGATCGAGGCAGCCTTTGCGGGCGCGTGCGACGGTGACCTGACCGTCGGCCAGATCCTCGACGCGCTCGCGCAGATCCTCGACCGTGACCCTGACGTCGTGCGCAGCAGCTATCTGCCGATCGCCCAGGAGCTGGTCAGCGAGGGCTTCCTCCGTCCCGCACCAGGCACGCCTGGTCCCGCAGCCTGATCAGGCGTCTGCGCGCGCTCGAGACCAGCAGGTCCGGATAGCCCAGCGGCTCGAGGTCGGGAAGGTCACGCATGCCCCACGGCCGCTGCGTCTGCCACGGCCAGAAGCCACGCAGCGCGGCCGCCAGCTGCTTGCCGTAGGCCGACGGCATCTTCGTCACGCCCAGCCGCTCCTTGAGCTCGGTCGCGGTGACCAGGCCGCCCGGCCCGGCGAGCCCGTTGGCGCCCAGGACCGTCCAGACGATCCCGGCCGCCACCTGAGCCGGCTGCGTGGGCCGGTCGACGACCAGCGGGTCGATCTCCCACAGCCGCAGCAGGGCCCGTCGCAGCGCGAAGCCGACCTCTTCTACCGGGAAGTCGGCCGCGACCTCGTCGAGCAGCGCGGCGACCGCCTCCAGCTGCGTACGACCCGCCGGATCCTCCACGACCGGCAGGTCCAGCCCGTCCTCGACCAGCGGCGCGGCATCCAGCGCGGTGACCGCCTCGTGGCCGCCGCACAGCGCGGCCAGCCAGTCCAGGGCCACCTCATGGTCCGGTCGTGGCGGCGTATCCGGCTCCGACCAGCGGGGCCGGGTCAGCTCGGCCTCCAGGCGCTCCAGGATCACGTTGGTCCGGGTGAGCAGTTGCGCGCACTCGGAGCAGACCAGGTGCTCCGGGGGCGTGGCCAGACCCTCTATGTAGTCGGTGTATTCAGCGTCGATCATCAGCAGAGACCTCTCGGTTCGGATTGGTCTCGCCGTCCTCGAAAGCCACCATACGGACGAGCACCGACAGTTTTTGGACATGGCCGGATGAGACACCGATTTCGCGCTCCCGCTCCCCAGCGTGCTAGGTATTGTCTTCGCGGCGCCCAAGGCAACACGCCATGTTGTCCGAGAGCTCAGTGCCGCATGAACCGCGGTGACTGGACCCATGCCGGCTGGAGACACGCGCTAACGTGTCTCGCCAGAGCTTGTCAGTGGTGCCAGGCTCTGCTGCAGTGAGATAAGGACGTCAGTGGCACACAAGTTGGTGATCGTCGAGTCCCCGGCGAAGGCTCAGAAGATCGGCGGATACCTCGGACAGGGGTATGTCGTCGAGGCATCCGTCGGGCACATCCGCGACCTTCCGCAGAGCGCGGCAGACACCCCTGCCAAGATCAAGGACAAGCCGTGGGGGCGCTTCGGCGTCGATGTCGACAACGGCTTCACCCCTTACTACGTCGTGCCCAGCGACAAGAAGAAGCAGATCGCCAAGCTCAAGTCGCTCCTCAAGGACGCCGACGAGCTCTACCTCGCCACCGATGAGGACCGCGAGGGTGAGGCGATCGCCTGGCACCTCCTCGACGAGCTGAAGCCGAAGAAGGGCATCCCGGTCAAGCGGATGGTCTTCCACGAGATCACCAAGGCCGCGATCCTGGCGGCCGCCGAGAACCCGCGCGAGCTCGACATGGACCTCGTCGAGGCCCAGGAGTCGCGCCGCATCCTCGACCGTCTCTACGGCTACGAGATCTCCCCGGTGCTGTGGAAGAAGGTCATGCCCCGCCTGAGCGCGGGCCGTGTCCAGTCGGTCGCCACCAGGCTCGTCGTCGACCGTGAGCGTGAGCGGATCGCCTTCCGCACCGCCTCCTACTGGGATCTCGCCGGCACGTTCGACGCCGGCTCCGACCACGAGCCGCGGATGTTCCCGGCCCGGATCACCTCCGTCGACGGCGGCCGCGTCGCCCGCGGCACCGACTTCGGCCCCGACGGCCTGCTGAAGAGCGACAAGGTCGTCCACCTCGACCGCACCCGCGCCGAGTCCCTCGTCGCCGGCCTCGAGGGCCAGACCTACGAGGTCCGCTCGGTCGAGTCCAAGCCCTACAAGCGCAGCCCGTACGCCCCCTTCCGCACCACCACGATGCAGCAGGAGGCGAGCCGCAAGCTCGGGATGAGCGCGTCGACCACGATGTCGGTCGCCCAGCGTCTCTACGAGAACGGCTTCATCACCTACATGCGTACCGACTCCACGACCCTGAGCGGAGACGCCGTCAGCGCGGCCCGCGCTCAGGTCAGGGAGCTCTACGGTGCCGAATACCTGCCCGACGCCCCCCGGACGTACGCCTCCAAGGTCAAGAACGCCCAGGAGGCCCACGAGGCGATCCGCCCCGCGGGTGACTCGTTCCGCACCCCGGCGCAGACCGGTCTGACCGGCGACCAGTTCCGCCTCTACGAGCTCATCTGGATGCGCACCGTGGCCTCCCAGATGAAGGACGCGGTCGGCAACTCGGTCGCGATCCGCCTCGGCGCCTCGGCCGCCACGGGCGAGGACGTCGTCTTCTCCGCGACCGGGCGCGTGATCACCTTCCACGGCTTCCTGAAGGCGTACGTCGAGGGCACCGACTCCGCCGACCAGACCTCCGACGACCAGCAGACCAGGCTCCCGAACCTCACCGAGGGCGACCGGGTGAACGCCGCGAGCCTCACCGCGGACGGTCACGAGACCAAGCCGCCTGCCCGTTACACCGAGGCGACCCTGGTCCGTGAGCTCGAAGAGCGCGAGATCGGCCGTCCGTCGACCTACGCGAGCATCATCCAGACCATCATCAACCGGGGCTACGTCTTCAAGAAGGGCACCGCGCTGGTGCCTGCCTGGGTCGCGTTCTCGGTGGTCAGGCTGCTCGAGGAGCACTTCCCGCGCCAGATCGACTACCGGTTCACGGCGAGCATGGAGGAGATCCTCGACGAGATCGCCAAGGGCGACAAGGACATGACCACCGAGCTCGGGGAGTTCTACTTCGGCTCCGAGCGGATCATGGGTCTCAAGCCGCTGGTCGACGGTCTCGGCGAGATCGACGCTCGCGAGCTGGCGACCTTCCCGGTCGGCACTCCGGAGTCCGGGGTCAACCTCCGGGTCGGCCGCTACGGCCCCTACATCGAGGGCCCCGGCGACGACGGCACCCCGTTCGCGGTGCGTGCCAACGTCCCCGACGACCTGCCGCCCGACGAGCTCACCCTGGAGAAGGCCAAGGAGCTCTTCGCCAACCCCGCCGGCGAGGAGCTCAACCTCGGCGTCCACCCCGAGACCGGGCTCACCGTCGTCGCGAAGAGCGGCCGGTTCGGTCCCTACGTCACCGAGCAGCTCCCCGAAGACGCGAAGAAGGGCGCCAAGCCCCGCACCGCGAGCCTCTTCAAGTCGATGAGCCTGCAGACCATCACGCTCGAGGACGCCGTCAAGCTGCTGACCCTGCCCCGGGTCGTCGGCACCGCCGCCGACGGCGAGGAGATCACCGCCCAGAACGGCCGCTACGGGCCCTACCTGAAGAAGGGCACCGACTCCCGGACCCTGAGCTCGGAGGACCAGCTGCTCACGATCACGCTGGAGGAGGCTGAGCAGATCTACGCCCAGCCGAAGCAGCGCGGCCGTGCCGCCGCCAAGCCGCCGCTCAAGGAGCTCGGCCCCGACCCGGTCTCCGGGCAGCCGATGGTCGTCAAGGACGGTCGCTTCGGTCCCTACGTCACCGACGGTGAATACAACGCCACCCTCCGGGCCGCCGACGACCTGGAGACCCTGACTGCCGAGCGTGCCGCCGAGCTGCTCGCCGACAAGCGCGCCAAGGGTCCGGCGAAGAAGACCACCAAGCGGGCCACGAAGAAGACCACGAAGAAGTCTCCGGCGAAGAAGTCGACTGCCAAGAAGACGACCAAGAAGGCCGCGACCAAGAAGTCGTGATCAGGTTGTCACTGAGCGTGGCGCGTAGGAAGAACGCCTGACTTCTCAGGTGTTTCCTGCACTTCTCGGGTGTTGCAATGCCTGAGAAGTGCAGGAATACCCGGTTAACCGGGTATTCCTACGCACGCGTCAGCCGAGCGACCCGACGACCTCGTCGTAGTCCAACCGATCGGCCGCGATGTAGAAGAGCCGCGCGCCAGGGGAGACGGGAAGGTCCCACGGCGGGCTGACCTGGATGCCGTCGACGGTGCGTACGGCGAGGAGTGTGGCGCCGTACGAGCGGCCGAGAGCGGCCTGCCAGGCGCCGACGTCAACGGTCGCGGCAGAAGGAGGCACGGTGAGTGAGTAGGTGCCCTTGCCGCCGGCGGTGGCGAGCTCCTGGTAGACCTCGGCGATCCCGGGGTCGCTGAGCTCCTCGGCGATCAGCTGGGTGTTGTGCCACTGGACGCAGTGGACGGTGGTGTCGACGCGGAAGATCGTGCGCTGTACGCGCAGGTCCCGCAGCGCCACGATCGTGTGCACCGAAGGAGCCGCGGTGTTGGCTGCGACGGTGAGCGTGACCGCCTCGTTGTCGTCACTCGGGTCGATCAGCACGCTGTGTGCGTTGGACAGCCCGGTGCGAGCGAGCACGTCGAGGTCGGTGATGTCGCCGCGTACGAAATGCAGGCGGTCCTCCCCGGGCATCGGGTGCTCGGAGAGCTGGTCCTCCCAGGTCGCGAGCACGACCTCCCGCTCCGGCTCGGAGAGCAGTTCGACCAGGATCCGCTCGGTACGCCCGGCGGCGTAGCCGAGCATCACGATGTGGTTCTGTCCGCTGAAGCTGATCTCTCCACGCATGCGGCGTCCTTTGGCGTTCTCGATGATTGCCGAGATCCGGCTGAACAAGATGGCGAGGGTGGTGATGGAGCCGAAGACGACGTACGCCCCGACGAGCCGACCACCGGTGGTCTCCGGGAAGAGGTCGCCGTAGCCGACCGTGGTCGCGGTGACCAGGAACCACCACCAGTAGTTGGTGGGGCGCACGATGTCGCTGCCCGGCTGGGTCAGCGCCATCGCGATCCAGCCGGTGACGAAGACGAAGCCGATGATGGCGAGCGGAAGCACCCAGGCGTAGTGCCGCGAGGTGCGCCGGACCAGTCGGAGAAGGAAGAACATCAGTAGCCCACCCAACCGTTCCGGGCATAGTCCAGGATCGCCGGATCCAGCAGCGTGGTGACCGAGGTCGGCCGCTCGGCACGGTCCGGCGGGAACGACGAGGCGGCCGCGAGCACGGCGTCGCTGGCGTAGCGCAGCCCGCCCGGCGCCTCGTCGTCGAGCGCCAGCTCAGGGGCCGAGCCGTCGCGGGAGGCGAGGACGTAGCCCCAGTTGCCGAACGAGGGTACGTCCGCCTGGTAGGGCGTGGTCCGGTAGCCGGCCTCGGTGAGGGTGTGCCGCACCGACCAGAACGCGTCCGGCGCGAAGAACGGGCTACCCGACTGCACGACCATCCGTCCGGACGGGGCGAGCAGCCGCGCGATCATGCTGTAGTTCTCGACGGAGTAGAGCTTGGCCAGAGCGGTCGAGTCCGGGTCCGGGAAGTCGGCGATGACCACGTCGAACGGTGCCCCGGAGTAGTCGCGCACCCAGGAGAAAGCGTCGGCGGCGACGTACGTCAGTCGGGGGTCCTCCAGGGACCCCGACGTCAGCGACGAGACCGGCTCGAAGGAGCGCGCCAGCGACACCACCGCCGGGTCGAGATCGACCAGCGTCACCGAGGAGACGGACTGATAGCGCAGCACCTCGCGCGCCGCGAGCCCGTCGCCACCGCCGATGATCAGCACCCGCTGGTGCGGCCCGTTCATCGCCGGATGGACGAGCATCTCGTGGTAGCGGTACTCGTCGAGTGAGGAGAACTGCAGGTCACCGTCGAGGAAGAGGCGTACGTCGTCGAACGCCGGCCCGACCGGAGCGCCCCGTGTCACCACGATCTCCTGATAGGCCGAGCGCTGGGAGTGGATGATCGGGTCGCGGTAGAGCGCCTGCCGGGCATTGAGCTCGAAGGAGTCGGCCGTCACCGCGGTCAGGCCGAGGGCGACCGCGAGTGCGCCACAGATCGCCGTGACCGTCCCACGCTGACGGCGTGAGCCGGCCAGCGCCACCCCGACCGTCCAGGCGGCGATGACGTTCAGCGCAGCCGTCGCCACCGTCCCCACCAGCAGCCCCAGGGTCGGCAGCAGCACGAACGGGAACGCCAGCCCGCCGATGAGCGCCCCGACGTAGTCGACCGCGTTGATGTCGGCGACCGCGAGCGAGGCCTGCTGGCGCTTCAGCCGCTGCAGCAGCTCCATCAACAGCGGGATCTCGGCGCCCACCAGAGCGCCGATCAGGAACGTCACCAGCAGCATCATCGGGGTGTAGAGGTGCAGCCACGCGAACGACGCGTAGAGCGCCGGCACCGAGGCGCCGCCGACCGCGGCGAGCGCGATCTCCACACCCACGAACGAGCGCAGCGGCCGCGCGGTGAGCGGCTTGGCGAGCACGGCGCCGATGCCCATCGCGAACATCGACACCGCGATCACCAGCGACGTCTGGGCGATCGAGTTGCCGAGCAGATAGCTCCCCAGCGTCACCAGCGCGAGCTCGTAGACGAGGCCGCAGGCGGCGCAGACGAACACCGCCGCGAGGACGAGCAGCCGGGCCGCCCGTCCCTCGGGCAGCGCGGACAACGAGGGGAGAGTCAGGCTCACGTGATCGAGGCCGCCACGATCACGCCGACGGCCAGCTGCACCGCGACGGCGACCCAGATCGCCGGGTCGTCCTTGTCGTCGGTCATCAGCTCACCGAGCCGGCCCGGGGTGAGCAGGTCGAGGATCACGAACGCGAACGCGAGCAGGGCGATCCCGATGAGACCGTACGCAGCCGTCTCGGCGAGCCCCTGGAGGGTGTCCGCCTCCGCGGTGTAGATCGAGGTGGCCACGATCGTCGCGATCGCGACGACCGAGGAGCCGAGCAGCAGCGCCGGGTCGCGGCGGTGCTCCACGAAGATCAGCTGCCCCAGCCGGCCCGGCGTGAGCAGGTCGATCACGTAGAAGCCGATCATCAGCAGAACCAGCCCGAGGGCGGCGAAGGCGACGGTGGACAGCAGTCCGCTCACAAGGTCAGTCATCGGTTCATCTCTCCAGTCTGAGGGTGGTCACTTGCCGGATCCGCTGCCGCCGCCGCGGAAGGAGTCACCGCTGCTGCCGCCACCGCTGCTGCGGCCGTAGTAGCTGTTCCAGCCCCACAGCCCGATCACCGTGGCGTGGTGGCGGTAGCCACGGTCGTACTCGTAGAGCGTGATCGTCGATCCCGAGGGCGTACGCGGCTCCACGACGACCAGCCAGTCGTCGTCGTAGCGCAGGTAGTGGCTGGTTCCCTCGGCACGGTTCTCGTCCGCGTCGGTGCCGCTCGCGATCTGGTTGGCGACCGAGCTCACCGAGCCGTCGTCCTCGAAGACGATCCCGGCCTCACTGTCGGGGTCGGTGCCGCTGACGTGGTCGAAGTTCTTGCGCAGGTACTTCTCGGGGCTGTTCCCGTCGCCGGACACGGCGATGGCGATGATGATGGCGAGCGCGACGCACGCCGCGACGATCGCCCAGCCGATCAGCTTGCGGTTCGGGCCTCCGGAGCCATGGGGGTCAGACACTTGTGCCCTCCTCGGGCCGGTAGCTGGTGGTGGTGGCGACGATCTCGCCGGTCTGTGGGTAGGTGTGCCAGGTGCTCCAGACGATCTGCCTGGCGTCGGGCCTGTCCAGGGCCAGCGCGGTCACCGCGTGCGGGTCACCCGGGAAGTGCGCGACCACGGCATCCGTACGCCCGCTCAGCCGCTCCACGAGCCGCGACGCCTGCGCGGCGAGCTCCTCGGGTCCCATCTCCTCGACGTGCGAGGCGAGGCGGTAGCCGCCCGCCGCGTGTGCCTCGGGAAGGGGCGCGGCCTCGGCGATCCCGCACGCGATCGTCTCGTGCAGGAGCGGGCGGTCGTGGCGGCGTACGACGACCTGGTGGCTGGCGCCCAGGACGCTCAGCGTCACCGTGAGACCGCTGCCGAGGTCCACCGTCCCGGAAGCCAGCGGGGTGCAGGGGATCGGTGCGAGGGTCCAGCGCAGGGTGTCGCCGCGTACGTCCGCGAACGGGACGTCGAGAAGCGTCACTCGTCGTCCAGGGTGGCAGGCCGGTCGGTGGAGGGGTAGACGGTCAGCTCGAACGGCTGCAGCACCTCGCCGAGGGAGGGCTCCCAGTTGCTGCCCCACTTCTCGAAGCCGAGCAGCTTGCCGTCGACCGACTTGTAGTCGGCGTACTCGGCCGTGCCCGACGGCGCCGTGCCGGTCGCGCCGGTGGCGGTGAAGGCGGCGGAGCCCTTCTCCTGGAGCCGGTAGGCGACGCCGCCGACGATGATGTCGCGGTCACCGACGGCGCCCTGCTCGATGTCGCCGAGCGGGATCGCGTGCCACAGCGAGACCTCGAAGCTCTCGTCGTCCTCGATCGAGAGCCACTTCTTGCCCTCCGCGTCGTCGAGCATGTGCTCGGTCCAGCGGTAGCCGTGCTCGTCGAAGTCGATCCGTCCGCGGACGAACCAGTTGTGGCCCAGGTATTCGACGACGTCGCCGTTGCGCACCTGGCGCAGCTGGTCGGAGGCGTGCTTGTGCTGGTCGCCGATGAAGTCGTCGGGCTCCTTCTGCGCCGTCGGCTGCTGCCTGCTCTTCCAGAGCAGGTAGGCCGCGACCGCGAGGGCGGCCAGCAGCAGGACGATCAGGACGTAGATCACCGGAGACTCCTAGGTTCAGCGTGAGGACGACCCGAACCTTAACGTGGAGGTCCGACCTTCGACATCCGGGAATCGCCCTATCCGCGGGCGGCGTACTCCGGGGTTGTCGGTACCACCCCGTAGGTTTGCCTCGTGAGGTTTCCGGGTGTCTACGCAGAGCACGGCGTCTTCGTCTGTTTCGAGGGCGGCGAGGGGTCGGGCAAGTCGACCCAGTCGCGGCTGCTCCACGAGGCCCTGACCGCCCGCGGCCACCGAGTCCTGTTGACCTTCGAGCCGGGCGACACCGCCGTAGGCAAGGACGTACGCCGCATCGTGCTGTCCCCGGAGACCGGCGACCTCGACGACCGGACCGAGGCGCTCCTGTTCGCCGCCGACAAGGCCGAGCACATCGAGTCGATGGTCCGCCCGGCGCTGGAGCGGGGCGAGGTGGTCATCACCGACCGCTTTGTCGACTCGATGCTGGCCTACCAGGGCGCCGGCCGGGTGCTGGACGCCGCGCAGCTCGAGGAGGTCGCGCGGTGGGCGACCGCCGACCTGCGACCCCACCTGACCGTGCTGCTAGACCTTGATCCGACGGCCGGGTTCACCCGGTTCGAGGAGCGCGACCGGATGGAGCAGGAGTCGGTCGAGTTCCACCAGCGGGTGCGCTCCGCGTTCGTCGGGCTGGCCGAGCGGAATCCCGACCACTACCTGGTCCTGGACGCCCGCGCGCCGGTCGAGGAGATCCACGCGGCGGTGCTGGCGCGGCTCGAGCCGCTGCTCGCCGAGGCGGTGACGGCATGAACGTCGCCACGACCTCGGTCTGGGACAACCTGGTCGGCCAGCACCACATCATCTCGACGCTGCGGACCGCCGCAGCCGGCCACGGCATGACCCAGTCGTGGCTGTTCACGGGGCCCCCGGGCTCGGGACGGTCCAACGCCGCGATCGCTTTCGCCGCCGCGCTCCAGTGCCCCAACGGAGGCTGCGGCCAGTGCCACGCGTGCCACACCGTGCTCGCGGGCAGCCACGCCGACGTCAACCTGGTCCGCACCGAGAAGCTCACGCTCGGCGTCGACGAGATCCGCGACCTCGTCCGTCAGGCCGCCCTCACGCCGGCCGGAAGCCGCTGGCAGATCCTGATCATCGAGGACGCCGACCGGCTCACCGAGCAGGCCAACAACGCGCTGCTCAAGGCGGTCGAGGAGCCCGGCGCCCGCACGGTCTGGATGCTCTGCACGCCGACGGTCGAGGACGTACTCCCGACCATCCGGTCCCGGTGCCGGCTGGTCACGCTGACCACCCCGACGGCTCCCGACGTGACCGCCTTTCTCCAGCGCACGCTCGGTGTCGACGAGGCGCGCGCGGCCTACGCGGCGCGCGCGAGCCAGAGCCACATCGGCCGGGCCAAGGCGCTGGCCCGCGACGACGACACCCGGCGCCGTCGCGAGCAGGTGGTCGCCTACCCGGCCCGGCTGAACACCCTCGCCGACGCGCTTCGGGCCGCCGGCGAGCTCGCTGCGGTCTCGAAGGAGGAGGCCGACGCGGTCACCGCCGACCTCGACGCTCGGGAGAAGGCTGACCTCGACACCGGCTACGGCGTGGTCGATCGCGGCCGCCGTCCGCGTGAGTACGGTCCCGCGCTGTCCGCGCTCGAGAAGGACCAGAAGCGCCGCGCCACCCGCCGCCACCGCGACGTGATCGACCGCGGGCTGATGGACCTGGTCTCGGTCTACCGCGACGCGATCGCGATGGCCGCCGGCGCTCCGGTGACCCTCGTCAACGAGGAGCACCGGCGCGAGATCGAGCAGCTCGTCGCGGCCGCGACCCCCGAGCTCAACCTGCAGCGGATCGGGGCGATCTTCGAAGCCCGTGAGCAGCTGCTGGAGTTCAACGTGCAGCCCCAGTTGGTGCTGGAAGCGATGATGGTGGCGCTGTTGCCGCCCGGAGGAGATCAGTGAAACTCAAAGCAGTGACCGGCGCCGCCGCGCTGACCGCTCTGACCGTGATCACCGCTGGCTGTGGTGCCGACGGCGGCACCCCCGACGCCGACCAGGTGAGTCCGAGCGCGGAGGCCACCGCGGCCCCGACCGAGGGGCTGCAGACCTTCTACAGTCAGAAGCTGGACTGGAAGGACTGCAACGGCGCTTTCGAGTGCGCGACCCTCGAGGTCCCGCTCGACTACTCCGACCCGACCGGCCGCACCATCGAGGTCTCGGTCATCAAGGACCCGGCCAACGAGAAGAAGATCGGCTCGCTGGCGATCAACCCGGGTGGCCCTGGCGGCTCGGGCATCGAGTACGCCCTCTACAACAACCAGTCCTTCAGCTCCACCGTCCGCGACTCCTACGACGTCGTCGGCTTCGACCCGCGCGGTGTCGGGCAGAGCACCCCGGTCGACTGCCTCGACGACGAGAGCCTCGACGCCTACGTCGCGGTCGACCCCGACCCCGACACCCCCGCCGAGGAGAAGGCGTACGTCGACACCGGCGTCGAGATGGCCAACGGCTGCGCCGGCCAGAAGGACGGCATCTCCGCTCACGTCAGCACCGTCGAGGCGGCTCGGGACATGGACGTACTCCGGGCTGCGCTCGGTGAGGACCAGCTCGACTACTTCGGCGCCTCCTACGGCACCCAGCTCGGCTCGACCTACGCCGAGCTCTACCCCGACCGGGTCGGCCGCTTCGTGCTCGACGGCGCGATCGAGCCGGGGCTGAGCGTCCTCGAGGCCAACCTCGCCCAGGCGAAGGGCTTCGAGGTCGCACTCCGCTCCTACGTCGAGAACTGCGTCGACGAGGGCGACTGTTTCCTCGGTGACAGCGTCGACGAGGGCGTCGAGCGCGTCCAGAAGCTGATGGCCGACATCGACGCCGAGCCGCTGCCTGCCGGCGACCGCGAGCTGACCGCCGGCAACGCCCTCTACGGCCTGATCACCCCGCTCTACGTCGAGTCCTACTGGCCCTACCTCACCGACGCCCTGCAGGCGGCGCTGAAGGGCGATGGCTCCCAGCTGATGAGCCTCTCGGACAACTACGCGGGCCGCGACCCCGAGGGTGGCTACATCAACAACACGATGGAGGCCAACTGGGCGATCAACTGCCTCGACGACTCCTCCGGCCTCAGCCCGGAGGAGGTACGCAAGCAGGTGCCCGCCTTCGAGGAGGCCGCTCCCACCTTCGGTGCCGCCCTGGCCTGGATGCTCAACGGCTGCGCCGCGGAGAAGTTCAAGGCCACCGAGCCCGAGCCCGAGATCGACGCCCAGGGCTCCAACCCGATCGTCGTCGTCGGCACCACCCGCGACCCGGCCACCCCCTACGAGTGGGCCGAAGCGCTCGCAAAGGCTCTCGACAACGGCGTACTCGTCTCCCGCGACGGCGACGGCCACACCGGCTACATGCAGGGCAACGGCTGCGTCGACGACGCCATCGACGCCTACCTGGTCGACGGCAAGGTCCCCGACGACGGCTTGGAGTGCTGACACCGCTCGAACTGCGGATTTACCCGATGTGGGGTGGGTCCTCGTCGTGACGCCCCGGCGGATCTCTCTGGACCAGAGGATCACTGTCGGAAACGTCACTTCGAGAGGAAGGTCACGAGCACGTGATCATCAACCAGCGAATCCGTTCGACGACGAAGGTCTTCGCTGCCACCGCGATCGCCTCCCTGGCGATCGCGGTAGCCCCCGTCATCAGCCAGCCCGCCCACGCCACCACGCCCCCGGGGACCGCCGCCAAGGTCATCACCAAGGTCGTCAAGGTCTCCGCCAACAAGTACGGGACGAGGTCCTACCGCCCGGTCGGCAAGCTGACCGCGGGCGGCAACCCGATCAAGGGCAAGCGCATCCACCTGCAGAAGAAGGCCAGCGGCCGGTGGATGAGCGTGACCTCCTGCGTCACGAACAGGTACGGCAAGTGCGCCGTGATCGTGACGCCGAAGGTCAGCCGCTACTACCGCTGGAAGTTCGCCGGCGACGCCAAGCGGAAGGTCGACGTCTCGGCGTCGTTCTACCTGAAGAAGCGCAGCACGTCCGGTGGAAGTGGCTCGGGTCTCGACTACACCTACGGCAACGGCGAGAAGGTCTACAACGCCACCTCGGCCAACGACCGCGACTGCGGAGAGATCCCGAGCAGCAAGAAGCCCGTACGCGTCCACGGTTCCGATCCGTGGCGCCTCGACGCCGACAACGACGGCTACGGCTGCGAGTGATCTGAACGTACTAGCGCCGGTGGACCGGGTCCGCGATGGCCTGGATCCGCTTCGTGGCCAGCTCGATCATCAACGTGGCGGCGGGGGAGAGGGTGGCGTCGGTGCGGTGGACGACGGCGAAGGTGTCGTACGTCCGGGGCCGCAGTGACACCCAGCCGGCCTTCGGCGCCAGCCGGGGGAGCAGCTGTTCGGCTGCTCCCTTGGCGATGACGCTGTCGGCGTACCCCATCCCCACCAGCTCGACGGCCGTCTCGATGTCCTCGACCTCGATCCGGCTGGGTGGGTTGCGCCCGGTCTCGTGGAGCAGGTTGCGGATGGTGACCCGGGTCGGGTCCTCGGAGCTCCAGCTCGTGTCGGACATGACCAGCGAGGCCAGCGAGAGCCGGTGCGGGGTGACCGGTGTGGCCAGGTGAGCGGGGTCGGCCGAGATGTACACGAGCTCGTCGCGCGCCACCGGCGTGACCTTCAGCCCCGGACCGGAGACGCTGCCGACGAGCAGCATCGCCGCTTCTAGCCGTCCACGTCTCAGGTCCTCCTGGACCTCGGCGGAGTTCTGCCCCATCAGTTCGACGCGCACGCCCGGGTATCGATCGAGCACGTCGGCCACCAGGCCGGCGCCGCCGTAGAGCCGCGCGATCCCGAACATCCCGAACCGGATCGTCCCGGTCTCGAACTGTTTCACCGCCTGCACGGCCTTGCGCGCGTCCTCCGCAGCCGCGACCGTACGCTCTGCGTGCGGCCTCAGCTCGTCGGCCACCCCGGTCGGCACCACCCCGCGCCCGACGCGCCGGAAGAGCTGGACGCCGAGCGTACGCTCCAGGCCTCTGACCTGCTCCGAGATCGACGGCTGCGCATAACCGAGCTCGTCGGCCGCCGCGGTCAGCGAGCCATGCTCGTAGACCGCGAGGAACACGCGGAGCTGGTGCAGCGACAACATAGAGACATCCTATGACTTTCCAAGGAAAGATCGTCTACCTCTATGAATCGCCGGCGGTCATCATTGAATCACCACCACTGCGTCCGCAGTCGGTGGTTGACCCACGTTCAGAGAAGAGCAAAGCAACAATGAAGCACGGCGTACGCCGCTTGGGCCGCCTCATCGGCAAGGGCAAGCCCACCCGCATGACCATCGACGAGCACGTCGAGGCGCACCGTTTTAGTGTCGAGCGCGCAGTCTCGGTACACTCATCCGGTCCGCTCAACCAGAGCCGCTTCATGCGGTAACGGCTGACGGTACGCCGCCTTAGCTCAGTCGGCAGAGCGTCTCACTCGTAATGAGAAGGTCGTCGGTTCGATTCCGACAGGCGGCTCCACCAAAACCCTCGTCTGACCAGCCGGAACACGGCAGGATCGGCGGGGGTTTCTTCGTTTTCGTCCGCCGCGCCCATCAGGGACCAGTCGGCGTGAGAGCTCACGTGACTTGCCTGACGACTCTTGACGGCAGCCTCGACCCCCTGGTTATGTTAGCGCTCACATTCATGTGATTGCAGTCACACATGAGTGCCCGGCGTTTGTCCAAAGCTGACCCTGGAGCGCAGATGGACCAGTCGAACATGACCCCCCGCAACCCGCGCCGGAAGCATCTCGCGCGAACCCTGGCGGCGCTTGCGTCGTTGCCATTGATCCTGGCCAGCCTGGTGACCACCGCGCCGGCGCAGGGGGCGAGCGACGTAGGGCTCGTCGTCCACTACCCCCTCGACCAGGTCACCGGCACCACGGTCGTCGACGAGTCAGGTGCCGGTCGCAACGGCACGCTGACCGGTGACGCGACCTGGCTCGGCGGCGAGGGGCTGTCCCTTGGTGGCACCAACGGGCACGTCAGGCTGCCGAACGACGTGATGGCCGGTCTGACGTCGATCACCGTCTCGCTCGAGGTCAAGATCGCAGCGGATCAGGCCACTCCCTACTTCATCTGGGGCCTTGGCAACACCGGCGACAACGGCACGGGCAACGGTTACCTGTTCACGACCGGAAACGCCTACCGGACGTCGATCGCCACCGGCAACTGGAGCACCGAGCAGACGGTGACGGCCGGCCGCAACCTGGCCCGCGACACCTGGAAGACCATCAGCTACACGCTCGCCGACGGCACCGCGGTGCTCTACGAGGACGGTGTCGAGGTCGCGCGCCGCACCGGCGTGACCATCACGCCCGGTCAGATCGGCAACGGGGTCACGACCGCGAACTATCTCGGTCGATCCGTCTACAGCGGCGACCGTCACCTGAAGGGCCAGTTGCGCGACTTCCGGATGTACGACCGCGCGCTGACGGCCTCAGAGGTCCACGAGCTGGGCCACGTCACCGACGAGCAGCGCG
Source organism: Nocardioides sp. NPDC004968 (assembly GCF_040608935.1). Classification (NCBI taxonomy): domain Bacteria; kingdom Bacillati; phylum Actinomycetota; class Actinomycetes; order Propionibacteriales; family Nocardioidaceae; genus Nocardioides; species Nocardioides sp. NPDC004968. The sequence goes on from NZ_JBEXJF010000002.1 coordinate 75,952, forward strand.
TCGAGCGCGACCTCGCCTGGCTCGACCTGGGCGACACGTCCCGCGTCGTCAGTGACCTCTCGCTCCCGACCAACGGCCCGAATGGCTCCACCTTCACCTGGGCCTCCTCCGACCCTGCCGTCGTCTCCCCGACCGGTGCCGTCACCCGTCCGCTCTACGGCAGCCCCGATGCCGCCGTGACGCTCACCGCCACCGCAGCCCACGGCTCCGCCAGCGGGTCCGAGGAGTTCGCCGTCAACGTGCCGGCCGACATCAGCGACGAAGAGAAGGTCACTCGCGCCGCAGCCGCGCTCAAGGTCTGGGACGCCGACGGGATCCGCGGCAACATCACCCTGCCGACCAAGGGCCTGCACGGCACGACCATCAGCTGGACGTCCAGCGAGCCTGCCGTCGTGACCCCGGCCGGTGAGGTCGACCGGCCGGCGTACGGCGAGAAGGCCGTCCGCCTGGCACTCAACGCCACCGTGAGCCTGCGCAAGGTCAAGGACAAGCGGCAGTTCCGGCTGACGGTCCTGCCGCTGCCGAAGCAGGAGCCGCTCGAGGGCTACACCTTCGCCTACTTCACGGGCGAGGGGACGGCCGACGGCGAGCAGGTCTACCTCGCCGCCAGCAGGGGCAATGACCCGCTCCACTGGGACGAGCTCAACGGCGGTCAGCCGGTGCTGCGCTCGCAGCACGGCGACAAGGGCGTACGCGACCCGTTCATCATCCGCTCCCCGGAGGGCGACAAGTTCTACCTGATCGCCACCGACCTCAAGATCTACGGCAACGGGGACTGGGACGCGGCACAGCGCCGGGGGAGCCGCTACATCGAGATCTGGGAGTCCACGGACCTCGTGAACTGGTCCGAGCAGCGACACGTCCGGGTGTCCTCGCCGCAGGCAGGGAATACCTGGGCGCCCGAGGCCTACTACGACGAGGGGATCGGTGCGTACGTCGTCTTCTGGGCCTCCAAGCTCTACGACGAGGAAGACCCCGACCACGCCGGCAACACCCACAACCGGATGGTCTACGTCACCACCAGGGACTTCCGGACCTTCAGCGAGCCCCAGGTGTGGATCGACCCGGGCTACTCGGTGATCGACTCCACCGTCGTCGAGCACGAGGGGACCTACTACCGGTTCACCAAGGACGAGCGGAACAACACCTCCACCACGCCCTGCAGCAAGTTCATCGTCGAGGAGAAGGCCACCTCGCTGCTCGACCTGGACTGGAGCTTCGTCGCGGAGTGCATCGGCAAGGCCACGGCCGACAACCCGGGCATCGACCGCGGTGAGGGGCCGACGATCTTCAAGTCCAACACCGAGGACAAGTGGTACCTGTTCATCGACGAGTTCGGCGGCCGCGGGTACGTGCCGTTCGAGACCACCGACCTGGAGTCAGGCTTCTTCCGGATCTCCAGCGACTACCAGCTTCCCAGCCGCCCCCGCCACGGGACCGTTCTGCCGGTGACCAAGGCCGAGCTGGACCGCATCCGCACCTCCTACCGCGTGTTCTGAGGAGACCATCGTGCACAGAATCCGTCTGCTGACCATCCTGTCCGCCGCCACCGTCCTCGCACTGCCCTTGGCCTACGCCGCGCCCAGCCTCGGCGCGGACCGGCGAGCCGCTGCACCCGAACCCGACTACACGATCACGGCCCGCACCGGTGAGTCCGGACCCGAGATCAGCGACTCGATGTACGGCGTCTTCTTCGAGGACATCAACTACGCGGCCGACGGCGGTCTCTATGCCGAGCTCGTGCGGAACCGGTCCTTCGAGTTCCTGCCGGCCGACAACCGCTCCTACACCGGGCTGACCGCCTGGACCCCGCGAGGAGAGGGCGGAGGCAACGGCACCGCGACCCCCGTCGACGACGGCTTCCGGCTCAACGAGCGCAACCGCACCTACCTGCAGCTATCCCTGGCCAACACCGCCGGCGGAACGTACGGCGTCTCCAACGGCGGCTGGAACAACGGCGTCGCGCTCGAGGCCGGCAAGAGCTACGACTTCTCGGTCTGGGCACGCTCGGACACCGCCGGCGGTACGCCGCTGACCGTGTCGCTGCGCGACGAGTCCGGCGCCACCTCGTACGCCGATCCGGTCCGGCTCCAGGTGAACGGGGACACCTGGAAGAAGTACGCCGGGACCTTCACCGCGAGCACCAAGACCGACTCCGCACGCCTGTGGCTGCAGGGGGAGGGCGTCGGCACCCTCCGTCTCGACATGGTCTCGTTGATGCCCGAGGACACCTTCATGGGTCGCGAGAACGGGCTGCGCAAGGACCTCGCCGAGAAGATCGCGGCGCTCGAGCCGGAGTTCGTCCGCTTCCCGGGCGGCTGTCTCGTCAACACCGGCAGCATGTCCGGCTACGACGCCGCCTCCGGCTGGCAGCGCGCCCGGTCCTACCAGTGGAAGGACACCGTCGGCCCGGTCGAGGAGCGCGCGACGAACGCCAACTTCTGGGGCTACAACCAGTCCTACGGACTGGGCTACTACGAGTACTTCCAGTTCGCCGAGGACGTCGGGGCGATGCCGCTGCCGGTCGTGCCGGCGCTGGTCACCGGCTGCGGCCAGAACCGGGTCACCGACGACGAGGCCCTGCTGCAGCGCTACATCCAGGACACTCTCGACCTCATCGAGTTCGCCAACGGCCCGGTCGACTCCGAGTGGGGCGACCTGCGCGCGGAGATGGGACACCCGGAGCCGTTCGGACTCACTCATCTCGGCGTCGGCAACGAGGAGAACCTGCCGGCGGAGTTCTTCGAGCGGTTCGAGAAGTTCCGCGCGGCCATCGAGGCGCGCTACCCGGAGATCACGATCATCAGCAACTCCGGCCCCGACGACCAGGGTGCGCTCTTCGACCAGCACTGGGCGCAGAACCGGGCCGCCGGTGTCGACATGGTCGACGAGCACTACTACAACTCCCCGACCTGGTTCCTGCAGAACAACGACCGCTACGACAGCTACGACCGCAACGGGCCGAAGGTCTTCCTCGGTGAGTACGCCTCCCAGGACAACAAGCTCTTCAACGCGCTGTCGGAGGCGGCGTACATGACCGGGCTCGAGCGCAACGCCGACGTCGTGCGGCTGGCCTCCTACGCCCCGCTGCTGGCCAACATCGATCACGTGCAGTGGCGCCCGGACATGATCTGGTTCGACAACGACCAGTCCTGGAGCTCTGCGAGCTACGAGGTCCAGAAGCTGTTCATGAACAACGTCGGTGACCGGGTCGTACCCAGCGAGGCGACCGGCAAGGTGATCGAGCCGCAGCCCATCACCGGCGGCATCGGTCTCTCCACCTGGGCCACCTCCGCGGCGTACGACGACGTGTCGGTCACCGCACCCGACGGAACCTCCCTGTTCGCCGACGACTTCCAGGACGGGAACGCCGAGGGCTGGAGCCCCCTGGGCAACCGGGGGAGCTGGTCGGTCGTCGATGGCGCCTACACCCAGACGGACGCTGCCGCCCAGGACACCCTGGTCGGGGCTGCGGACATCACCGCGAGCGACTACGACATCAAGCTCAAGGCCAAGAAGCTGTCCGGCTCCGAGGGCTTCCTGGTCGCGTTCGGGGTGAAGGACACCGGCAACTTCTACTGGTGGAACCTCGGCGGCTGGAACAACACCCGCACCGTCGTCGAGAAGGCCACCAACGGCGGCAAGGAGACCCTGATCGCCCGCGAGGGCCACTCGATCGAGACCGGGCGCACCTACGATGTACGGATCGAGGTCCGCGGCACCCACGTCCGGCTCTTCCTCGACGGCCAGCTCTTCCAGGAGTTCGACGACGACCAGGTCACCGAGCCGTACGCGCAGGTGGTCACCCGCGACGAGGCGACCGGCGACCTGCTCGTCAAGGTCGTCAACGCCCAGGCCGAGCCGGCGGTCACCCGCATCGATCTCGGCATCAAGGTCGCCCCCAAGGCGCAGATGACCGTCATCAGCGGCGACCCGGAGGACCAGAACACCCGGACCGCGCAGCCGATCAAGCCGGTCACCAGCACCATCCGTGGCGTGGACAGCACCTTCACGCGCACGTTCGCGCCGTACTCCGTGACCTTCATCCGCATCCAGACCCGGTAGGGGAGCACCATGTCCGATCACCTGAACCACCTCAGCCTCCGGGCCGGCCTCAGCAGGCGGCACCTTCTGCAGGCCGGGGTCGGCCTCGGGGCGGCGGCCGCCCTCGCCGGGCATGCTGTGCCTGCCGCCGCGGCACCGCCCGTACCGATGCCCAGCGACGCCGACATCTGGGGAGTGCCGACCCTCAACCCGCTCGTCGAGCGCCGAGCCGACCCGTTCGTCACCCCGCCCGTCGACGGGATGTACTACCTGACCGGCTCCGTACCGGAGTACGACCGTCTGGTGATCCGCGGGTCGGCGTCGCTCGCCGGCCTCGCGACAGCGGCGGAATCGGTGATCTGGCGCCGCCCCGCCAGCGGAAAGATGGGCGGCCACATCTGGGCGCCCGAGCTGCACCGCATCGACGGCCGCTGGTACGTCTACTTCGCAGCCGGCGACTCCGACGACGTCTTCCGGATCCGGATGTACGTCATGGAGTCGACGCTCGCCGACCCGCGCGACCCCGCGGGCTGGGGCGCACCGCAGCAGATCATCACGCCGTGGCAGAGCTTCGCCCTCGACGCCACCACCTTCGAGCACGCCGGCCGCCGCTACCTGGTCTGGGCACAGAGCGAGCCCGAGATCGCGGTGAACACCAGCCTCTACATCGCAGAGATGAGCTCGCCGTTCGCGATCAGCACCTTCCCGGCACGGATCGCGACCCCGACCCGCAGCTGGGAGGTGCAGGGCTTCAAGGTCAACGAGGGGCCCGCCGTGCTGGTCCGCAACGGCCGCGTCTTCATGACGTTCTCGGCCAGCGCCACCGACTCGCGCTACTGCATGGGCCTGCTCACCGCGTCTGCGGACGCCGATCTGCTCGACCCGGCGTCCTGGGTCAAGAGCCCCGATCCGGTGTTCACGACGAACGTGCAGACCGGGCAGTACGGCCCGGGGCACAACTCGTTCACGGTCGCCGAGGACGGCGTGACCGACGTTCTCGTCTACCACGCCCGGGACTACCGCGACATCACCGGCGACCCGCTCTACGACCCGAACCGGCACGCTCGCGTGCAGAAGGTGGTGTGGCACGCGGACGGCACACCCATGTTCGGAGTGCCGGTCGGGAAGGGCGGGCCGATCGTGCGGCTCACCCCGCTGGACGCGCCGGGCTCGTTCGTACGCCACTACGAGTACGCCGTGCGGGTGGACCATGCCCCGAGGGAGCTCGCCGACAGCCAGTTCCGCTTCGTCCCCGGTCTGGCGGGCGACGGCTCGGAGTCGCTGCAGTCGGTCAACTTCCCCGACCGGTATGTCCGGGTCACCACCGGCACGGTCCGGATCGACCCGGTCGAGCCGGGCCCGGCGTACGCGGCTGAGGCGAGCTTCCGCCGGATCACGGTCAAGGGCGGGATCTCGCTGCAGGTGGCCACGGACCGCGGCGACTACCTCCAGCACGACCGTGGTGCACTCACCGTCGGTGGCACCGCGGGCCGACGCTCCAGCACCTTCACCTTGACCTGAACACCGGTTACCAGTTGTCGAGGTTTGACGACGCTCGACGCAGGATGCGTGCTATCACTTCCGGGTGCGGTCCGGGCGCCCGTGTTGCTGGAGTCCCCCCACTCGGTAGCGAGGGCGTCCAGGACCGCACGCCAAGTTCACGTGGGCCGCGTCCATGGTCAGGTTCGATCCGCCGACACGGCCTCGACCGACGGCTCGGTGTGAGGCCCGGCCCACCAGACGACGGTGGTGACCACACCGATCAGGAGCAGCCCGCTGGTCAGCCAGAACGGATAGGTGCGGTCCATCCCCGAGAGCCACCCGGAGATCAAGCCGAACGGGGCGGCAGCGAGCATCACCGCGGTGCGCTGCAGCGCCATCACCCGTGACCGCTCGGCCTCGTCGACGTGGAAAGCGACGAGCGACTCCGAGAGCATGAAGAGCATCCCGGCGCCGAAGCTGTCGAGGAGGAGGCACACCCCGAGAAGCGCGTACGTCACGAGGTCGGCCTCACCCTCGGCGGCGGGGATCACGACGAGCACGAGCTGGCCGGCCAGATAGATGCCGAAGCCCCACAACGTCGCCTGCTTGAGGTCGTGCCCCGAGGTCAGCCGGCGGATGAGGGTGAAGAGGAAGAGCACCGACAACAGCGAACGCACCATCGGGAAGAACGGCAGCACCGCGTCGGGCACGTGCAGGTGTTGGTTGACCACGACCTGCCAGAAGGTGGCGTTGACAAGGGTGACAGCCGCGACGAGGGCGGCGATGGCCAACGCCAGCAGCGAGCCACGCGAGCGGGCCAGCAGCCGCGCGGCCTCGCGGTAGCCGACGAAGAGCCGCCAGAGGCTCTCGTGCCGGGTCTGCTCCATCCGGATCCGGCCCTGTCGGGTCTCGTGGGAGGCGGCGTACAACAGGATGATCTTGGCCAGCATCACGACCGCGGCGTTGATGAAGAGCACCCGCACCGCGGGCTCCATGCCGAACTGCGCGACCATGAAGGCGGCGATCGGGGCGAAGAGCGCCGAGCAGTCGGCCGCGACCCGCACCAGGGAGTAGATGCCGGTGATCTGGTCGCGCTCCGCGTCCTCGACCATCAGGCAGTCCCAGGCGTTCGCGGTGACCTGCAGTGCCCCGTTGAGCAGCGACGCGGCCAGGAAGGCCCAGAAGTCCTGGGCGAACGCCCAGATCAAGCACGGGATCACGAAGGCGATCACGTCGAAGACCGCGTTCGTCAGCCGACGTCCCATCCGGTCGGTGATGATGCCGCCGGCGAGCCCGAAGAACACCTGGGAGATCATCCCGGCGGTCGCGAGCAGGCCGATCTGTGTGTCGTGCAGCCCGAGCGTGAGCATGAAGACGGAGAGGTAGGGCAGCACGAGCGCCATCGACAGGCCCCACATCGGCTCGGTCCACACGCACGCGCGCGGGTTGCCGCGGAGATGGATCAGGGTGTGCCAGAGAGAGCCGGGGGAGGATGCCACCGGGACAGTGAATCAGGCGCGACATCAACGGTGGAAACGCTTTAGTCGGGCTCCTGCGACGTCCGATTACCGCCAGAAATGACGGACCGTCATCGGTTGAATGGTTCATGAAGCAACCAATTCGAAGGATGGGAAGCACATGAAGGTCGCCCTTGTCACCGGAGCCAGCCGCGGTATCGGCCAGGCCACGGCACGCCAGCTGGCCCAGAGCGGCAGCCACGTCATCCTGACCGGACGCCGGCCCGAGACGCTCGAGGCAGAGGTCGAACGGCTCAACCGCGACGGCCACTCGGCCTCCGCACTCCAGTTGGACGTCACCGACCGCGACAGCGTGCGGCGCGCTGCTGACCATGTCGCCGCGACGTACGGGCATCTCGACGTGCTGGTCAACAACGCCGGCGTCCTTCCGGAGGCCACCAACCCCGATCCGGCCGAGGTCGTCGACCTCGAGATGTTCCGGGTCACCTACGAGACCAACCTGATCGGCGCGGTCGCGGTCCTCGAGGCGTTCCTCCCGCTCATCCGGAAGAGCGAGGCGGGGCGGATCGTGAACGTGACGACCACGATGGCGTCACTGGCCGACCAGACCAACCCCGAATCCCCCTACTACGGCATGGTCGTGCCCGCCTACCAGTCGTCCAAGGCCGCACTGAACAACGTGACCATCGCGCTGGCGAAGGCGCTCACCGAGACTGCCGTCAAGGTGACCTCGGTGTGCCCGGGATTCGTGCAGACCGACCTGACCCCGATCAACCGGGACAACGCACCCACCACGGCGGACCAGGCCGCCGAGGTCGTCGTCCGCGCGGCGACACTGCCCGACGACGCCCCGTCAGGGACGTTCGTCGACGCCAACGGACCCGTGCCGTGGTGAGTGCCGTGTGAGCGGCCTCGTCAGTCGGCCGCGATCTCCGCGAGGAGGTCGGCGGCCGGGGCGGGGTGGACGAGCCAGCCGAGGTGGCTCGACGTCAGGGTGTGGACGGCGTAGGCGTTGTCCGGGGTGAGGGCGTCGCCCTCGCGGATCAGCCGGTCCTGTATCGCCGGCGGCATGCTGACGTCCTCGCTGAGACGTACGAACGCACGGGGCACCGTTCCCCACGTCGAAGCCTGGGCGCGGTCCTCGGGGCCGCCGGCGTCGAGGTTCTCGTCGGGCTGGAAGGTGTTGAGGAACGTACGGAACTCGTCGTCGGTGCCGTCGGCCATGAAGGCGTGCTTGAGGCCGGCGAGGACCTCGGGGGAGGCGGTGCGGAAGTTACAGCGCAGCAGGCCGACATCGGCAGGATTCGCGGCGGCCGCGCCGATCAGCACGGAGGCGTCGAAGGAGGCCATCTCCGGCTCGGCGTTGTACGCGACCGCATCCAGCTCCACCGGGGCCCAGGCCGAGACGTAGATCATCGAGTCGATCAGGTCTGGGCGGGCGTTGGCGGTCGCGGTCAGGGTGATCCCGCCGCGGCTGTGCGCGACGACGATCACCGGGCCGTGCTCCTTGGCACGCTCGAGCACCGAGACCAGGTGGGCCACGTTGTCGGCGAGGGTGACGCCCTTGATCCCGCCCGGGGCTGAAGCGAGCTCGGCGAGGTCCTGGGGCGCCTGGTAGGCCGCCGGGAACGTCGCCTCGAAGCCGTGGCCGGGGAGGTCGACCGCGAGGGAGCGGAAGCCGCGCAGCGCCAGCTCGGCCTGCAGCGGTGCGAACGAGAACGAGTTGGCGAAGGCGCCGTGGACGAGGACGAAGGTCGGCTCCGGGGAAGGCATGGGCGAGACCTTAGCGGCGAGTCGGCGATGGCGGCTGGCCATTTATTCGTCGGCCGCGCCACCGAACGGCGTCGACCGCGGCGCCGCGCCCATCGGCGTACCGCCGTAGACGACCGAGCCGTCGGCCCGCTGGTAGGTCAGCCACGGCAAGGTCTTCGTGAAGCCGACACTCGGCTTGCTGTAGTCGCACACCCCTTCGGGGAACGCCGCCTCCAACCGGGTCCACTGGGCGTCGCTGAGGCCGAAGGCGCCGTAGTCGTCGGTGCGACGCAGCGGCTTGAGCTGGCACTTGGCGTTGTCGGAGTAGTTGTTGTCGCCGGCCACGATCCGCGGCGTCGCGAAGTCGGTCTTGACCAGGTCGCTGACCGGTCCGAGCCCGCACACCAGGTCCGAGACCGGGTCGACGACGAGGTTGAGCGCGGGATCCAGGACCGGGTTGAGGGCGGGGTTGAGGCCGTCGAGCGCGCCGCCGGTCAGGTCGTCCACGAGCGGGTCGGCGACCGGCAGGAACAGGCCGTCCTCGCTGGAGACTCCCTGGGTCTGGGTGCACCGGTCGTGCAGGTCGCCGGGGCGGTCCTGGACGATCTTGTCCGCCAACGCCACCGAGCGCTCGTCCGCCTCCACCGAGGCCAGCCAGCGGTCCATCGCGAGCAGCGCCTCCTTGGAGTAGCTCGGGTCGCCGATGAGGGGTGTCACGCCGTACCAGATCACCTGGTTGTCGGCGTGCCCCTGCTCCCGGGTCAGCCGGTCGCGCATCGCCCATGCCCAGCGCGCGTCGTGCGCGACGCCCGGGTCCGGTCCGCGGTGGTCGATGATCGCCACGTCGGACAGGTTGCTGGCGGTGTTGACCATCCCACTGCGGTAGGCGTTGGTGAGCGCCGTCGGGTCGGCGACCGAGCGCTGTGCCCGCGGCTGGACGTCGATGTCGAGCCCGCCGATCTTCTCGTTGACGTCGACGAACTGCTCCGGGGTGATCGCCCCGGAGCGCAGCGCCTCGAGGCCGTACTGCACGCCGGTGTTGTCCAGCGGCGAGCCCGCGAAGCCACGCCCGATCTGCTTCTCCTGGGGCGTCCACACACTCTCCGGCCGCGGACCGAAGACGTTGATCGCACCGTCGATGATCGAGCAGCGTACGCCGCCGGGGTTGTTCTCCGCGTCGTAGCGCTCCTGGTCGCTGACCCCGGCGCACGGGTGCGTCGGCATGACCGCCTGCTTGAAGAGGCCCTCGTCGGCGGTGACCGCGTTGAGTGGCAGCAGGTGGCCCTCGACGGCCGCCCACTGCAGCGGGTTCCAGAACTTGCCGTCGGTGAGCCGCTCGGAGCTCTCGAAGTACTTGCGGAGCAGGTGGTAGTCGGAGAACTGCAGGCCCGGCGAGAGCGAGTCGGGGTAGGAGCAGGTCACGACCAGGCCCTGGTAGATCCCGGGGTAGGCGTTCGCGATCGTCTGCTGAGCGATCGAGCCGCCGGAGCAGCCGCTGCCGATCGTGTAGCGCAGGTCGCCGTACGTCTCGACGAGGTGCTCCTTGGCCATCATCAGCGACTCGGCCGCGCTCGTCACGTTGCAGTTGTGGCCGGTGTTGGCCAGCGCGGTGGAGAGCATCGCGAAGCCGCGGCCGAGGGCGACGGTCGGGCTGTCGCCGAGGGCGTCCGCGACGACCGGGATCCCGAGGTCGAAGGTGCCGGCGTAGTCGGCGGTCGGCGCGGTCCCGGTCTCGTGGTCCACGCCGCAGCTGCCTCCGTGGGGGATGAACAGCTTGTTGTTCCACTGCTGCTGCGGGCGCCAGCGCTGCCACGGCTTGCCGGGCTGCCAGAGCACGGCGATCCGGTACTGGTCGCGGTTCTGGTAGCCGGTCTCGACACGTACGACGAACGGCACCGTCACGCCCTCGTCGGTGGTCGTGGTGGCGACGTCGCGAGGCGGGTTCGCTGGATCGTAGGGCTGGAGACCGTCGAGCAGCGGGTTGGTGGACCGGTAGAGCCAGCTGGTCGTCGGCTCCTGGTTGCACTGCGCGTCCGTCGCGGTCGGCTGGCAGCGCCACGGCTGCAGCTGAGGTCCCGAGAAGATCGGCCCGCCGCGCGGGTGGTTGGTGATGGTGAGCCAGGCGCCGCGACCGTCAGGCAGGCGCGCGGTCAGCTCGTTGGACCCGACCCGCAGGCCGCGTACGACGCCCTCGATCTCGCCGTTTGGCCGCTCGGCGAAGGCCGCGGTGACGTCGCGGTCGCCCTTGCGCCTCGACGAGTGGCGGGTGTCGTCGAGCCCCGTTGATTGCTTCGGGCTCCGCTTCAGCCAGACCCGCAGCTCATCGGGGTCGGCCTCGTCGGGGAGCGTGATCCGCACCAGAGCGTTGTCGTCGAAGACCAGGTCGGCCCGGTTGGAGAGCGTCTCCAGCACGATGTCCTCGGCCGGAGATGGTGCCGCCGAGGCCGGTGCCGGTGCCACACCGAGCAGCATGCTCGCGACGAGGGCGGAGACCGTCGCGATCGAGAGGGGCAGGGCGCGAGCGGGCATGGCATGCCTTTCCGAGAGCTGCGCACGTCCCTCGAGCGGACGGTCGCCGTGACAGGAGAATGCCCCCTGCCACGGCGACCGTCAAGGAAGCCTCAGCCTGCGACCGCCTCCCCGCGGGCGACCATGCCGGCCTCGTCGGAGAGCTTGACCTCCTTGAGGAACAGCGCGAGCGCGAGACCGAGGAGGATCAGCGGCACGAGATACCAGAACGCCGGTGCGAGCGCCTCGGTGAAGGCGTCGACGACCCAGGTGTGGAGCGGCTCGGGCAGCTGTTCGACAGCAGCCGGGGTGAGGCTCCCACCGGAGAATCCGGCGCCGTCGGCGGGCATCATCCCCGAGGAGGCCATCTTCTCGGCCAGGCCCCCGAAGTTGTCGGTCAGTCGCGTGGTGAACACGGTCGTGAACAGCGCCGTGCCGACGGTCGCACCGATCTCCCGGAAGAAGTTGTTCGCCGAGGTCGCGGTGCCGAGCTCGTGCGGGTCGACGGCGTTCTGGACGGCGAGCACGATGGTCTGCATGACCAGGCCCATCCCGGCGCCGAGCACGAAGATCATCAGCCCGAAGACGACCATCGACATGTCGCTGGTGATCGTGGTCAGCCAGGCGATCCCGGCCGCGGTGATGAGCAGACCGGCGATCGGGAAGATCTTGTAGCGGCCCGTCTTCGAGATCGCGATGCCCGAGCCGATCGCGGTCAGCATCATGCCGGCCATCATCGGCAGCATCAGCAGTCCGGAGCTGGTGATCGAGGCGCCGGTCGACATCTGCAGGAACGTCGGCAGCATCGCCATGGCCGAGAACATGCCCATCCCGAGCACCAGGCCGATCAGCGTGGTCACCGTGAAGGTGGGGTTCTTGAAGAGGCGCAGCGGGATCAGCGGCTCGGGCGCGAGGGTCTCGGTGACGATGAAGGCGGCCACCGAGGCCAGGGTGCCGACGAGCAGGCCGAGCAGCTGCGGCGAGGACCAGTCGTAGCCGTCGTGGCCGAGCGACTCCCACGAGGTCAGCAGCACGATGCCGCAGGTGGAGAGCACCATGAACATGATCCCCAGCCAGTCGACCGGGCGTCCCGAGCGGTGCGAGGGCAGCCGCAGGGCGAACCAGGCCACGGCGAACGCGATGATGCCGATCGGTACGTTGATCCAGAAGGTCCAGCGCCAGCCGGGCCCGTCGGTGAGCCAGCCACCGAGGAGCGGCCCGATGACCGCGGAGATGCCGAAGAGCGCGCCCATCGGACCCATGTACTTGCCGCGCTCGGAGGCCGGCACGATGTCGGCGATGATCGCCTGGGACAGGATCATCAGCCCGCCACCGCCAAGCCCCTGGAGACCGCGGGCGGCGACCAGCTCGGGGAAGGTCTGCGCCATCCCGCCGAAGAGCGAGCCGAGCGTGAACAGGGTGACGGCGACCAGGAACGGCCAGCGGCGACCCCAGAGGTCACCGAACTTCCCGTACAGCGGCATCACGATCGCGATCGCCATGATGTAGGAGGTGATCACCCACCCTTGGTGCTCGACCCCGTCGAGCTCCCCGACGATCGTCGGCATCGCCGTGCTCACGATCGTCTGGTCGAGGGACGAGAGGAACATCGAGGCCATCAGGGCACCGAAGATCAGCCAGATCGTACGCGGCGTCAGCACGACCAATGGCTTGTCGGGCGCGTCGGGCGCGACCGTTTGACTCATGGGGTTGGACCTTCCAGGCAGGAGTTGAACAGGCAGGGTGAAGCGGTGGTGACACACGGGTCCCGTGTGACATGAGAAGTCCCGAGAGAGCTGCGGCTAGTCGTCGAGGAGCAGGCGGAGCTGGGCGACGGCCTCGGGCAGATGCGCCGCCGCATCGCCCTCGTAGCCCGACCGCGCCCACGCGAGCGCGCTCGATCGCATCAGCAGCCCGGCGACCATCCCGATCGTGTCGTCGTCGACAGGGGAGGGCCGTGCCGTACGTCGTTCGGCGAGCAGCTGCTCGAGCTCGCCGATGACGCGCTGGTGCCAGGCGATGTGTCGCTGGACGAGGCGGGGTTCGGCGACCATCAGCCGCATCGCCCGTTCGCCCTGCTCGATGTTGGGTGCGGCATTCGTGAGAAAGCCGGCGACCAGCGCCTCCAGGTCGGTCATCAGCCGCCCCGACGGCCCGCCGGAGACGAACTGCGCACGCACCTCGGCGTCGAGCTCGATCTCCTGGATGCCGAGGACCGCGTCGTCCTTGGAGTCGAAGTAGTTGAAGAACGTACGCGTCGACAACCCCGCCGCGGAGCTGATCTCCTCCACGGTGACGTCATCGAGACCACGCTCGCCGACCAGTCGCTGAGCAGCCTCGATCAGCGCCAGCCGACGCTCCCGCTTCTGGCGCTCGCGGGCGTTCGGAGGCGGGGCAGATGTGGACACGGCTCTATTCTTGCAGTGAGTGCAAGTTGCAGTCAATGCAAGAATAATGTGTTGGCGGTTACACCGCTCAGGCCCCGGCGGCCGCCTGGTGGAGCGCGCGGATCTCCTCGACCAGCTCGGGGACGGGGCCGACGACCTCGACGGCGGGCGCGACCTCCTGGATCGGCAGCGCTCGCACCGGCGACTCGCCGGCACCCCAGCCGGCCCGCCACTGCGTCAGCTGCTCGGAGGAGGCGATGTAGACGACTCGGCCCACGTCGGCCCAGCCCTGAGCCGCCGAGCACATCGGACAGTGCTCGCCGGAGGTGTACACGGTCGCGCCGGCACGCGTCTCCGGGTCGAGGTTCATCGCTGCCCAGCGGGCGAGCGCGAACTCGGGATGCGCTGTCGGGTCGCCCGTCGATGTCTCTCGGTTGCGGCCCTCCTCGAGCGCGTTGCCCGCGCTGTCGGCCAGGACGGACCCGAACGGCCCGTCGCCGTCCGCCAGCGCCTCGGCCGCAAGCTCCAGGCAGCGTCGCAGGTGGGCCATGTCAGTCTGGGTGAGATCGGTGGTCACCGTTCCAGTCTGCTGTCCCCGGCGGCGTACGTCGCTTCATTTCACGACGGTCAGCCGGCCTCGATCACCGCGCAGGCGATCCGGTCACCGGCGTCACCGGTCTTGGTGGTGTCCTCGTCCGGGCCCTCGGGGGCGTAGCGCTCCGGGACGTTGGCGTAGTTGTCCCGGTCCGCGTGGATCATCACCGCGCTGCCGTCCGCGTCCCGGAGATCCTCGAGCGTGAAGGGGCCGGTGAACTCCAGGCTGGCGGTGCCGTCCTCGTTCACGAGGAGCGCCGGCAGGTCGCCGAGGTGCTCGCCGTGGACGCTGTCGTCCGGGTTGAGGTGGCCGCCCGCGGAGAGGAAGTCGCCGGTCTTCGACGGGTCGTCCGGGGCAGTGCTGTCGGCCTCGCACTTGCCGGTCGTGTGCACGTGGAAGCCGTGGTAGCCGGCCGACAGGCCGCTCACCCGGACGCTGATCTGGGTGGCCCCGTCGTCCTCCTCGATCTCGACGGTCCCGACCCTCTTTCCGTCGGGATCGGCGAACCTCGCGCCCACCTCGTTGCGATCGTCCGGGTCAGCATCTGCCCCCTCCCCGCAGGCGGAGAGGGTCAGCAGGCAACCGGCAGCGAGTGCAGCAGCCGTTGCACGACGGGACATGGGATACCTCCACGAGAACAGGATCCGGTCGCCTCCACCGTACGCCGCGGCGGAGGCGACCCGTGCGCCAGGGATCAGCAACCGTCGCGGAGCAGACCCGGCTGACGCCCGACGGAGACCTCGATGAACTCGATCTTCGCGTCGCGGGTGTTGCCGGAGAGCAGGAAGCCGATCCAGCGGCCGCCGTTCTCGACAACCCAGGTCGTCTGGCCGTAGTCGTTGGTCTGCTGGGCGCCCGGCCCGTAGATGTCCTTGAGGACCATCAGGGTGTCGCCGATCGTGACGCCTCGATCGGTCTCCAGGACGGGCTTGCTCATCCCGAAGGAGACGATCTCGCCCTGCTGGTCGTAGGTGACGTCGACGCCGTCGCCGACCTGGTCGACCCACTTCCAGTGCTTGCCCTCGCAGGCGTCCTCGCGCGCGGTGTCGCGGATCATCCACCCCTGCTGCACGAGAGGGCGTACGTTGCCCGCAGCGCTGATCCGCCCGAAGGCCCCGGGAGCCAGCGGGCCGCCCCAGTCGAGCTTCGGCGTCGGCTCGGCCGCCGACGGAGCGGCCGAGACCGGGACCTCCGACGGGGCAGGCGTGGGGGTCGCGGGCGGTTCCGAGGGCGGCACCGAGGAGGAGGGGGTGGCGGAGGGAGACCCGGCCGCCGGGGCCGGGCCGCTCCCGCACCCGGCGAGGCCGAGCAGACCGACAACGGCGGTCGCCGCGAGCGCGGCACGGAGCTGGATGCGGGATGTGGACATGGGTGGACTCCTCGTCGGTCGTACGCCCCGAGCGGGCGTCCTGCCGATCTAGACGGTCCACGGCCCGTCCCGGTTGCAGCCGGGACGGACCGATTCCCGGCGCCTAGGCCGAGGCCATGTCCGGAACGGTCCGAGCGGCCTGCCCGGTCCGCAGGAAGAGCAGCGCGACGGCGGAGATGGCGACGACGACGGCAGCGCCGACGTACAGGTTGACCGGCGTCCACGAGGCGTCGAGCAGGCGCCCGGCGAGCATCGGAGACAGGATCGCCCCGATGCGGCCGATGCCGATCGCCCAGCCCATACCGGTGCTGCGGATCTCGGTGCCGTAGACGGCCGGGGTGATCGTGTAGAGGCCGGCGATGCAGCCGTTGATGAGCGCGCCGACGACCACACCGATGATCAGCGCGACGGTGAGCAGCGCCGTGCTGGTGATGAAGACGACCATCGTCAGCGCCGAGAGCACCGTGAAGCCGATCAGGACCAGGCGGCTGTCCAGCCGGGAGGCGACGAGGCCGTAGAGGACCGAGCCTGCGGTGCCGCCCAGCGCCAGCATCATGCCGGCGGTGACCGCGTCCGCTTCAGCCATCCCCGACGTCACCAGCAGCTGCGGGGTCCAGCTGTTGACGAAGTAGAAGCCGAACATCGTGGCCAGGAACGCCACCCAGATGAGCAGGGTCGAGCGGCGCAGGTCAGCGCTCAGCAGTACGCCGGGGTTGCCGCTGCGGTGCCGGGTCGTCGGCCGCGGCGCGGCCTCCAGTGCGTCCGAGGTGATCGCGGGCTGCCCGAGCCGCCCGAGGATCCGGTTGATCCGCTCGACGGCCTGCCGCGGCCGGCGCTGGACCAGGAAGTCGACCGACTCGGGCAGCAGCACGACCAGGAGGATCAGCGCGACCCCGGTCGCGACGCCGCCGGCGACGAAGACGCTGCGCCAGCCGAGGTCGGCCAGCATGCCGCGCGCGGCCACGCCGCCCAGGGTGGCGCCGATGCCGTACCCCGCCGTGTAGAGGCCGATCGCCAGACCGCGCCAGCGCGCCGAGGCGTACTCGCTCGCGATCACGTTGGTGCTGGCCAGGATGCCGCCGACCCCGAGTCCGGTGACGACGCGGGCGAGGCCGAGGAGGACGGCGGACGGGGCCACCGCGGAGAGCAGCATGCCGAGGGTCGCCAGGCCGACGCTGATCAGGATCAGCGGCCGGCGTCCGATGACGTCGGCGACCGGGGCCAGCGCCAGCGAGCCGACCGCCATGCCGACGAGGCCGGCGCTCAGCAGCACGCCGAGCTCCGAGCCGCTCAGCGCGAACTCCTCGGTCAGCGAGGAGGCGGTGAAGGCCATCGCCATCACGTCGAATCCGTCCAGACAGTTCAGCAGGACGCAGAGGGCGACGACCATCCACTGGTAGGGAGTCATCGCGGCGGCGTCGATGCGCGCACGAAGGTTCATCTCGGGTCTCTTTCGGGGTGGGGGTTCACGGAAGATGCAGGGTCACGGCGGCTGGTTCGCCGGAGGCTGAGCCGGGATCGCCGGGTTCGCCGCGGGCGGCGCGAGCGACGCAGAGGCACAAGGAGGCGTACGTCTCCTTCTGCTGTTGGCTCAGGAACACGTCTCGGTGGTCGATGCGGCCGCTGACGTCGAGGACCTTGACCTGGCAGATCCCGCACTCGCCCTTGCGGCAGTCCCACATCACGTCGACGCCGGCGTCCTCGAGCGCGTCGAGCATCGAGCTGTCCTTGCCGACGCGGACAGAGCGGTCGAGCTGGGGGAGGTGTACGACGAAGTCCTCCGCCGCCCAGGCGCCGCTGCTGCCGAAGGTCTCGAACCGCAGGTTGGGCTCGGGCAGCTCATGGGTGACCCAGGCACGGCGGATCGCGTCCATCAGCCGGATCGGCCCGCACATGTACATCTCGGTCCGCGCCGCCGCCGGGGAGCCGGCGATCTCGCCGACCAGCGCCTCCACGTCGAGGCGTACGTCCTCGTCGTCGACGAACACCCGCACGCGATCGCCGTGCACCTCGACGAGCTCGTCGAGGTGGGCCATGACCGCACGCCGGCGGCCGGCCAGGACGAGCGTGTAGTCGGCGCCGCGGCGGCGCAGGGTGTCGGCCATCGCCACCAGCGCGGTGATGCCGATGCCGCCGGCGACCAGCACGTAGCGGTCGGCGCCGACCCCGAGCGGGAAGCTCTGGACCGGACCGGTCATCTCGACCACGTCCCCCACGCGGAGGCCGTGCATGTGGCGGGACCCGCCGCGTGAGCTCGCGGCCAGCTGCACCCCGAGAGTGAGCCGGCGGCCGCCGTCCTCGGAGCGTACGACCGAGTAGGACCGCTTGCGGACATGCCCGTCGAGGTCGAGCCGGAGGTCGATGTGGGTGCCGGGCGCGGCGTGGACGGGACGGTCGGGGCAGAGCACGATGCGGCGTACGCCTTCGGCGAGGTCATCGGTCTCGACCACACGGCCCTGCTGCCACCAGGTCTGGGTGTTCACTGCCATGGCAGCTGCCTCACTTCGCAGCCGCGGCGGCGGGGAGACCCTCCGCCTGCAGCATGCGGTCCAGGATCCGGCGTACCCACATCCCGCCGGCGTCGATGTTGAGGCTGTAGAACTCGTGCTCCGGGTTGGCGTCGATCGCGCGCTGCTGGGCGGCCAGCATCTCCTCGTCCTCGCCGAAGACGCCGTGGACGCCCTGGCGCAGCTGGGTCGTGATCGTCTGGCTCTCCAGGCGGTAGTTGCGCATGAAGGCCCAGAAGTAGTGCGACGTGCGCGCGGTCTCGGGGGTGATCGTGTTCATCACGAAGCCGTTGACGCCCTGGCTGCGGTCACCCTCGGGGGCGCCGGTGCCGGCCTTGGCGACGCCGACGTCGATGCGGATCGTCGAGGGGGCCTCGAAGTGGATGATCTGCCAGCGGTCGACCTTCCCGCTGAAGCCGGGGAACCGGTCGCGCATGTTCTTGAGCCAGAACGGGGGCGCGTCGATGTCGCGCATCCAGCGGGTCACGGTCACGCCGCGATCGGTGTGGCTCACCTCGAACTCGGCCTCGGAGAGCTCGTCCTGCCCGATGCTCGAGCTGTGCACGAACTCCTCGTGGGTGAGGTCCATCAGGTTGTCGAGCACCAGCTGGTAGTTGCAGGGCGCGTAGATCGTCTCGCCGTCGCCGGCCCACTCCGGGGAGTCCATCTGGTGCATGTCGGGCACGGCGTCGGGGTCGGCGAGGTCGGGGTCGCCGACCCAGACCCACACGTAGCGATAGCGCTCGACGACCGGGTAGGACGGGACGATCGCGCTCGGGTTGATCGTCTCCTGCGCCGGCATGCTCGTGCAGCGGCCGGCGGAGTTGTAGCGCAGCCCGTGGTAGGGGCACTGGATCTCGTCGCCGAACACCTTGCCCTTCGACAGCGGCGCCAGCCGGTGCCAGCAGGCGTCGGCGAGGGCGACGGCACGACCGTCGCTGTTGCGCCACAGCGCCAGTGGGCGGTCGGCGATGGTGCGGGCGAGCGGCTGCTTCGCGGTCACCTCGTGGTCCCAGGCCGCGACGTACCAGGCGTTGCGGGGGAAGTTGAAGATCTTGCTGGCGGCGGTGACCGGCGGCGATTCCAGGATGGTCATGGGGAAACTCCCTATGGAGATAGGTGTTGTGCTCGTCACAAACTACCTATCTCTATAGTTAGTGGCAAGAGGCGGGTACGCTCGCGCCACGATCACTGCGTGAAGAGGGGGTCACGATGTCGCTGAGGTACGCGCTGCTCGCGCTGCTCACCTCACGCCCGATGACCGGCTACGACGTCTCCAAGCAGTTCAGCCAGTCGGTGGCCCACGTGTGGCACGCTCCCGACTCGCAGATCTACCCGGAGCTGAATCGCATGGAGCGCGACGGCCTGCTCGAGTCCACGGTCGTGCCGTGGGGCAAGAAGGGCACCAAGAAGGAGTACGCCGTCACCGAGGCCGGTGTGAAGGCCTTCCGGGAGTGGATGGACTCGCCCATCGAGATCCGCCGGCAGCGGGAGCCCGCCTACCTCAAGGCGGCCTACCTGGAGTGGGCCGAGCCCGGCGCCGCGCGTGCCGAGCTGGAGCAGTTCCGCGACTACTGGACCGAGCACCTGGCGATGCTCGAGGCCACCCGCGCCACGCTCGTCGACCGCAGCCACCCCACGCTGGCGCGACGGCTCGAGCACTACGACGCGAGCCAGTGGGACCGGATCGTGCGCTACAAGATCTTCGCCTACGACGGCCTGATCGACCAGGCGCGCGCCGCGGTCGCCTGGGCCGAGCGAGGCCTTGTGCTCGTCGACGAGCTGGAGGGCTCGACCGTCGACTGAGTCCCCGGAGTCAGGCCGGTAGGCGTACGTGGAACCGGCAGCCGGTCGCGGCCGGAAGGTTCTCCACCCAGACCCTGCCGCGGTGCGCATCGACGAGACCCTTGACGATGGCGAGGCCGAACCCGGCGCCCTGGGCGCCGGCGCCGTCTGCGCCCTCGGGTGCGGTCGGGGTGCGCGCGGAGCTGCCCTGCCAGCCGAGATCGAAGACGCGTTCCATGTCGCCGGGATCCAGGCCGCCACAGCCGTCGCTGACGCTGAGGTCGACGCTGCGTACGTCTCCGGGAGCCATCTGGCAGTGCACCACCACGGTGCCGTCGGCAGGGGTGTGGCGGATGGCGTTCATCAGCAGGTTGGAGACGACGCGGGACAGGCTGGCCGGGTCGGCGGTGATCTCGAGACCGTCCTCGACCTGACCACCGAGCCGGACCCGCCGCTCCCGGGCGACCGGATCGGCCCCGGCCAGGGCCTCACTGACCAGGTCACCGAGCAGGACCGGCTCCGGCGTCAGGGTGAGGGCGCCAGCCTGGATCCGGGAGAGCTCGAAGAGGTCGTCCACGAGCCGGGCAAGACGCTCGACCTCGACGCGGATGCGCTGGTGGTAGCGGTGGGGATCGGCGGCGATCCCGTCCTCGAGCGCCTCGGCCATCGCCCGGAGCCCCGAGAGCGGCGTACGCAGGTCGTGGGCCACCCAGGAGACCAGCTCGCGCCGTGACTCCTCGAGCCGGGCCTCTCTCGCGCTCGCCTCCTCGAGCCGCCGCTGGGTCTCGGCGAGCTCGGCCGACAGCGACCGGAGCTCACGCGGTCCGCTCTCCGCGGGCTGCTGATGACCTCCGAGCGCCATCTCCCGGGCCTGCTGCTGGACCGCCCCCGACCAGCGCACCATCGCGGAGCCGATGACGAACGCCACCAGGATCGCCACCACCACGGCGATCGAGGTGACCACGGTGATGACCTGCAGGTCGTGGCCGGAGAGGAACATGAGCCACGCGATCCCGAGTACGCCACCGAAGACCGTCAGCACCGCGACGCCGGCGACCAGAGTGAGCTGCCAGCGGATCGACCAGCGGCGCGTCAGCCACGCGACAAGGAGCCCGGCCAGCCCGACGGCGAGACCGGCGCCTGCGGCGACGAGGGCGATCTGGACGGCGTCTGCCGTCTTCATGCGCTCACCTCCGCGGTCTCCCAGCGATAGCCGACGCCCCAGACCGTCACCAGCCGCTCCGGCCGGGTCGGGTCGGACTCGATCTTCTCGCGCAGCCGGCGTACGTGGACCGTGACCGTCGAGCGGTCGCCGATCGTCCATCCCCAGACGTGCTCGAGCAGGTCCTCCCGGGTGAAGGCCTTGCCGGGGTGGGCGATCAGGTAGCGGAGCAGGTCGAACTCCCGGGTGGTCAAGGACAGCTCCGCCCCGGCGTTGGTCGCCACTCGCCGGTCGGCGTCGACCACCAGGGAGCCGTCGGAGACCACGCCGCCCTCGCCGGAGTGGCCGGTGCGCTTGAGCACCGAGTCGACGCGCAACACCAGCTCCCGCGGACTGAACGGCTTGCCGACGTAGTCGTCGGCACCGAGCTCGAGCCCCATGATCCGGTCGGCCTCGCTGCCGAGTGCGGTGAGCATGATGATCGGTACCTCGCTCGCCTGTCGCAGCCGCCGGCACACCTCCAGACCGTCGATGCCGGGCAGCATCAGGTCGAGGATGACGATGTCGGCGGGTCGTTCGCTCATCGCGCGCAGCGCCTGCTCGCCGTCCCCGGCCTCGACGACGTCGTGCGAGCCCGCGCGCAGGTAGGACGCCAGCACCTCGCGAACGGTGAGGTCGTCGTCGACCACGAGC
The DNA here is from genome assembly GCF_040608935.1 of Nocardioides sp. NPDC004968. Taxonomy (NCBI): domain Bacteria; kingdom Bacillati; phylum Actinomycetota; class Actinomycetes; order Propionibacteriales; family Nocardioidaceae; genus Nocardioides; species Nocardioides sp. NPDC004968. Next base: position 97,714 of record NZ_JBEXJF010000002.1, read on the forward strand.
ACACGTGCCATGGGTCCTACTCCTCCTCGACGTTCGCCCGGGCGGGCTGTCGTGAGCGTAGTTCGCCGAGCGCGACGGCGACACCGGCGCACACGCACAGAGCCGCGAAGACCAGCAGCCCCTGGGTGTAGTCGCGGTCCAGCAGCGTCGGGTTGTCCGGCTTCGCGCCGAACCGGCCGAGGACCGGGATCGCCACCAGAACGGCCGGTCCGAGCAGCACCAGCACCGTCACCGCGCCGCGGGCGACGGCCCGCGGCAGCAGCCGGCCACCGACCCACCCGAGCCCGAGCACCACCGGCGCCAGGATCCCGTCGTGGATCACGACCGCCGCCGCCAGCCAGAGGACGACCTCGACGATCTGACCGAGGTCCTGTCGGCTCACCAGCAGCCAGGCGCCGTACGCCATCCCGACCGCCCCGAGCAGGATCAGCCCTCCGCGCATGCCTCTCATCAGAGCACCTCGATCCGGGAGACCCACTTGGTCTGCATGACCCCGGGACGGTCGGGCGCGATCAGCCGGACCGGGTAGCCGTGGTCCATCGAGAGCGTCTCGCCGTCGAGCATGAGGGCCATCAGGGTCCTTTCGTCGTCGGCGAAGTTCGGCGGAAGCACCGTGTCCGCGGACGCGCTGAACGTCTGGATCGACCGGACCCGCACCTCTCGTCCAGGCAGGGCGCCGACGAGGTCGAGCAGGTCGCGGAGACGTACGCCACCCCACTCGCCCGAGGCGCTCCAGCCTTCGACGCAGGCGATCGGGAGAGTGTGGGTGCGCTGCTCCATGGCGACCAGGTCATCGCGGGTCAAGGACCGGGTCGTGGTGCCGTGGACGACCTCGAGCCGGTAGGCGGCGCTGCTCGCCTCGGCCACCACGCCGGCCGAGTGCGCGGTGCGGTTGATCGGGATGCCGTGCTCACGGGAACGTGGCGAGAGGGCGGCGATCCGACTGAGGCCGGGGACGGTGCCCGCCGCATAGAGCACGGCGGCGGCGACCGCGGACGTGCCAGCCAAGGCGAGCACGCCGCGCCGGCTGACCGGTCCGGGCCGGACCGCGTTCGGCCGGTCGTGGGAGGTGTCGTCGACGTCGCCCTTCAGGGCGTCACGGACGATCGGCAGCTTCACGGCGATGTGGACGAGCAGCGCACCGACGGCGACGAACGCGAGCGCGTAGTGGGTGCTGCGGAAGCTGAAGCCCCAGGGATACCACTGCGCGACGTTGAGCAGACCGGTGGTGAGCTGGACCAGCGAGGTGCTGACCAGGACGGCGATGGAGCCTCGCTCCAGGGTCGTCGGCAGTGCCTCCCGGACCTGACGCGGCATCGGCTGGAAGAGCTTGGGGAAGACGACCCACAGCTTGATCAGCAGGAGCGGGATCGCGGCGGTGCCGGCGACGACGTGCAGGCCCTGGGTGAGCTGGTAGAGCCGCGACGGGCTGGCCGGAAGCGGCACCGGTTGATGGTCGACCTGGGCGTAGTGGCTGATCAGGCCGGTCACGAGCGCGACCAGGAAGCAGACTCCGAGCCAGAGTCCGACTCGTGCGGCGACAGCGGCGCTGCGCAGGCGTGAGCTGAACGAGTCCTCCGAGGGGATTCTCATGCGGCGTCCTCCACGAGTACGGCGACCCAGCGGTCACCGGTGGGTGTGAGTGGGGCCTGGGGTGAACGGCGGGGCAGTGCCGGACGATGCGGGAGCGGCTCGAGCCGCCTCACCGCAAGACCGACCTCGGCGGCGATCGACCCGATCGCGTCGGCACCGACGACCGCCCAGGGGAACTTCGAGGAGCCACCGCACTGGCAGACGAGCTCCGCGAGCAGTGGGCCGCTCGGCGTCCCGGGCGGATGCACCTCGGCGACCACCCGGCCGCCGGGCACGAGCAGCCGGCGTACACGGGCGAGCAGGGCGAGGGGGTCTCCGCCGATCCCGACGTTGCCGTCGGCGAGGAGAGCGGTCGTCCACCAGCCCTCACCGGGCAACGGCTCGAAGAGATCGCGACAGACCGCGCGGCCACCGCGGGCCTCGGTCTGGGCGACGGCCTCCGGGACGATGTCGACGCCGAGCGACGGCAGCCCGCGGGCGGCGAGCGCGGCGGTCATCCTCCCGGGGCCGCAGCCGAGATCGACCGTCGGTCCGGCGCAGTAGGAGAGCAGGGCGAGGTCCGCGGCGTCGGCGGTGCGGGTCCAGTCCTCGACCGGAAGTCGCGAGGCCATGCCATCGACGCTCACCACCCGGCACTGCTCGCTGGCGAAGGCGTGCGCGAACGCAGACTCGGCCGCTACCGCGGTCATCGGGCGACCCGCGCGATCTCGGCCGCGATCTTCGCGAACCGGGTGTGCGGGGCGGCTGCGGCGACCGGATCGACGTCGGCGAGGTGGTCGACGTCGCGCAGCCGCTCACCGGCGGCGACCCGGAGGCCGAGTCCTTCGAGTGCGGAGCGGGTGGCTGCGTACGTCTGAGGGGTGGACATGGGTACGTCGCGCAGCGCGGTGGCGGCCGACGGGTCGCGGAGTGCGAGGGCCCACCAGCCGCCGTCCTCGGCGGGAGCGAGCACAGCATCGGCCGCGTCCAGGCCGCCGGCCACGGCCAGCAGTCCGGCCGGGGTCACCTGCGGGGTGTCCATGCCGATCTGCACCACTGGTCCGGTGACCTCGGCGTGGGCGTTCGCGAGCCGCTCCCCGAGTCCGCTCCCGCGCTGCGGGGCGATGGTCCACCCGGTGAGCGCGGTTCCGATCTCGTCCGCGCGGACCGCGTCGGCGAGGTCGCCGGAGAGGGCGAGCCGGCACCGGTCCGGTCCCACGGCCAGCGCGCATGCCTCGATCGTGTCGAGCAGCGCGGCCGCCGCGCCAGCGGTCGCGGTCGCCTCCCCGACGTCGGCCGCCAGCCGGGTCTTCACCAGGCCGGGCACGGGCGCCTTGGCGACGAGCAGGATCGTCGGCGCCGTCACGAAAGCACCCGCCAGAAGTCGTACGCCGCCCGCAGACTGCCCCGCACGGAGCCGGAGACCTTCGAGCGCCCGGCGGTCCGAGGGTGGTAGTCGACGTCGATCTCGTGGACCCGCCAGCCGGCCCGCGCCGCGCGACCGAGGAGCTCGACCGGGTAGCCCGAGCGCCGGTCCTCCACTCCGAGGCTGAGCAGCGCCTCCCGGCGGGCCGCCCGCAGCGGGGCGATGTCGCGCACCTGCAGACCGGTGCGACGCCGCAGCGCGGCCAGGACCAGCCGGTTGCCGACCCTGGCGTGCCACGGCTGTGCCCCCGGGGTCACCGGCCTGCGGCGGCCCAGCGCGAGGTCGGCCTCGTCACGCCTGATCGTCTCGACCAGGGGCAGCGCGGCAGCGGGATCGAAGGAGCCGTCGCCGTCCATCACCACGACATAGGGCGCGGTCGCGGCCAGCAGCCCGGCGTGCACCGCCGCCCCGTACCCCGGCCGCGACTCCGACACCACCCGCGCCCCCTGCGCGCGGGCGACGTCGGCGGTGCCGTCGGTCGAGCCGTTGTCGACGACGATCACTGAGAGTCCCGCCGGCACCCGTGGCAGCAGCTCGCGCAGGGCGGCGGCCTCGTCGCGGCAGGGCAGCACGAGGTCGATCTCTGGGTCTGTGTCGGAGCTGGGTTCGGCCATGCGATCGACTCTAGGAACGCCCCGCCGCCGATGGGGCCCGCAGATCTTACGGTCCGGTGACGGGCCCCGTGCGCCGGCGGCCATCGAGCCGTCGCGGACCTACGCTCGCAGTCGTGAACTCCTCAGCTCACCGCGCCGCCCTGGTGGGGCTCGTCGTCACGGTCGCCCTCATCGTGACGGCCATCGTCGTGCCGCCCCTGCTCGACTGGCAGGTGTGGCCACGGGTGCACCTCGACGACGGCACGTTCCCTCCGCTCCACGGATACCCGCAGGTCAAGGTGGGAATCGGCACGCTCCCGGCGGTCCTGCTCGCGCTCGCGTCGCTGCGCTGGGCCGATCCGATGGCGCGGCGGCTGCCCTGGCGGCGCCTGCTCCTGGTCGCGTACGCCGCGGGCCTCGTGTGGCTGCTGGCACTGGCGTCGGTGGACGGCCCCGACGGCATCTCGCGGGTGCTCGGGAACCCGACGGAGTACCTCGAGACGGCCCGGGCGGTCGACGACGTGCCGGGGCTGCTGCGCGAGTACGTCTCCCGGATCCCCTACGACGCCCCGGAGGGGAACTGGCCGGTCCACATCGCCGGGCACCCGCCCGGGATGGTGCTCTTCTTCGTGCTCCTCGTGAAGGTCGGTCTCGGTGGAGATCTCGCCGCGGGCCTGGTCGTCATCGCGCTCGCCGCGACCTTGCCGCCGGCGGTCATGACGACGGTCCGGGTCCTCGGCGCCGAGGACGCGGCACGGGCGGCGGCGCCTTACCTGGTGCTGTCTCCGAGCGCGGTGTTCCTGGCGATATCGGCCGATGCGGTGATGGCGGTCGTGGTCGCCTGGGGGATGTGCTGCTTGGCACTGGCCTGCCGGGCTGGAACCGGTCGGGGCTGGCCGTGGGCAATCCTCGCCGGCCTGCTCCTCGGCTACGTCGTGATGATGTCGTACGGCCTCCCGCTCACCGGCGTGCTCGCCCTTGCGGTGCTCTGGCTCGGGAGAGGTTGGTGGGTGTTGCCGATCGCGGCGGCATCGGCGCTCGCGGTGGTGCTCACCTTCGCCGCTGGCGGTTTCGCCTGGTGGGAGGCGTACCCGGTGCTGGTCGAGCGCTACTGGGACGGGCTGGCCAGCCAGCGCCCCGGCGCCTACTGGACCTGGGGCAACCTGGCCGCGCTCGCGATCAGCGCCGGGCCGCTCGTCGGCGCCGGGCTCGGCGCCACCTGGGCCGCCCGCCGCGACCGGGCTGACCGGGTCGTCGTCGTCCTGGTCGCGGCCGCGGTGATCATGGTCGCCCTCGCCGACGCCTCCCAGATGAGCCGGGCGGAGGTGGAACGGATCTGGCTGCCGTTCATGCCCTGGCTCACCCTCGGCTGCGCCCTCCTGCCCGAGCGCTGGCGACGACCCGGCCTGGCCCTGCAGATCCTCACCGCGCTGCTCGTCCAGCACCTGCTCTACACGAGCTGGTGATCCGGGGCCGTGGGATACCCGGTCGACCGGGTATCCCTGGACATGACGGGCACTGAAACACCCCGCAAGCCCAAGAAGTGCCCGTCAAGTGCCGCGACACCTCTCACGATATGGACGCGGTCCTTCGGTTCAGCTGTGCATCCGAAGGGGATCGTTGGCGAAAGTCGGAAGCCCATCGTCCGGCAGGACCTCGGCACGGAAGCCGAGCTCTTTCTCCGCGAGGTGCGGTGAGGCCACGACATGGCGTACGTCGCCGATGCGGTAGCGGCCGGTGACCACCGGCGCCAACTCGGACTGGCCGGTGCCGCGCGCGACCAGCGCCGCCACCTCGCTGATCGTGACCGGGTGCCCGGAGGCGACGTTGTAGGCCGCCAGCTCGCCGCGTGACCGCTCGGCGGTCGCCTCCAGTGCCGCCAGGTTGGCGCGGGCGACGTCGTCGACGTGGACGAAGTCGCGCTGCTGGCCGCCGTCCTCGAACACCTGCGGCGCCTCGCCCCGCTCCAGGGACGACCGGAAGATGGCGGCGACCCCGGAGTAGGGCGTGTCCGCGGGCATGTGCGGCCCGTAGACGTTGTGGTAGCGCAGCGCGATCGCCGTCGCGTCGGCCTGACGTGCCCAGGCGGAGGCGTAGTGCTCCTGGGCGACCTTGCTGGCTGCGTACGAGCTGCGCGGGTCGAGCCTGGCGGACTCGGCCACCGCCGCCCAGGTCAGTGCGCCGCCGCAGAGGTCGCAGTGGTTCTCGAAGTCGCCGGAGTCGAGCGCGGCCCGCGAGCGCGGCGGCGGGACCCGGTCGCCGTGGGTCTCGCAGACGTAGCGGCCCTCGCCGTAGACGACCATCGAGGAGGCGAGCACCAGCCGGGAGACCCCGTGTGCGCTCATCGCCGCCAGGAGCGCGGCGGTGCCGAGGTCGTTGTGCGCGGCGTAGAGCGGGAGATCGGCCACGGTCACGCCGGCACCGACGACAGCCGCCTGGTGGCACACCGCGTCGATGCCGTCCAGCAGATCGCCCCAGCCACCGGCGTCGCGTACGTCGAGGAGGTTCGTCCCGGGCGGCGCCTCGGCCGCCTCGCCGTGGGCCATCGGCAGCAGCACGTCGACGCGTACGACCTCGTGGCCGGCATCCTCCAGCACCCGGCCGATCGCGGTGCCGATGAAGCCGGCGGACCCGGTCAGCAGGACCCTCATGGGATCTCGTAGGCGAGCTGCTTGCCCTCGGCCCAGGTCGAGCAGGAGCATCCGGCCGGGTCGGGCAGGCCCTCGATCGTGTCGGCCAGGATGGTCCGCATCCGCTCCAGGTTGGCCGCGAAGAGCGCGTAGACATCGTCCTCGTCGACGCCCTCGCCCTCGGCCGCACCCGCATCCATGTCGGTGACCAGGCACAACGGTGCGTAACACATCCGCAGCTCGCGGGCGAGCGCCGCCTCCGGGGCGCCGGTCATCCCGACCAGCGTCCAGCCCTGGGCGGCATGGTGGATCGACTCCGCGCGGGTCGAGAACCGCGGACCCTCGATCACGATGAGCGTGCCACCGACCTTCACGGACGGATCGGAGGCCGCGTACGCCTTGGCGATCCGCCCGCAGTAGGGATCGGCGAGCGGCACGTGCGTGGCGCCGCTCTCCACATAGCTCGGGATCCGGCGCCAGGTGCGGTCGACGAGCTGGTCGGGCGTGACCAGGTCACCAGTCGCGACGGCATCGGCGCGGAGACCGCCGACGGCGCTCGGGGAGAGCACCTGGGTCACGCCCAGCGACCTCAGCGCCCAGAGGTTGGCGCGGTAGGGGATGGCGTGCGGCGGGTACTCGTGCGAGCGGCCGTGGCGGGGTACGAAGGCCACCGACCGGCCCGCGACGGTGCCCACCGTGACCGGCGCGGACGGATTGCCGTACGGGGTCTCGACCGCCACCTCCTCGGCATCGGTCAAGAACTCGTAGAGCCCGGTCCCGCCGATGACCCCGACCTCGGCGCGGGGCGCCTGTCCCATGTCCTGCCCAGTCATGCCTTCACTGTGCCAGCGCTGACCCCTCGGCGACAGGGTTCGGCACATCCGTCATCGTTCGGTAATACCTGCCGGGAGGCGGATCGATGTCGGTGGTCGCGGGCACAATGCGACGGCGTGGGGAGACGTACGTCGCTGGGAGCGCTGGTCGTCCTGCTGGCGGTCGCCGGCTGGGCGGTCTCGTTGTGGCTGCCCGAGGATGCGCCGGCGACCCGACGTGCCCCGTCCGAGGTGACCGCGGAGCCTTCTCCGGAGCCGGTCGACGGGTCTGAGGCGCGCCGTGATCTCGCGGCGTTGGCGACGGTCGCGAGGCGACCGGAGGGGCCGGCCGCCTACATTCGCTCGTCGTTCGGCGGGGATTGGGCGGACCGCGACGGCAACGGGTGCAACCAGCGCGACGACGTGCTCCTGCGCGACGCCGTCGAGGTGCGGACCCGACCGCAGGGGCGCTGCGACCACGACGTGCTCGCCGGGACGTGGCTCGACCCCTACACCGGCAGGCGCCTGGTCTTCACCGACCTGAAGCAGCCCCGGCAGGCCCAGGCGATCCAGATCGACCACGTCGTGCCGCTCTCGGAGGCCTGGCGCTCCGGCGCGAGCGGCTGGTCCCCGGAGCGGCGCCGAGCCTTCGCCAACGACCTCGGCAACCTGCTCGCCGTCGACGGCCCGACCAACATGAGCAAGAGCGACGACGACCCGGCGGGCTGGCGTCCGCGGAAGGGGTTCCAGTGTGCGTACGCAGTCCGCTGGATCGAGACCAAGACGCGCTGGTCGCTCGCCGCCGACGTCAGCGAGCGACGGGCACTCGGGGAGATGCTCGGCTACTGCTGAGCGCCCTGAGGGTCAGACCGCCCGGCGATAGATGGCCATCGCGCGGTCGTAGGCCTCCCACGCCCGCCAGGACTCCAGCGCCCGTTCGCCCTGGGGCTTGAGGCCGTCGACCTTGTGATAGGACTCGCCGCTCTCGTACTGCGACTCCCGGCCCGTCACCAGCGAGAGCAGCATCGGCAGCACGCTCTCGTCGGTGACCGTGATCGTGCCGACCTGGAACGTCTGCCGCACCCACTCGACCCGCCGGTCCGAGCCCAGGACGAGCACCACGGGCAGCTGCGAGACCCGGGCGATCGTGTCCAGGATCGGCCCGAGGCCGTCAGGGACCCAGCGCTCACCGGATGGCGGGGTCGGTGCCTTCGGGATGCTCATGGTCGAGTACGCCGGGACCTGGCCGGTCAGCGGGCCGGCGATCTTCTCGACGGTCGTCGCGGTCGCGTCCGGAGCGACGCCCGGAGCCACACTCGCGGCGATATCCGGGGTGATCTCGTCGGCCGGCTTCTCGGCTGCCCTCCGGCGCGGCCTGATCGCGGGGATCTTCGAGGTGAAGTTGAAGCTGCCGGTGCGGGTGGAGTCGATGTGTCGGCCGGCGGCCGGCTCGGGTGCCCGGCCGAGGGTCGAGGTCGGGGCCGGTGCTGTGGCGGTGGTGACCAGCTCGGCCGCGTGCTTCCCGTGCGTCCGGATCGAGCCGTCGGCGGCGAACTCGAAGAGCGCGACCCGGACCCTGTCGGCCCACTCGACCGCGTCCACGGTGTAACCCGCGCGGCTGAACAGCGCGACCGTCCGAGCGTCGTAGGCGTAGCCCGCGCCGCGTACGGCACAGACGCTGCGCGCCTCGGTCGGTGAGCGGGTGAGCACCACCTGGGCGACGACGACGTTGTCCGGTCGGCCGCCGATGATGTCGATGTCGGCGGCCGCGGTGCTGCCTGATGGGGCAGCGTCGGGCCAGCCGAGGGTATGCAGATGCTCCGCGGCGTACTTCTCGGCTTCTTCGCCCGTTCTGGGCTGCCTCGGGGGTGCCAACGTAGGGTCCTTCCTCGATCCTCCACTCGGGCCTCCCTGCCCGATCGAGATTGGGAGGGATGATAGGCCCGCTGCGTACGTCTTGTCCGACGGGGTCGCGAATCAGGTCGCGCTGTTCGCTCCTGGCGGATCCAGTCACGTTTGTCGGTGCTCGCCGCTAGCGTGATGTTCATGAGGCGCCCGCATGAGAACGTCGCTACGGTCCTGGTGGACCCGCGCGTTCTGGGCGACATCGAGATAGAGCTGATGTCGCTCGACATGCCGTTGTGGCGGGTGTGTGCGGCGCCGATCGTGAAGGACGGGCAGCGGCTCGCGTTCCAGGTCCGCCACCGGCTGCTGATGTCCAAACGCGGCGAGTGGGACTGCGCCAAGGACTGGGTCCCGGTCTGGATCGGCTTCGGCTCCAGCTGGGCGTTCCCCGGCGAGGCCATCCCGTGGCCGGCCCACAAGGCGCTCTGGACGCTCCTGGAGGGCTACTCCGACAACGTCCGCTACAACAAGCGACTCGGCGGCATCCCTAGGATTCCGCGGCTGCGGGAAGCCTGCTAGCCGCCGGATCGGGCCGCCGCTCGATCTGCTTCCAGGTCGGGTCGATCGCGGGGAACATCGTGACCACGAAGTACACGATCCCGAGAACGGCGAAGGCGCTGGTGAGGCCGATCGTGGCGATCAGGGTCCCGCCGAGCAGGCCGCCGAGCGGCATCAGGCCCCAGGCGCCCGCGGCGATGAGGGAGGTGACGCGCCCGACGAGCGGAGCCGGTATCCGCTCGAACTTGATCGCACCGATGATCGGGTTGAGGAACCCGCTGGACACACCTGCAATGGCGAAGACCGCGAAGATCACCCACAGCGGTGCCCCGATGGCGATGACGGCGAACCGCGGCAGTCCGGTGATGAGAAAGGCGATGAGGTACGTCGGGTAGCGCCGTATCCGGTTGCCGATCATGGCTGCGATGGCCGAGCCGATGGCCGAGCAGCCACCCATGACGGCGAACAGCAGGCCGAGTGTCTGCGCACTGGCGTGGGTCTGTGCCCACGATGGCATCAGGACGCTGCTCGCGGCAGCGTCGATGAGGTTCGTGAAGGCGACCATGATGGCGATCCCGAGCAGCACGCGGTCACCGCGGAGATACCTCCAGCCCTCGGCGAGCTGACCGAGATAGGGAGTCGGGTCCTTGACCTCGGCAGGGTTCGCGGGCCCGGCAGGGCGAGGGAGACGTGCCGTTGTGGTGGCCAGCACCACCGCGCACAATGCGAACGAGACGGCGTCGATAGCGATCGCGTTGGCTGCACCGACCACCCCGATGAGCACGCCGGCGGCGGCCGCTCCGAACATCGAGGCCGTGCGCTCGACCACCGAGTGCAGTCCGGTCACACGCTCGGTGGGTACGCCAGCGGAGGCGACCAGCTCTGGGATCATCGCGCTCTTCGCGTCGTCGCCCGGACCACGCAGGGCACCGGCGAGGGCCACGAGAACAAGTAGGGCGGCGAAGTGCAGCCACCCCGTGGCGTACAGAAGCGGGATGAGGCCGACCACGAGGGTGGAGGCCAGGTCGCAGGTGATCGACACGCGGCGCTTTCCGAGCCTGTCGATCAAGGGGCCGCCGAAGATCTTCATGGCCACGAGGGGTGCCAGCTCGAAGAGGGCGATCAATCCGGTCTTGGTGGGGCTACCGGTGGTCTCGAGTACGAACCATGGCAGTGCCAGCATCGAGAGGCGGGTCCCGACGAAGGAGATGGCGTTGGAGGTCAACCAGCCGTAGAGGGGGAGCCGCATCGCTCAGTCAGCCTCCGGATCCCTGCCTAGATGGCCCGGCTGAGGGAAGGCGTTGAGCTGGAAGGTGAATGGCTCGCCGTCCGGATCGTCCTCGAGCCCGCTGAGCATGGCCATGATGCGATCTCGCACTTCGATCGCTCTTGCTGGCGTGAGACGTGGGATCCAGTCGCTGTAGGTCGTCGTCTCGCGCCACTCGTCGGGCAACATGACACGCTCTTCGATCGAACGCTGCAGCTTCTCCGCGTAGTTGGTCACCACGACCTGCAGGTAGGCGTCGAACGCCTCGCGTGCTTCCTCGTTGTCCGGGAGCAGCTCGCTATCGGTCTGGGTCATCCGGTGGGCCGCCTTCCACCAGCGTTCACGGCCGTTACCGCGCTCCTGGTCGTCGACGATGAACCCGTGCTGGGCCAGATGTCTGAGGTGGTAGGAGGTTGCGCCGCTGTTGAGGCCGAGCCGGGCTGCCAACATCGTCGCCGTCGCAGGTCCGTCGACGCGCAGGATGCCGAGCATGCGCGTTCGGACGGGATGGGTGAGTGCCTTCAGCTGGTCCAGGCTCGGGACGATCGTCGGCTCTTTCATGCCTCCACCATAAACCGCAAAGGTTTGTTTGCAAATAGGTGTTTGCAATCTTCGGAATCCAAGTAACCTGCTGAACAAACCTCGAATAGCGCAGATAAGGTGTCGGGGTGACGACAGACGCCTTGCCGCCCGAACCGACCTCCACCCCGACGGTGGCGATCATCGGAGGAGGAGCCAGCGGCACGTTGACCGCGATCAACCTGCTCCGTCGCGGCGCGTCGGTGACGCTGTTCGAGTCGCGCGGAGAGGCGGGCTACGGGGTGGCCTACTCGACCACCGACGGCCGCCATCTCCTCAACGTCCGGGCCAACAACATGTCGGGCTTCCCTGACGACCGTGACGACCTGCTCGACTGGGCGGCCGGGGCCAACATCGAGCTCGGCCCGATCGACTTCCTGCCCCGGCGCGACTACGCGCGCTACCTCCGCGACCGGCTCGCTCACGCGGCCGGGGCCGGTTCCGGCAGGCTGGAGACGGTCGGTGAGACGGTCATCGACGTGGAGCCGGTCGGTGCCGGCTTCCGGGTGTTGACCGGCGACGACGAAGGACATGTCGCGGACGCCGTCGTCCTCGCCTACGGCAATCCGCCGCCCCAGCCGCTGGCCGGGCTCCCCGAGGCGCCGTGGAACCTGTCGGACCCCTGGGACGTGGCCCGGATCAGCGCCCTGCCCGTCGATGCGACCGTACTCGTCGTCGGCACCGGCCTGACCGCCGTCGACACCACCGTCACGCTCCTCGACGACTCCCCGGAGCGCCGGGTGATCATGGTGAGCCGACACGGCCTGGTCCCCAACCCCCACGTCGACGATCAGTTCACCTCCTGGGTGACCCCGGTTCCCGACGGCCCGCTGACCGCCGACGGCATCGCCGGCCTCGTACGCGACCAGATCGAGCACGCCGCCGGCCTCGGCGTCGACTGGCGTGCCGTCATCGACGGCCTCCGTGGCCCGACCCAGTCGATCTGGCGCCGCCTGCCCGAGCCGGAGCGCCGTCGCTTCCGCGAGGTCTACGCCCGCGAGTGGGAGGTACGCCGCCACCGCATGGCTCCGCGTATCGCCGCCCTCCTCGACGCCTACCGGGCCGAGGGACGCCTGGAGATCCTCGGCGGCGGGGTGCTCGGCTGCCGGGTCGATGCTGCCGACCAGCCGGTCGTCTCCCTGGCCGACGGTGACCGCGAGGTCACCGCGGTGATCAACTGCACCGGCCCCTCACCCGACATCACCCGCACCGACAACCCGCTCCTGCTCGCCCTCCAGAAGCGCGGCCTGATCGCCCCCGACCCCCTCCGCCTCGGCATCGACGTCACCGAGGACGGACACGTCATCGGAGCAGACGGCAGCGTCGTACCCCATCTTCTGACCGTCGGCCCGCCCTGCAAGGGCGCGCTCTACGAGGCCACCGCCATCCCCGAGATCCGAGGACAGGCAGCAGCGGTCGCCGCCCACCTGACGAGCTGACCGCCCGCTGGCCCCGCTGGTCGAGCCGCCGGAGCCGCTAGGCGGAGGCGTGTCGAGACCAACACGGCCCCTGTCAGCGCTCGATAGGACTGTGTTGGTCTCGACGCGCTCGGCCGCAGGCGGCCTCGCGGCTCGACCAGCGGAGGCGCTGGTCAGCCGAGGTGGAGCTGGCGGTCCGTACGCGCGAAGGTCTCGGCAGCGAGCTCGGGGTCGGCGCTCAGCTCGGGACCGGTGGCCGGGATCATCGTCTTGAGCTGGGGCTGCCAGCCGTCCCAGCGGTCGGGGAAGCAGCGGCGCAGGACGTTGAGCATGATCGCCGGGGCGGTCGAGGCACCGGGGGAGGCGCCGAGCAGGCCTGCGATGGTGCCGTCCTCGGCGGTGATGACCTCGGTGCCGAACTGGAGTACGCCGTCGGGGCGGATGACCTGCACCCGCTGGCCGGCGATGACCCGGTCCCAGTCCTTGCGGTCGGCGGCGGGGAAGAAGTCGAGAAGGTCGTCGAACTTCTTGCGCGGCGAGCGCAGCAGCTCCTTGACCAGGTAGACGGTGAGATCCATGTTGGTCAGCCCGGCCCGCAGCATCGGCAGCAGGTTGTGGGGCCGCACCGAGAGGAACAGGTCGGTGAGTGAGCCGGTCTTGAGGAAGCGCGGGCTCCACCCGGCGTACGGACCGAACATCAGATGGGTCTTGCCCTCGACGTAGCGGGTGTCGAGGTGGGGCACCGACATCGGCGGAGCGCCGACGGCGGCCTTGCCGTAGGCCTTGGCGCGGTGCTCGGCGACGAGCTCCGGCTTGGACGTACGCAGGAACTCACCCGAGACGGGGAAGCCGCCGAAGCCGCGGATCTCCCGGATCGCGGCCTTCTGCAGCAGTGGCAGCGCGTAGCCGCCGGCGCCGACGAAGACGAAGCGGGAACGCAGGTGGTACTTCCCGGTCTCGTTGCGGCCGTAGATGTGCCAGAAGCCGTCCATGGTCTGGTGCAGGTCGGTGATCTCGGACCCGGTCTCGAGGTCGGCGCCCTTGTCCACCAGGGTGCGGGTCAGGATCGAGGTGAGCGAGCCGAAGTCGACGTCGGTGCCGGCGTTGGTCCAGGTGGCCGCGATCGGTTCGTCGGCGAGCGACTTGGCCGAGCGGCCCTCGAGCAGCAGCGGCGCCCAGCCCTTGATGACCTCGGGGTCCTCGCTGAACTCCATCCCGCTGAAGAGCGGGTGGACCGAGAGCGCCTCGTAGCGCTTGCGCAGGTAGTCGACGTTCTCGGCGCCCCACACGAAGGACATGTGCGGCACGGTGTGGATGAACTTGTCCGGGTCCGGGATGCGGCCGTTCTCGACCAGGAAGGACCACAGCTGACGGGAGAGCTGGAACTGCTCGTTGACGCCGACGGCCTTGGAGATGTCGACCGAGCCGTCGGCGTTCTGCGGGCTGTAGTTGAGCTCGCACAGCGCGGAGTGGCCGGTGCCGGCGTTGTTCCACGGGCCGGAGGACTCGGCGGCGGGTGAGTCGAGCCGCTCGATCAGCTTGATGGACCAGCTGGGCTCCAGCTCCTGGAGGAGCACGCCCAGGGTGGCGCTCATGATGCCGCCGCCGATCAGCACTACGTCAAGAGGTTCGTCCACAGGTCTTTTGTCTCGCTTTTGGGGCCGCAATGGTTAATCGGGGTCCTTAGATCGGTCTAACTTGTGGGCAACTTCACTGCCCGGACCCGATCGTGTTTCCGTCTGTCATTGTGGCTCACCGCACATGCCGAGGACAGATCAGGGTGGAGTTACGCTCGGCCGGTGCCCCGCCTCTCTGACTCTCATCGCGCCTGGATCGACGAAGCCGTACGCCGCGTCGAGGCCGACGCGCAGCGCTCGGCCGACACCCATCTGCACGTCGTTCCGCTCCCTGTCCGCGACGGTACGAGCGGCGGTGTCGACCTCTATCTGAAGGACGAGTCGGTTCATCCCACCGGCTCGCTGAAGCACCGTCTGGCCCGGTCGCTGTTCCTCTACGCAGTCTGCAACGGCTGGCTCCACGAGGGCTCGACGGTCGTCGAGGCCTCCTCCGGATCCACCGCGGTCTCGGAGGCGTACTTCGCCGGCCTCCTGGGGCTGCCGTTCGTCGCGGTCATGCCGCGCTCGACCTCGGAGGAGAAGGTGCGCCTGATCGAGTGGCACGGCGGCCGCTGCCACTTCGTCGACCGCGCACCCGACATGTACGCAGAGGCCGAGCGCCTCGCCCGCGAGTGCGGCGGCCACTACATGGACCAGTTCACCTACGCCGAGCGGGCCACCGACTGGCGTGGCAACAACAACATCGCCGAGTCGATCTTCGACCAGATGTCGCAGGAGCGATACCCGGTGCCGACCTGGATCGTCGTCTCGGCCGGCACCGGCGGCACCTCGGCGACGATCGGCCGCTACCTCCACTACCGCCGCCACCCGACCAGGCTGATGGTCGCCGACCCGGAGAACTCCGCCTTCTACGGCGGCTGGGAGACGGACACCTCCGACTACGCCACCGGGATGCCGTCGCGCATCGAGGGGATCGGCCGGCCGCGGGTCGAGCCGTCCTTCGTCGGCGGGGTCGTCGACGACATGGTCCAGGTCCCCGACGCGGCGTCGATCGCGACGATGCGCTGGCTCTCGGCCCGGATGGGCCGCTCGGTCGGCCCCTCGACGGGCACCAACGTGTGGGCATCGCTGGGTGTCGTACGCGAGATGTCCGAGGCCGGCACCGAGGGCAGCGTCGTCTCGCTGCTGTGCGACTCGGGGGAGCGCTACCGCTCGTCCTACTACGACGACGGCTGGGTGAGCGAGAAGGGCATCGACCTGGCGCCGTACGCCTCCGCTCTCGCCGACTACGAGCGCACCGGCGTCCTCGTCGACCCGTCCTGACGGGCCCAGATCCGCAGTCCCAGCGTGATCAGCGCCCACACACCGGCGACGATCAGGATCTCGTTGAGGACGTAGACCGGCCACGGCCCGAGCAGGTCGAGCATCGAGCCCGACTCCGGCTTGTAGCGCAGGTAGCCGTAGTTGGCGTCGAGGACGAGGTTGAGGACGTACGCCGCGGCGGCCCATGCCGCCGTGGTCGCGACCGTCCAGCCGTAGTCGCGCCACCGGGGTAGCAGCTTGAGCCCGAAGACCAGGTAGACAGCGGCGGTCACGATCATCAGATGCTGGCCCCAGAAGGTGAAGTAGCTGACGTCCGGGAAGTCCATCACGTCCGGGGTGAAGACGCCCTGCGTGGTCAGCGTGAGGCCCCAGAAGCAGGTCAGCGCGGTCGGGTAGGGATGGTGGGTCCACAGCGCGAACGCCGCCGCGACCCACGCCAGGTCGCACAGGTGGATCGGCAGATCGATGAAGAGATCGAAGTCGGTGACCCACTCGTGGGCCTGCAGCGGGATCGTCGTCAGCGGGATCGCGAGCGCGAATCCTCGTGAGAATCTCGACGGCTTCGCGTCGGCCCGCTGCCGCCTACCCAGCCAGACGACCGCCACGATCCCCGCTGTGAGCAGGGACAACGGCACCAGGTGGGCCAGACCGTAAGCCTGCATGACGGAAGTCTGACGGGATTCTCGAAAAAATTCTTCCCAACCCGCGTCATGGGTCCGCGGGTGGCCCGTTTCATCGGCGTGAAGGTCGCCCACCGGTGGGGGGTGGACGAACTTCCAGGTGGCGGTCCCTCTGAATGCACACTGCGGGGGTGGTGTGCAATCAGAGGGACGCCTCGCTTTTGGGTGCAGGAATTCCCGGTTAACCGGGCCTCTACAAATTTTTCAGGCTACAGCGTTCCGGTCACCGCGGTCGCGTAGAGGTCCTCGTCGTGATGGAGCTCCGCGACGAGCCCCTGCTCCCGCATCAGGCTCGCGGTGACGGGCGCCTGCTCCTGGCCGGCCTCGATGATGAGTACGCCGCCGGGAGCCAGATGCTTCGGAGCCTGCTCGATCACGCGGCGCTGGACGTCGAGCCCATCCGCGCCGCCGTCGAGAGCCACGTGGTGCTCGTGGTCGCGCGCCTCGGGCGGCATGTTCCGGATCTGGTCGCTCGGCACGTACGGGGCGTTGGCCACGATCACGTCGAGCTCGAGGTCGTGGGGGAGCGGGTCGTAGAGATCGCCGAGGAGCACCCGGTTCGGCGGCAGATTCTCCCGAGCGCACTCGACCGCCGCCGGGTCGATGTCGGTGGCCCAGACCTCCGCGTCCGGGAGACGTGCCGCGATGGCGGCGCCCAGCGCTCCGGTCCCGCAGCCGAGATCGAGCACCTTCAGGGCCGCGCCCCGCCCGGCCGTCCGGAAGGCGAGCTCGACCATCAGCGCCGAGCGCTGCCGGGGCACGAACACCCCCGGTGCGACCCGGATCCGGAGCCCGCAGAACTCGGCCCAGCCCAGGATGAGCTCCAGCGGCTCGCCGGCCACGCGGCGTACGACCATCTCCTCCCGCTCCAGGGCGGAGACCGGGGCGGACTCGAGCAGTGCCGCCTCGTCCTCGGCGAAGACGCAGCCGGCGGCGCGGAGACGAGCGACGAGCCCCGGATCGGGAGAGGTGGAGGTCATTGGAGAAGATTGGCACGTGGACGCCGTGACCCTGATCGGATTTATCGTGGCCGGGTATGCCGCGTTCGTGACGATCGCGGCCGTGCTCGGCGTGGTGCTGAAGGCGCCCCGGCCGAAGTGGCTGGACCAGGTCGCGTGGATGCTGGAGATCCTGGCCGTCGTGCTCGCGATCGGTGCGCTGGCGGCCTGGTCGGGCGGACGCAAGCCGGAGTCACTGTCGACCTTCCTGGGCTACCTCGGCGCGCTGGTGTGCCTGATGCCGCTCGCTCTGCAGACGATGCGTGGGGACCGCTCGACCTGGTCCTCGGGCGTGATCGCGGCGGCTGCCCTGGCGACGGGTGTCGTGGCCGTACGCGTCATGATGGTCCGGTGACCGCGACCTCCCCTGCCAAGACTCGTTCCGGTCCGCACCTGGTGCTGCTGACCGTCTACGCGATCTTCGTGCTCGCCGCGGGAGCCCGGTCGCTGGTGCAGGTCTTCACCGACTTCGACGAGGCCCCGATCGCCTACTCGCTCTCGGTCGTCGCCGCGGCGACGTACGTCGCGGGCTGGTTCGCGATCCGCCGGGCCGCCGCCGGGTCGGCGGGCTTCGCGAAGATCATGCTGTGGATCGAGTTGGCCGGCGTCATCGTGGTCGGTGTCCTGTCCCTGGCCGTCCCGTCCTGGTTCCCGGATGACTCGGTATGGTCGAAGTTCGGGAGCGGATACGGTTTCGTTCCTGCCCTGTTGCCGATCCTGGGTCTGCTCTGGCTCTGGAAGGTCAACCCGAAGGAGACGGATGAGTCAGTCGACAGCCACCGCGATCTCGCCTGACTCGGGGGAGCACTGGTCCGCTCCGGGAGCGTGGACAGTCGCCGACGGCGTGCACCGGATCCCGCTGCCGCTGCCGATGGACGGGCTCAAGGCGGTCAACATCTACGTCCTCGAGGGCGACGACGGGCTCTCGCTGGTCGACGGTGGCTGGGCGATCACCGAGGGGCGGGAAGCGCTCGAGTCCGGGCTGAAGAAGCTCGGCTTCGAGTTCGGCGACATCCGGCGGTTCCTGGTCACCCACGTGCACCGCGACCACTACACGCTCGCCTCGGTGCTCGGTCAGGAGTTCGGCGCGGACGTACTCCTTGGCGCCGGCGACCGGCCCACTCTCGAGCTCACCAACGGCGACCTCGACGGCTGGGTCTCGACCGACCGGCTGCTCGCCCACGCCGGTGCGCACGAGCTGGCCGCGAAGTGGGCCGCCAACCCGCCGCCCGCGCCCGATCTGTCCCACTGGCGGATGCCCGACCAGTGGCTGGAGGGCGACGTACGCCTCGACGTGGCCGGCCGCGACCTCGATGCCGTGCACACCCCCGGGCACACCCAGGGCCACTACGTCTATGCCGATCTGGCCGGCTCGGTCCTCTTCGCCGGCGACCACGTGCTGCCCACGATCACGCCGTCGATCGGCTTCGAGCCGGTGCCGGTCATCGACCCGCTGGGCGACTTCATGGCGTCGCTGACCAAGGTCCGCACCCTGCCCGACCTGCGGCTTCTCCCCGCCCACGGGCCGGTCGCCTCGTCGTCGCACGCCCGCGTCGACGAGCTCCTGGCCCATCACGAGTCGCGGCTCGCACAGTCGCTGGCGTCATTGCAGGCCGGTCGGCGCTCCGCGCTCGAGGTCGCCAACGACCTCGGTTGGACCCGCCACGAGCGTGCCTTCGCCGAGCTCGACTACTTCAACGCCGGCCTCGCCGTCATGGAGACCAAGGCCCACCTCGAACTGCTGGCCGCCCGCGGTCAGGCCACCCGCGAGGAGACCGAGACCAGCGTCTTGTTCGCCCCCGTCACCGGGTGAGCCGCATCGGGGTGTGCGGGATGTCGTCCTCGAGGAACTCCTCGCCGTCCTTCACGAACCCGAACTTGGCGTACCAACCGGCCAGCGGCGACTGAGCGTCGAGGACGACGTCGCGGTCGGTGAGGGCCTCGACGGCGGCGGCCATGATCACGTCGGCCAGGCCCTTGCCGCGGTGCGTGGGGGCGAGGACGACGCGGCCGATCCGCCACACGTCGCCGTCGTCGAGGATGCGGGCGGTGCCGGCGAGCTGGTCGCCGTCGCTCAGCACCACGTGACGCGTCCCGGGCTCGAGGTCGCGGCCGTCCAGATCGAGGTACGGGCAGTCCTGCTCGACGATGAAGACGTCCTGGCGCAGCCGCCACAGGGCGTACGCGGTCTTGGGGGAGAGCTCATCGAAGGACGAGATGGCGACGTCGGTCATGGGTGGATTCTCGCAAGCAGTAGTGTTGGCGGGAACAGACAGGGGAGGCCGGAAGGCCTGAGAGTGCGGCGAACAGCGCCGCAGACCCTCCGAACCTGCTCCGGTTGATACCGGCGAAGGGAGTCAGGAATGCGCATGCGTACGCCTGCCATCGCTGCCACTGCTATCTCGGCGCTGCTGCTGTCCGCGTGCGGGGGCAGCCCCGCCGAGCCTGACGCCGACCCGTCGAGCGGCGCCGACGACAAGTCGGTCGTGCTGCTGACCCACGACAGCTTCACGCTGCCGAAGGAGGTGCTGGCCGAGTTCACCGAGAAGACCGGCTACACCGCCGAGATCCGGCACGCGGGCGACGGGGGCGAGCTGACCACCAAGATCGCCATGGACACCGGCAACCCCGACGGTGACGCGGTGTTCGGCGTCGACAACACCTTCGCCAGCCGGGCGATCGACCAGGGGGCGCTGGAGGCCTACACGCCGAAGACGGTCCCGGCCGGGGTCGACGAGTTCAACCTCCCGGGGGACGACAAGCACTTCCTCACCCCGGTCGACAACGGCAGCGTGTGCGTCAACATCGACACCGAGTGGTTCGCGGCGAAGAAGCTGACGCCGCCGGAGTCGCTCGACGACCTGGCGGAGCCTGCGTACAAGGATCTCTTCGTGACCCCCGGCGCCGCGACGTCGACGCCGGGGATGGCGTTCCTGCTGGCGACCGTCGCCGAGTACGGCGAGGACGGCTGGGCGGACTATTGGGGCAAGCTGATGGACAACGGCACCAAGGTCGTCGACGGCTGGGACCAGGCCTACTACTCCGACTTCACCCAGGGCGGCGGGAAGGGGACGCGGCCGATCGTCCTCTCCTACGACTCCTCGCCGGCCTTCACCGTCAAGGACGGCAAGACGACGACCAAGGCGCTGCTGGACACCTGCTTCCGGCAGGTCGAGTACGCCGGCGTGCTCGAGGGCGCCGACCACCCCGAGGGCGCCAAGGCGCTGATCGACTTCATGCTCTCCGACAGCGTGCAGGGGGCGCTGCCGGAGAGCATGTACGTGTTCCCCGTCTCCTCCGGCGTCGAACTGCCTGCCGACTGGGCGAAGTTCGCGCAGCAGCCGACCGCGCCGCTCTCGGTGGAGCCTGAGGAGATCGACGAGAACCGGGAAGCGTGGCTGGCGACCTGGAGTGACACGATCGCGCAGTGAGCTCCACCCGTCGTGCTGTGACCCGGCGAATCGGGACCCTGGTCGCGCTCGCCGCTCTCCCGGTGGCCGTGCTGGCGGTCTTCTTCGTCCTGCCGGTCATCGGGATGGTGCAGCGCGGCCTGTTCTTCGAGGGATCCTTCGATCCGTCGGTCGTGACCAGGATCCTGGGGCGCCCGGAGATCCAGCGGGCGCTCTGGTTCACGCTGTGGTCCTCGGGGCTGGCGACGGTGCTGAGCGTCGCGCTCGGGCTGCCGGCCGCGTTCGCGCTCTATCGGCTGAGCTTTCCGATGCAGCGGATCATCCGGGCGGGGCTGCTGGTGCCGTTCGTGCTCCCCACGGTCGTCGTCGGGGTCGCCTTCCGCGAGCTCATCGGCGAGGCCGGGCTGTTGGCCGGGTTGGGGCTCGACGGGACTCCGACCGCGATCATCCTCGGGCTGGTCTTCTTCAACGCCTCGGTGGTGATCCGCGCGGTCGGGGCGGCCTGGGAGTCGCTCGACCCGCGTCCCGGGGAGGCTGCTGCAGCGCTGGGCGCCTCGCCGGCGCGAGTCCTCCTGACGATCACGTTGCCGGCGCTGCGTCCCGCGATCGTCTCCGCGGCGTCGGTGGTCTTCCTCTTCTGCGCGACCGCTTTCGGGATCGTGCTCACCCTCGGCGGGGTGCGCTACAACAGCATCGAGACCGAGATCTACAAGCTGACCTTCACCCTGTTCGACCTTCCCGGTGCGGCGGTGCTGTCGGTGCTCCAGTTGGTGGTCGTCATCGGGCTGCTGGTCGTGGCCGGCTGGCTGCGCTCGGTGCCGGATGCGGCGCAGTCCCGGGTCGTCGTACGCCGCCGGCGGGTCTCGATGCGGGACATCCCGGCCCTGCTGTCGACGTCGGTCCTGGTCCTGCTGGTCGCCGGGCCGCTGCTCGCCCTGCTGCTCGGGTCGCTGCGAGACGATGACCGGTGGAGTCTCCGGAACTACACGGCCCTGCAGACTCCCGGGTTCGACCCTCCGCTGCCGGTTCCGGCCACGACCGCGCTGATGACCTCGCTGGCGGTCGCGGTGCAGGCGTCGTTGGTCGCGCTGACCCTCGGTCTGCTCGTCGCATTCGCGGTGACGCGTCGGTCCCGTTCGGTGGCCGAGCGGCGGGTACGTTCCGTCCTGGACGGGCTGTTCATGGTGCCGCTCGGGGTCAGCGCCGTCACGCTGGGGCTCGGGCTCTACCTGACCCTCGGGTCAGCCCCGCTCGACTTCCGCGACGAGCCGTGGCTGGTGCCGCTCGCGCAGGCTCTGGTGGCGTTGCCCCTGGTGGTGAGGACGTTGGTGCCGGTCCTCGGTTCGGTCGACGACCGTCTCCGCCAGGCCGCTGCCGGGCTCGGGGCCGGGCCGTTGCGCGCGGTCATGACCGTGGACGTACCTGCCATCTGGAAGCCGCTGCTCGCCTCCTCCGGGTTCGCCTTCGCGGCGTCGCTGGGGGAGTTCGGCGCGACGTCCTTCCTCGTCCGCGAGGAGCGCCCCACCCTCCCCGTCGTCATCCTGCGGTTGCTGTCCCGGCCGGGGTCCGACAACTACGGCATGGCCCTCGCCGCCGCCTGCGTCCTCGCCGCCACCACCGCCGTCGTGATGCTCCTCGTCGAGCGTCTCCGCGTACCTTCGATCGGAGCACTGTGAACCAGGATCGAGGTTGCGATGCTGTCGCTGCGTGAGGTGTCGGTGGCGTACGACGGGAAGGCGGCCGTCTCGGACGTCAGCCTGGAGCTTGCGGACGGGGAGGTGCTGGCGCTGC
The DNA here is from genome assembly GCF_040608935.1 of Nocardioides sp. NPDC004968. Lineage (NCBI taxonomy): Bacteria > Bacillati > Actinomycetota > Actinomycetes > Propionibacteriales > Nocardioidaceae > Nocardioides > Nocardioides sp. NPDC004968. The sequence goes on from NZ_JBEXJF010000002.1 coordinate 120,193, forward strand.
TCGGGCCATCGGGGTCGGGGAAGTCGACGCTGCTGCGGGCCGTGGCGGGCCTGGAGCCGGCGACGGGGGAGATCAGCTGGGACGGGCGCCCGCTGCGCGGGGTGCCGACGCACAAGCGTGGCTTCGCGCTGATGTTCCAGGACGGGCAGCTGTTCTCGCACCTCAGCGTCGCGAACAACGTCGCCTACGCGATGCGGTTGCGCCGGATCCCGGCGGCCGACCGTACGAGGAAGGTCGCCGACCTGCTGGAGCTCGTCGGCCTGGGCGGCTACCAGGACCGCCTCCCGGGCACGCTGAGCGGTGGCGAGCGGCAGCGGGTCGCGCTCGCGCGGGCTCTCGCCGTCGAACCGCGGCTGCTGCTCCTCGACGAGCCGCTCTCCGCGCTCGACGCCGGGCTGCGGGAACGGCTCGCGGGCGACCTGCGACGGATCCTGCACGAGGCGGGCACCACCGCGCTGATGGTCACCCACGACCAGGAGGAGGCCTTCGCGGTCGCCGACCGGATCGCGCTCCTGCGCGACGGTCACCTGGTGCAGGCGGGGACCCTGCGGGAGGTGTGGGCGAAGCCGACGGACACCTGGGCTGCCCTGTTCCTGGGCTACGCCCGCGTGCTCGAGGGGCCGGCGGCGTACACGGTCCTGAAGGCCGCCGGGATGGCACCGGCCGGCGCGGTCGCGCTCCGCCGCTCGGCCTTCGTCGCCGACCCGTCCGGACCGCTCACCGGCACCGTGGTCTCGGCCAGGGCCACGCCGGAGCAGCACCGGCTCGTCGTACGTCTCGATGACGTCGGGGAGGTCAACGCCGTCGCCGACTCGGCGCCGGCGCCGGGGGAGTCGGTCACGCTGAGGGTCGAGCCGAATCGGCTGGCGATCCCCGCATCGGCCGATGGATCAGGCACCCAGGAATCGGCAGAGCAACCACCGGCCACTTAGAATTAGCGGCTATGTATCGCCGCGCTCAGATCTTCCTCGTCAGCAGCGCGCTGATCTTCGGCCTGATCGCAGTCGTGACCGCGCAGATCGTCGACAAGCGCATGCTCGACCCGGAGGGCTTCCTCGGACCGTCCTGGCTCCGCCTTCCCCTCCTCGTCGGAGCTGCGCTCCTCGTCGACCTCGTGCCACGAACGCTGTGGATGGCGAAGTTCAAGTGGAAGGACATGGGCCCGATCTTCAAGGAGCGGCTCCGCACCCACTGGACCCGTGAGCGGCTGACGCTCGTGGCGTTGGGCATCGTCTGCTTCTACCTGGTCTACGTCTGCTACCGGAACCTCAAGTCGTTCCTGCCGTTCGTGGTGCCGGAGACCTACGAGTTCGACCACGAGCTGCACCTGATCGACAAGGCGGTGCTCTTCGGCGCCGACCCGGCGATCGTGCTCCACGACCTCCTCGGCACCGGCTGGGCGGCCTGGTTCCTCTCCTACATCTACATGTGGTTCCTGCCGCTGGTGCCGTTCGCCGTCGCCGGCTGGCTGGTGTGGTCGCGCAACCTCGCCTACGGCTACTGGTTCGTGAGCTCGCAGTGCATCGCCTGGATCCTCGGCACGGTCTCGTACTACTGCCTGCCGACGGTCGGACCGGGCCTGCAGTACCCCTATCTCTACGCCGACCTGCCCGAGACGCCGGCGAGCACACTGATGGAATCGCTGGTCTTCACCCGGCAACATGTCCTCTTCGACGTCGACGCCAACGTGGTGCAGTCGGTCGGTGGCTTCGCCTCGCTGCACACCGGCATCACCCTGCTGGTGGCGCTGATGATCCAGGCCACGATCAACAACAAGATCGCCCGCTGGGCCGGCTGGATCAACTTCGGGATCACCGTCGTCGCGACCGTCTACTTCGGCTGGCACTACCTCGCCGACGACGTCGCGGGCGCGATGATCGCGCTCGTCGCCTACTACTTCGGCGGGCTCGCGGCCGGCCAGAAGTTCCAGCGCAAGGGCGTGCGGCGACTCGTAGCGGAGTCCGACGAGATCGCCGACCGCGAGTCGAAGGTCGCCCACGAGCTGACCTGATCCGGGCTTGATCGAGGCTTAAGGTGGCGATGTGACCGCCATCGATGCAGCCTCATTGACCGCACTTCTCGACGGGCGATACGCGGGAGTCCGGGAGGACGTACGCAAGTCCCTGATCGAGCGTGCCGACTTCCTCTGCGAGGTCGAGGAACTGGCCCGGCCGGAGTATCGCGAGCGCGTACGGGAGGTGCTCCTCGATGTCTCCGCGACCGGTCTGACCGGGCTCGGGTTCCCGAAGGAGTACGGCGGGGGCGGTGACGTCGGCGCCTCCATCGCCGCCTTCGAGGAGATGGCCGGCGGCGACCTGTCGCTGCTGGTGAAGTCGGGCGTGCAGTTCGGGCTCTTCGGCGGCGCGATCCTGCAGCTCGGCACGGCGCGTCACCACGATCGGTATCTCGCCGACATCGTCTCCGGGCGCCTGCTCGGCTGCTTCGCGATGACCGAGCACGGCCACGGGTCCAACGTGGCCGCGGTGGGGACCGTGGCCACCTACGACCCGGATGCGCGGGAGTTCGTCATCGAGACGACCCGGGAGGATGCGTACAAGGACTACATCGGCAATGCCGCGGCCCACGGCGAGCTCGCGGTCGTCTTCGCCCAGCTCGTGGTCGGAGGCGAGGAGCGTGGCGTCCATGCTCTGGTGGTGCCGATCCGGGTTGCCGGCGCGCCTGCTCCCGGGGTCCGGATCGAGGACGACGGACCCAAGATGGGGCTTAACGGCGTCGACAACGGACGACTGTGGTTCACGGGCGTGCGGGTGCCGCGTACGTCTCTCCTGAACCGCTTCGCTGACCTCACCGAGGCCGGCGAGTACGTCTCCGAGATCGAGTCGGCCGGACGGCGCTTCTTCACCATGCTCGGCACGCTCGTGCAGGGACGCGTCTCGGTCGGCGGGGCCGCGATCCGGGCATCGGAGGTCGCGCTGACGATCGCGGTCCGCTACGCGCTGCGGCGCCGGCAGTTCGAGGCGTCGTCGGACGCCGAGGAGTCGCTGCTCCTCGACTACGGCCAGCACCAGCGGCGGCTGCTGCCACTGGTCGCGCGGACCTATGCGCTGCGCTTCGCGCAGGAGGTCGTACGCGACGACCTGCACGACGTCTTCTCCGGCGTCGCGACCTCGGAGCACGCCCGGCGCGAGCTCGAGTCGCGAGCGGCCGGCACCAAGGCCCTGGCGACCTGGCACGCGACCCGGACGATCCAGGAGTGCCGGGAGGCGTGCGGCGGGGCGGGCTACCTGGCCGCCAACCGGTTCGCGGCCCTGAAGGCCGACACCGACGTCTTCACGACCTTCGAGGGCGACAACACGGTGCTGTTGCAGCTGGTCGCCAAGGGGCTGCTCACCGGCTACTCCAGCGAGTTCGAGGAGATGGACCAGCTGGATCTCGTACGCTTCGTGGCCGGTCTCGCCGTCGAGACGGTCCTGGAGCGGACCGCCGTGCACAAGCTGCTCGAGCGGGTCCGCGACGTCGTCCCGGTCGCCGGGGAGCGGGAGCCGGACATCCTCGACTCCGACTACCACCTGGCGATGCTGCGCTTCCGCGAGGAGCACATGCTCGCCGGCGTCGCCCGCCGCCTGCAGTCGGGCGTCAAGGCCGGACGCGAGCCGGGCGCGGTCTTCTCGACCGTGCAGGACCACGTCATCGGGGTCGCTCATGCGCACGTCGAGCGGCTGATCCACGAGGCGTTCCGGGAGAAGGTCCGCGTGCTCTCCGAAGGTCCCGTACGCGACCTGATGGACCTCCTCTGCGACCTCAGCGCCCTCTCGGTCATCGAGGCCGACCGCGCCTGGTTCATGGAGCACGGCCGCCTCTCCTCCGAGCGCTCCAAGGCCATCACCGCCGAGGTCAACCGCCTCTGCCGCGAGCTGCGCCCCGACGCACGGCTGCTCGTCGATGGCTTCGGCGTGCCTGAGGAGCTGCTGCGGTCGAAGGACCTGATCGGCTGAGGTCGGGGTGAGCCATTTTCCCGCCATGGCGGGAAAATGCGGGGTCGCTTGGGCTTGTTGCGCGGCAGAATCCCGCCATGGCGGGAAAGTGCCGCCTGGTGAGCCAGCCGCTCGGAGCGAGTTATCCACAGGGGGTGTGGATAACTTCTGCGAATGTTCTGCGGATTGCGCACGATTCCCGTATGACTGCCGTACGCATCAAGCCCAAGACCACGCCCACGATCCCAATCGATCCGACCCGACCGTTCCGGCGCATGCACGCTCTGGCGAGCGGATTCGATCCGCGCCGGAAGCGCCGGGACTTCCGCCGGCTCTTCCACGGGATCTACGTGTCGAGTGCCGTCGAGGTGACTCCGCTGCTGATCGCGGAGGCGGTCGTGCTGAGTGTGGACCCGCTCGGGGCGTGGGCCAGTCACGCGACAGCGGCCCGGGTGTGGGAGCTCCCGATCCCGCCGCTGCCAGGCGAGCACGTCACGGTCCTTCGGCGCGACCAGCGCCGGGGACGTCCCCAGATCAGCTGCCACTCGGCGCCTGACGGATTGATCACGAAGTTCGATCACGTGGACGTCTCGGCGCCCGCACAGGTCTTCGTCGATCTGGCGGCGCTGATCCCGCTCGTCGACCTGGTGGTCGTCGGTGACCACATGGTGCGCAAGGGACTGGTCACGCAAGCATCTCTCGTGGAACACAGCGCATCGGCGAAGAGCCCTGGTGCGGCCCTCGCGCGCCGGGCCGCCTCACTCGTCCGCGCGGGGGTGGACTCGCCGATGGAGACCCGGCTACGTCTGCTGATCGTGCTCGCCGGGCTGCCCGAGCCTGCGGTCAACGCCCTGGTCGGCGATGAGCTGGACAAGCGGAAGTACGACCTGAGCTACTCGCAGTCGCGCACGATCATCGAGTACGACGGCAAGCATCACGTCGAGCGCGAGGAACAGTGGGAGGCCGACCTTCTTCGCCGTGAGGCGATCGACGCTGATGGATGGCGGATCCTCGTCTTCATCGCCAAGGACATCTACACCTCCCCAGGCACGACCTTGGAGAGGATCCATCGGGTACTCCTCCAGCGCGGCGAGCCGGGCGTACCCAGAAAGCTGAGCGACAACTGGAAGCAGCACTTCCCGGATCGCTCCTGATCGAGCTGGGCGCCAGAATCCCGCCATGGCGGGAAAATGCTGCCACGATCGATCACTCACCCCCGCAGAATCCCGCCATGGCGGGAACTTGCCCCGGCGCGCCGATACGCTCGCCGCGTGAATCGCCTGATCTTGCTCAACGGTTTGCCCGGAGTGGGGAAGTCGACGATCGCCCGTCGGTATGCCACGGAACACCCGGGCACGCTGCTGTGTGACGTCGACGTGCTGCGTACGTTCATCGGTGGCTGGCGCGACGACTTCGAGAAGGCCGGTGCACGGATCCGGCCGGCGGCGCTCGGCATGATCGCCGGCTATCTCCGGGAGTCCGGAGACGTGGTGCTGCCGCAGCTGCTCGCCAGGGTGAGTGAGCTGGAGAAGTTCGAGCGCGCGGCGCTCGACGCGGGCGCCGAGTTCATCGAGATCATGCTGGAGGCAGAGACCGACGATGCCGTACGCCGCTTCCACCGCCGCGACGACGGCACGGACCCGTGGCACCCGATCGTGCGGAGCCTGGTCGCCGAAGCAGGTGGCGACGACGTCCTACGTGATTACGCCGTGAGGCTGCGCGGGCTCGTTGCCCGACGTCCCAGGACGAGGACGGTCATGAGCGTCGCGGATGCGACGGACGCGGCCTACCGCGACGTTCTCGAGGCCGTCGACGCGGCCGCGTCCACTGACTGACGAACAGAATCCCGCCATGGCGGGAAATTGCCGCCCAGCCCCGCAGGACTGGCCGGCAGATCCCCGCCATGGCGGGAAAGTGGCATTGACCGCCTCAGTGAGCGGTGTTCTTGAACCGATCGATGGACGCGGCGATCTCCGACTCCGCAGCAGCCTTGCCGACCCAGTCGGAGCCCTTGACGGTCTTGCCGGGCTCGAGGTCCTTGTAGTGCTCGAAGAAGTGCTTGATCTCGTTGAGCGTCCACTCGTCGACATCCGCGAGGTCCTGGATGTGGTCGAAGCGGGGGTCGCAGGGGACGCAGAGGACCTTCTCGTCCTGGCCCTTCTCGTCCTCCATGACGTACATCGCGACCGGGCGGGCCTCGACCAGCACACCGGGGAAGAGCGGGTAGGGGGTGAGCACCAGCGCGTCGAGCGGGTCACCATCCCCACCGAGGGTGTCTTCGATGTAGCCGTAGTCTGCGGGGTACATCATGGAGGTGAACAGCACGCGGTCGAGTCGAAGCCGGTTCGACTCGTGGTCCACCTCGTACTTGTTGCGGGATCCCTTGGGGACCTCGATCAGTACGTCGAACTCCTGCGTCACTTCTCTGCCTCCAGACAAACCCAAAAACGGAATGCCGGACAGTCTGACACCGATCGGCGTCAGATCCGGCATCGAGGAGGATATCCGTGGAGCCCCAAAGCGCGCCGAAGTGGCCTTCCGAGGAGCCGGAGGAGGGCCGCGGAAAGCTCGTGGTCGTGCTGCCGCTGGTGCTCGCGCTGTTGGTGGGAGTCGCCGCCGCTGCGTACGCCTTGGGGTGGGTCCGCTATGCGCGCGGCAACGTCGCGCCGACCCCTCCGCCGGCCCCGCTGAGCATCGCCGCGGTCAGCCCCGCGGCGGTTGCGGGCGAGCAGACCAGAGCTCCGGGAAAGCCTGATCAGGCCGCGCTGGAGCAGGTGATGCGGGAGGTGGTCGGCGACAAGCGGCTCGGCAAGCACCTCAAGGCGGCGATCGCGCCGCTCGAGGGCGCGCCGCTGGTGAGCCACGGCACCGGGGCCGCGACCCCCGCGAGCGTCACGAAGGTGCTGACCAGCGTGGCGGTACTGGAGGCGTACGGCCCGGAGCGCCGGTTCGAGACCAGCACCACGCTCCAGGGGAGCACCGTCACTCTCGTCGGCGGAGGTGACGCATCTCTCAGCTCCAGCGACCTCGCCGACCTCGCCGCGGAGACGGCGCGGGAGCTCGGCACCACCAAGTCGGTGACCCTCGCCTTCGACGACACCCTCTTCGGTGGCCCGACCCTGAGTCCTACCTGGCGACGCACCTATCTGGGTGAGGAGGTCGGCGGGATCACCGCGCTGCTGGTCGACCACGGCGGCTCCCAGTCCTCGGGCTACAGCCGGGATCCGTCCATGCAGGCCGCCGAGCAGTTCAAGAAGGCCCTGGTCAAGCACGGGATCAAGGTCAACGGGAAGCCCGCGCGGGGGACGAAGGTAGGCACCCAGCTCGCCGTACGCCAGGGGGACACCCTGCGCGAGATCGTCGAATACACGCTGCAGTACAGCGACAACCAGCTCGCCGAGGTGCTCGCCCGCCAGGTCGGGCTCGCGGCGGGCACGCCGACGTTCGACGGGTCCACCGCGGCGATCACGGCCACGCTGAAGGAGCTCGGCATCGACACCACCGGCCTGGTCCTACGCGACGGCTCCGGCCTCTCCCGGCAGAACCTGATCCCGCCGACGCTGCTGGTGAGCACGCTCCAGACCGCCGCCAGCCGCAACCGCCCCGAGCTCGCGCCGGCGATGACGGGCCTCCCGGTCGCCGGCTGGGTCGGCTCCCTCTCGCGGCGGTTCAACTTCGACGCCGAGCCGGGTCGCGGCCGTGTCCGGGCGAAGACCGGCACCCTCACCGGCGTCTCCGGGCTCTCCGGCATCGCGGTCGACGCCCGCGGCACGCCGTTCGTCGTCGTACTCATGGCCGACGGGTTCAAGTCAGCACAGACCTTGGACGTACGCGACGCCCTCGATGACGCGATGACGGCGGTCGCGACGTGTCGATGCTCGGCATAGGTCCGGTCGGCTACGGTCGTACGCATGACCCATCGTGCTGAGGACCCCGCCCCGTCCGGAGCGACCATGGTCGACTGGGACCTGGCCGTACGCCTCGGTGCGACGGTCGGTGGAGATGGCCCGATCGTCTCGCGCAGCGAGGCTCAGCACGCCGTCGAGGAGCTGCGCGCGGACGCCGCCAAGGCGACCGAGTTCGTACGCGCCTTCACTGGTCTGGACGCGCCCCGCGACACGGCGCCGGTCCTGGTGGTGGACAGAAGGGGCTGGATCCAGGCCAACGCCGACACCTTCGCCCACGTGATCTCGCCGGTGGTCGACCGGATCACCGCGAAGCGCGCCCCGGGAGCCCTCACCCAGGCAGTCGGCTCCAAGATCAGCGCTGCCGAGGTCGGCGGCCTGCTCGGTTTCATGTCCTCGAAGATCCTCGGCCAGTTCGACCCGTTCTACGGACCGTCGGGGCGGCTGCTGCTGGTCGCGCCCAACGCCGTCCACGTCGAGCGCGAGCTCGGCCTCGACCCGACCGACTTCCGGCTGTGGGTCTGCCTTCACGAGGAGACCCACCGGGTCCAGTTCACCGCCAGCCCGTGGATGCGCGACCACCTCTTCGCCCAGATCGAGGGCCTCTCCGAAGCCATGGATCCGGCCTCGATCTTCGACGGCGGGCTGCAGCGGGTCACCGAGGCGCTCAAGGGCAACGGCAGCATCGTGGACGCGTTCGCCAAGCCCGAACAGAAGGAGATCATCGACCGGGTCACCGGGATGATGTCGCTGCTCGAGGGCCACGCGGACGTGGTCATGGACGATGTCGGCCCCGGCGTGATCCCGAGCGTCACCACGATCCGCAAGGCCTTCAACAAGCGCCGCCAGGGCATCGGCGTACTCGACCGCCTGCTGCGCCGCCTGCTCGGGCTGGAGGCCAAGATGGCCCAGTACCGCGACGGCGCGAAGTTCGTACGCAACGTGGTCGACCGGGTCGGTATGGAGGAGTTCAACGCCGTCTTCGCCGGCCCCGAGAACCTCCCGACCAAGGCCGAGATCGTCGAGCCGGACGCCTGGGTGACCCGGGTCCTGTGAGTCTGCACCCCTCCGTCGCAGCCGTACGCCGCCCCGTCCGCGCGACGCTCGAGCGCCTCGAGCCGGGCGAGAAGGTGATCGTGGCCTGCTCCGGGGGAGCGGACTCGCTGGCGCTGGCCTCGGCCGCGGTCTTCGAGGGCCACAAGCTCGGGCTGCACATCATCGGCGCGACCGTCGACCACGGGCTGCAGGACGGCAGCCTGGCGCAGGCCGCGAAGGTCATCGGACAGCTCGACGAGATGGGCGTCGACGAGACCGTGACCGCGACGGTGGAGGTCAAGGCCGACGGGGAGGGTCCCGAGGCCGCGGCGCGCCAGGCCCGTTACGCGGTCCTCGACCAGCTCGCCGAGCGCCTCGGCGCGAGCGTGATCCTGCTCGGCCACACCCGCGACGACCAGGCCGAGACCGTGCTGCTGGGCCTGACCAGGGGTTCGGGCGCGCGCAGCCTCTCCGGGATGCGAGCCGGCTTCGACCGCTATCGCCGTCCGCTCCTGGCGACGACCAGGATTGACACCGAGACCGCCTGCCAGGTCGAGGGCCTCGACGTCTGGCAGGACCCGCACAACCGCGACTTCGCCTACACCCGCGCGCGCATCCGCCACCGCGTCCTGCCCACGCTCGAAGAGGACCTCGGCCCAGGGGTCGCCGACGCGCTGGCTCGCACCGCCGAGCAGCTCCGTGATGACGCCGACTTCATCGACGACATCGCCGAGGCGATGCACCGCGAGCTCGGCGGATCCCTCCCGGTCGAGACCCTCGCCGGGTATCCCTCCGCCGTCCGCACCAGAGTCCTCCGGATCGCGGCGATCGAAGCCGGCAGCCCGCCCGCGGAGCTCACCCGTGAGCACGTCTTGGCGATCGACCGGTTGGTCACTGACTGGCGCGGCCAGCGCTGGATCGACCTTCCCGGACACCGTCAGGCCGTACGCCGCGACGGCTCGATCCACATCCGGCCCGCGTCGAGCGGGTCGTGAGGCGGACTTCTCAGGGTATTCCTGCACTTCTCTGGCATTGCAACGCCTGAGAAGTGCAGGGATACCCGGTGAACCGGGTATTCCGCCGCATGCGTCACCACCATCTAGAGTGACGGACATGGACACCGAGTACGTCGGCGACGACCTCGTGAAGACCCTGTTCACCCACGACGAGATCCAGGCGAAGGTCGAAGAGCTGGCCCGCCGGATCGAGAAGGACTACGAGGGTCAGGAGCTGCTGATCGTCGGCGTCCTACGTGGTGCGGTGATGATCATGGCCGACCTCGCGCGCGCCCTGAACCGCCACGTCGAGATGGACTGGATGGCCGTCTCCTCCTACGGCTCCGGCACCAAGTCGTCCGGTGTGGTGAGGATCCTGAAGGACCTCGACACCGACGTCACCGGCAAGCACGTGCTCGTCGTGGACGAGATCATCGACTCCGGCCTGACCCTGACCTGGCTGACCTCCAACCTCACCAGCCGCGGCCCGGCGAGCATCGAGATCGCCACCCTGCTCCGCAAGCCCGAGGCGGTCAGCATGCCGGTCGACGTGAAGTACGTCGGCTGGGACATCCCCGACGAGTTCGTGGTCGGCTACGGCCTCGACTTCAACGAGAAGTACCGCAACCTGCGCGACATCTCGACTCTCGCGCCGCACATCTACAGCTGAGGCTGGAACTGAGCCGGCGAGCGCCTGCTGTTACGCCAACAGCGGAACCGCGCAGATGGGGTGGGCACGATTTGGCGTGTACCGTCGTTCTAAATGACGAGCACGCTGCCCTGCGTGCATGTCTGACCCCGTAACGGTTGAAAGAAGCCTGTGAAGCGCATATTCAAAGGTCCCTGGCTGTGGATCATCGTGGCAGTGCTCGGTGTGATCCTGGCGCTGCAGTACCTCGCCCCTCGCAACGGGGGCGACGAGATCACCACGAGTCAGCTGACGTCGTACATCCAGGACGACAAGGTCAAGGAGATCACGTTCGTCGACGGCGACCAGGAGATCAAGGCGACCCTGGTCAAGGGCACCCGTGAGGGCGGCGCCGAGGTCACGACCTATTGGGTCGACGGTGACCAGGAAGCGCTCATCGAGATGGTGCGCAAGACCCAGGCCGAGGGCGACAACCTCGAGAAGTTCAGCTCCGAGGTCGCCAAGCCCTCCGTGCTCGGCTCGATCCTGAGCTTCGTTCTGCCGTTCGCACTGATCATCATCCTGTTCCTGTTCCTGATGAACTCGATGCAGGGCGGTGGCGGCCGCGGGGTCATGCAGTTCGCCAAGTCCAAGGCGAAGCTCATCACCAAGGACATGCCGAAGACGACCTTCTCCGACGTGGCCGGTGCTGACGAGGCGGTCGAGGAGCTCCAGGAGATCAAGGAGTTCCTGCAGGAGCCCGCGAAGTTCCAGGCCGTCGGCGCCAAGATCCCCAAGGGCGTGCTGCTCTACGGCCAGCCAGGCACCGGTAAGACCCTGCTCGCGCGTGCCGTCGCGGGCGAGGCCGGTGTGCCGTTCTACTCGATCTCCGGTTCGGACTTCGTCGAGATGTTCGTCGGTGTCGGTGCGAGCCGCGTCCGCGACCTGTTCGAGCAGGCCAAGGAGAACGCTCCCGCCATCGTCTTCATCGACGAGATCGACGCCGTCGGCCGTCACCGCGGTGCCGGCATGGGCGGTGGCCACGACGAGCGCGAGCAGACGCTCAACCAGCTCCTCGTGGAGATGGACGGCTTCGACGTACGCGGCGGGGTCATCCTGATCGCGGCGACCAACCGTCCCGACGTGCTCGACCCGGCGCTGCTGCGCCCGGGCCGCTTCGACCGCCAGATCCAGGTGGACGCTCCCGACCTCGCCGGTCGCGAGAAGATCCTGCAGGTCCACGCCCGCGGCAAGCCGCTGGCCGGCGACATCGACCTCGACTCGGTCGCCCGCCGGACCCCGGGGTTCTCCGGTGCCGACCTGGCCAACGTGCTCAACGAGGCCGCGCTGCTGACCGCTCGCAGCGACCAGAAGCTGATCACCAACAAGGCGCTCGACGAGGCCATCGACCGGGTCATCGCCGGCCCGCAGAAGCGCACGCGTCTGATGAGCGAGCAGGAGAAGCTCATCACCGCCTACCACGAAGGTGGCCACGCGCTGGTCGCCGCGGCCCTGCCAGGCCCGGACGTGGTCCAGAAGATCACGATCCTGCCGCGCGGCAAGGCGCTGGGCTACAACCTGGTGATGCCCGACGACGACCAGTACAGCCAGACGCGCTCGGCGATGCTCAACAAGCTCTCCTACATGCTCGGCGGCCGCGCCGCGGAGGAGCTCATCTTCCACGACCCGACCACGGGCGCCGGCAACGACATCGAGAAGGCGACCAACCTCGCCCGCGCGATGGTCACCCAGTTCGGTATGACCGAGCGGCTCGGTGCGATCAAGCTCGGCGAGTCCAACGGGGAGCCGTTCCTGGGCCGCGACATCGGTCACCAGCGCAACTACTCCGAGGAGGTCGCCGCCGTCGTCGACGACGAGACCAAGAAGCTCCTCGCCACCGCGCACCAGGAGGCCTTCGACATCCTCGAGGAGAACCGGGACGTCCTCGACACCCTGGTCCTGGAGCTCCTCGAGAAGGAGACGCTCTCCAAGCACGAGGTCGCCGAGATCTTCGAGCCGCTGCGTCGCCGCGACCCGCGTCCGGCCTGGACCGGCTCCGACACCCGCCGCCCCTCCGACCGCCCGGCGGTCGAGATCCCGCGGTGGATCGTCGAGCGCGACAAGGAGAACCTCGCCAAGGCGATCCGCGCCGCCGGTCAGCAGTCCGGCGTCCAGTCAGCCAACGGAGTCGACCCCACCAAGCCGACCGAGGCCGGCTCGGCTGAGGCCACCCCGCCCGCCTGATACTGAACACATGTCCGACAACTTCGATGACGTAGCGCCCGTCCATGTCCCCGAGCGGGACGTGGCGGACGTACCGGTGTTCGACCAGAAGCGGGCCGAGGCGGCCGTGCGCGAGCTGCTCTACGCGATCGGGGAGGATCCCGACCGCGAAGGGCTGCTCGAGACTCCGGCCCGGGTCGCCCGCGCCTACCAGGAGGTGACCCGCGGGCTGCACCAGACGCCCGAGGAAGTGCTCACCACGACGTTCGACCTCGGCCACGACGAGATGGTCCTGGTCCGTGACATCGAGCTGTGGTCGATGTGCGAGCACCACCTGGTGCCGTTCACCGGTGTCGCCCATGTCGGCTACATCCCGGCCTCCTCCGGCAAGATCACCGGCCTGTCCAAGCTCGCCCGCCTGGTCGACGTCTACGCCAAGCGACCGCAGGTGCAGGAGCGGCTCACCACCCAGGTGGCCGACGCGCTCATGGAGCTCCTCGAGGCGCGTGGCGTCATCGTGGTGGTCGAGGCCGAGCACCTGTGCATGACGATGCGCGGCGTCAAGAAGGCCGGCGCCCGCACGATCACCAGCGCCGTACGCGGCACGATGCGCTCCAACGCCACCACCCGGGCCGAGGCCATGGCCCTGATCCGGGGCGGAACCCGCTAGTGGGCCACTAGCCCGCGGAGCGACGCAGCCGGCGGCGAACCCGTCGGACGAAGCCGCGCAGGCCCGCTCGTTCCTGGTGGCGAGCGAGGTCTGCGCGCAGCTCGTCGATCAGGGCTCGCTGGCGGTCCAGGCGACCGGCCTGCCGTTCGATCCGGGTCTGCTGCTTGCTCGTGGTCGTCTCGAGGGCTGCGATCCGCTTGGCCTGGCTCTTCGCCGACGCCGTCAGCTTCTTCTCGAGCTCCCGCTCGCGACGCTTGGCGGCGGTTTCGGCGTGCTCGGAGGCGATCTTGAGCGCGTGGATCCGGTCCTCGATGCGCCGGATGGCGTCATCGCCCGATCCGCGGAGCGTGGCGACAGGTGCCGCCGGCTCCAGCGCGGCGAGCTCGGCGTCGTACGCCGCACTCGTCTGGCCGGGCTGCGCGACGTTCGCCAGGCCGGCGTCGTCCAGGAACGCGGTCAGCCGCTTCCAGCCGTCGGCGAGGCGGTTGTGGAAGCTGGTGAAATCGGCTGCCTGGTACAGCTCGTCGACCGTGGTCTCGGCCCTGAATGAGTCGAGCATCGTGTAGGGCAGGCCGTGGTAGTCGCACAGCTCCAGCACGCGTGAGTCGTGAGCGACGACCATGGCCGGGGTCCCGGCGAGGACCGCGGCGACGTTGCCATGGATACGCGTGCCGAAGGCGAACCGCTGGGTTGCCAGGAACCGCATCCAGGAGCCGGCGTCGAGGAACATCCGGGTCCGGTCCTCGGCGTAGAGCCGGTGGTCGCGGTCGATACCCATCTCGGGCTGACGGTGCCGTCCCCACTGGAGCATCGCGAAGTCGTGGTGGGTCTGGCCGACGTACGTCATGCGCGGGTGCCGGTCGGCGAAAGCGTCGACGTACGTCTCGAACCAGGGCGCGGTCAGCGGGCTCATCGAGACGGCGACCGGGTCCTCGTCGGCGATCGGGGTGGAGCGCTCGTCGCGGACAGTGAGGTCGGGGCCGTTGAGGTAGATCGACGGACAGCCGATGATCTCGACGTGCTCGTCGCCGTAGCCGAGCCGCCGCAGGTAGGCGGCGGTGATCTCGCCGCGTACGCCGACCTTCGAGGATCGTTCGAGGACGCTGTTCATGAATCGGCGGTGGAGGGCGGCCAGCTCGTCGCCGGGAGCGGTGTCGAGGTCGTCGAGCGAGAGCTGCGCGCCGATGCCGACGATCGTGGTCGGGATCGAGAGCTGCTCGATGAAGGCGGTCAGCCGGGTCAACGGGCGGGTGAACTCCGGCCGGAGGGCGTTGGCCAGCGGCACCACGAAGTGGTCGTACTCGTCGTTGGTCGCCGCGACCTCGTCGGCGGTGAACGCGCGCCGCTCATGGACGAAGTGGTTCGCGACGATCTCGGTTCCGGGCACGCTGAGGAGCCGGTGTGTCGAGTCGGCGAAGAGGAGGTTGCCGACGTTCGTGCCGTAGAACCCGATGCCCCATGCACGCGGGTCGCCCGCCTCGATCACCTCGAACGGGTCCCCTGCTGAGCGGAGCAGGATCTTGGCCACGATGCCTCCCTGGGTAAATGAGATGCCGGGCAGCCTGGCTGAGCGGGCCCGCCTGGTCAAGTCTGCCCTTCCGGCGTCGCCGGATAGGGTCGTGGCGTGCAGGTCATGGGAATCGTCAACGTCACGCCCGACTCGTTCAGCGACGGCGGACGTTTCTTGGCGACCGATGACGCGGTGGCTCACGGTCATGCGCTCCTGGAGCAGGGAGCCGACCTGCTCGACATCGGTGGCGAGTCGACCCGTCCGGGCGCGACCAGACCGCTGGTGGCCGACGAGCTGGCCCGGGTGGTGCCGGTCATCGAGACGCTGGCCGAGGAGGGCGCGGCCCTATCGGTCGACACGATGCGTCCCGAGGTCGCCGATGCGGCCCTGAAGGCAGGGGCGAAGATCATCAACGACGTCTCGGGCGGCCTGGCCGACCCGGGGATCCTGAAGGTCGCGGCCGACCACGGTGCGACGTACGTCGTGATGCACTGGCGCGCGCACGGCGCGGAGATGCAGCACCAGGACCATCTCGTCTACGCCGACGGCGTGGTCGCCACAGTGAAGGCGGAGCTGGAGCAGAGGATCGAGGCGGCGCGAGCCGCTGGGGTCCAGGACGACAACATCGTGGTCGACCCGGGGCTCGGCTTCTCCAAGACGGCCGACGACAACTGGCGGTTGCTGGCGGGCGTGGAGGAGTTCCACAAGCTCGGCTTCCCGGTCCTCATCGGCGCCAGCCGTAAGACCTTCCTCGGCCGCCTGCTGGCCGCCCCCGACGGCACCCTGCGTCCGGTGACCGAGCGTGAGAATGCCCACGATGCGATCACCGTCTTTCTCGCGCAACGCGGTGTGTGGGCCACACGTGTTCATGACGTACGTGCCGCCAGGGACACCCTCGCGGCGGCAGCGAAGTTGGAGACAATTGGATGAACCACTCGATGAACATTGAGGAACCCGCGGACGAAATCCAGATCCTCGGTCTGGAGTGCTACGGCCATCACGGAGTGTTCGACTTCGAGCGCCGTGAGGGGCAGAAGTTCATCATCGACCTGGTCATCGGCACCGACTCCCGCAAGGCCGCGGAAACGGACGACTTGCATGACACCGTCGATTACGGAAGTCTCGCAATGGCGGTCAAAACCAATGTTGAGCGCGACCCGGTGGACCTCATCGAAACGCTTGCCCAGCGGATCGCGGACATTTGCCTTGCAGACATCCGCGCACTTTGGGTACGTGTTACGGTTCACAAACCGGGGGCGCCTATCGAAGCGACGTTCAAAGACGTCACCCTGACGATCACCCGGAGGCAGAGCACGTGACAGAGGTACCCAACCCGTACATCATCGACGCCGACACGCTCACTGGGGAGATGCGGCCGATCCGGCGGGCGGTGCTGTCATTGGGCTCCAATCTCGGGGACCGGTTGGCAAATCTGCAGGACGCGTTGAACACTCTCGCCGAGACGCCGGATGTCTGGGTGACCACGATCTCGCCGGTCTACGAGACCGAGCCGGTCGACTCGCCCGAGGACTCCGAGCTCTACCTCAACGCGATCATTCTTGCCGACACCACGCTCACCCCGACGCGACTGCTCGAGCGTGCGCTCACCATCGAGGACGCCTACGGCCGTTCGCGCAGTGGCATCTTCAACGAGCCGCGCACGCTCGACATCGACGTCATCTCGGTCGGCGACAAGATCCTCGAGGAGGAGTCGCTGACCCTGCCGCACCCGCGTGCGCACCAGCGGGCCTTCGTGCTCAAGCCGTGGCTTGACCTGGAGCCGAGCGCCGATCTTCCCGGCGTGGGTCCGATCGCCGAGCTGCTGGAGCAGTCTGACCAGTCCGGCATCACCCGCCGCGACGACCTCACCCTCGAGCTCTGAGCCGGATCTGAGCACAGCACCTGAGGACCCCGACCAGGGTCCTGAGAAAGATCCCGCCGACGACGAGCGCCGGCTCCACCCGATGTCGGGTGGAGCCATCACGGCGTGGGCCGTCATCGGGATCGTGGGTGGCTGGCTGGCTCACCCCGTGCTGGAGTCCTGGCGCGGGGTGGCCCCGGTCGTCACCTGGGCGCAGCCGGTGGTGCTGCTGCTGATCGCGGCGGCCCTGGGCGTGACCGCCTGGATCACCCACCGCCAGCTGCAGGTACGCGGCGAGCGCATCGAGGCTCATCAGGCGGTCAACCGGCTGGTGCTCGCCCGCGCCTGCACCCTGGTCGGCGCGCTCCTCGCCGGCGGCTATCTGGGCTACGCGGTGAGCTGGCTGGGCTACGACGCCAACACCGCGGCAGGGGAGCGGCTGGTCCGATCGGCCTTCGCGGCCGTGGCCGGAACCGCCATCCTCATCGCCGCTCGACTCCTCGAACACGCGTGCCGGGTCCGCAAACGCGATGAAAACTAGCCGTACCGTGGAAGCATGCCTTCCCCATCCGCAACTCCAGTCACACGCAGGCGTCAGCGCAGCACACGCCTGACGGTTGCTGTAGGCCTGCTGGCGCTGGCCGCCATCACGATCTCCGCCGCGGTGGCCTCCGGGTCCTGGCTGGTTGTCGTGCTCGCAGCCGTTCTCGGGCTCGCCTGTGGCGCTGCCGCAACCAAGATCACTCACTCCGAGCTACTCCAGACCCGCCGCGACTGGGCGCGTGACCGGGCCGAGCAGGCCCAGGCCTACCGCGTCGAGTCCGAGAAGCGGGCCGAGGAGAACGCCGAGTTCCGCGAGCACATGGATGCCAAGCTCGCCGAACGCGTCCAGGCCGTCGAGGAGCTCGAGTCCGCTCTGGCCGCCGCTCACCAGCGTGCCGCCGAGGCAGTCCGTCGCCGTGGCGAGGAGGCCCGCCGGGCCGCCCAGGCCGAGATGCGCGGCGAGCAGCTCGAGGCGAGGCTCCAGGCCGTCGAGGCCGACGCCGCAGAGGCGGCCATCCGCGTTGCCGAGCTGGAGTCCGAGCTCGACGCCGTACGTGCCGAGCTGGAGGCCGAGCGCACCAGCTGGACCGGGGCCCAGTCCGCCTGACCAGCGAACGACGCGCAGATGTATGGATGGTGACGAGGCGCCAACAGCGCCATGGCACTTTGCGTCGGCACGCGTGAAAACGCGCCGCGACGCTCAAATCGATACTCGGGTGGGTAACTGTCGGAGGTCTGGCTCGTTATGATTTTTCCGAAAGGGTAACGCGCCTGCCGCGTCCCTGCGATCTGTGACGACGCTGCGACAAGGGTCGTTGGAAAGGGGAAGCCGGTGACGTTGATCGCCGAACGGGCAGTCACGATCACTGAAGGCTTCGCCTACCTACGCGACCTGATGACCACGTACGCCAGAAGGGCGCCGGTGAGGTCGGTCGCGGTGCTCGGGAATGCGCCGTTGGGGCCCAGCGACGACCGAGCGCGGGCCATCGACGACTCGGATCTGGTGATCCGGGTCAACAGCTTCGTGCTGGATGCCCCGGGTGAACCGCGCGCCCAGGGGTCACGGGCCGATGTGGTGATCTGGAACCGGATCACCCGCCCGACACGGTTCACCTTCGACCGCTACCGCGAGCGCCTCTACCTTCTCGCCGAACCGATGCGATTCCACGGCCGCCTCGAGGTGTGGCCGATGTCCTGGCCCCCCGATCTGGGCTTCGTACCCATCCCGAACGGGGAGCTGCTCACCGGCACCGGGAACGACCTCGACATCCCTTGGCGGACCGAGAAGCTGGCGCCGACGACGGGCTTCACCGCCGCGTGGCTGGCGGTCAACCTGTTCCCGGAGTCCGACATCCTGCTGTCCGGGTTCTCGTTCGTCGACAACCCCGGGCAGACGGAGTGGACCTATCAGGCAGGCGGCTCGTCGCCCGTGGCGCCGGAGCATCGGATTGAGGCGGAGGCACGCGTCATGACTGGCTGGCTCGAGGAGGAGCGCGTTTCCCTATGGCGATGAACCGACTGCGCGGCAAGGTCGTCAGAAAGACCGGATCCGCAGCCGACCTGGACGAGGCTCGTGCCACCATCGAGGAGCTGCGTGCCATCACGGACCGGCAGCGCGTCCGTATCGGTGACCTCGAGCGCGAGCTCGCCCGGGTCAGCCCGCAGGTCGCGGCCCTCGAGGCACGTCTGGAGACCCTGCGCGACACCGTCGAGCGCGGCAACCTCGCGGCCGGCGCGCCGTCGGACGGCCACGTCGACGCCTCCTCGATCTGGGCCGAGATCCAGCGTCAGCAGGAGCAGGTGCGCGC
Organism: Nocardioides sp. NPDC004968; assembly: GCF_040608935.1. Lineage (NCBI taxonomy): Bacteria > Bacillati > Actinomycetota > Actinomycetes > Propionibacteriales > Nocardioidaceae > Nocardioides > Nocardioides sp. NPDC004968. The sequence continues at coordinate 139,306 of NZ_JBEXJF010000002.1, forward strand.
CCGGATCACCGCGGCCACGCGTTTCGAGGAGCGGTTGCGAAGGCTCGAGGACGGAGCGACTTAAGGTGAGAATGTGCCGCATCCCGCTCTGAGCATCGTCATCCCGTTCCACAACGTGGAGCCCTTCCTGCAGACGTGCCTGGAGTCGCTTCGCGCCCAGACCTTCTCGGATTTCGAGGTGGTCATGGTCGACGACGCGTCGACCGACGGGTCCGCAACAGTTGCCGATCGGTTCGCGTCGAGCGACTCGCGATTCCGGGTGGTCTCCTCGGAGAAGGTCGGTGTCGGGGTGGCCCGAAACATCGGGATCGAAGCGAGCAGGGGTGACCTGCTCGCGTTCGTCGACGCTGACGACTACGTCCCGGAGTACGCGTACCAGCTCATGACGGACACGTTGGCGCGCTCGGGCTCCGACTTCGTGGCCGGCAACGCCCGCCGTTTCGACTCGGTGTCGGTCTGGCAGTCGTGGTCCCACCGGCGCCCGTTCGTCACCACCCGCATCGCCACGCACTGCAGCCGGACCCACATCCTGGGCATCGATCGCTACATCTGGAACAAGGTCTACCGGCGCGACTTCTGGGACTCCGCCGGCCTCGGCTACCCGGACATGCTCTACGAGGACTACCCGGTCGCCCTTGCCGCGCACATCCGCGCCCGCCAGGTCGACATTCTCGCCGAGCCGGTCTACTACTGGCGGCACCGCGACGGCGGCGAAGCCTCGATCACGCAGAGCCACTGGAATCTCGACAACCTCGGTGACCGCGTACGTTCGGCCGAGATGCTCTTCGACATGGTCGAGGAGCAGGCTCCCTACCTGTCCGACCTGGTCAAGTCGCATCTCGCGGCGACGGACGTCCAGGTGCTCGCCCGCTCGATCGAGGACCATCCGGCCGACGAGTCCGGACGCATCTTCGACCTGGCGGAGCGCTACCTGGCGCGCGTCGACGACGCGATCCTCAACCGTCAGGGACCGTTCGAGCGACTCGTGTTCGATCTGCTGAAGCGCCGGCAGCGTGACGCGCTCACGACGCTGACCCGTTATCGGGCCGAATACGGGACCCAGGCGCCCCTGGCCCGCCGAAGGGACGGCTGGTACGCCCAGCTCCCCTCCTTCGAGGACGCCGCGGTCGGAGTCCCCGACTCGGTGTTCCGCCTGGCCCCGGCGTACATGAAGGCCAAGGCAGTGGCGACCGAGGCCTGGTGGGACGGATCCCGGGTCGCGGTCCGGGTCAACATCGGCATCAACACCCTCGCACTCCGGCCACGAACGCGCTTCACGGTGTGGCTGGAGAGCCCCGCCGGCGGCAGGGTGCCGGTGGATCATGTCGCTCGGCCGCGGGCGATCCCGTTCGACCAGGTGGACAGGTCCACGCTCGAGCTGAGCGTCGACCCGTCGCGACTGGCGGGCGATCGCCAATGGCGCCTCATGATCGGCATCCGCAACCGCGATGTGCGTGACGTGATCCAGGTGACGACGTCGGGAGACGGACGCGAGCGGTGGCAGGGCTGGCGCCGCATCGGCAACCGTTGGTGCCGCCCAGGACGCCTCCCCGGGGGCTTCGGGGTCACCGTTCGCGATCTTCCGGACGCCTGGGTGGATCACACCACCGACCTCGGCGACGAGATCGAGATCCGGGGCGCGTTCCGGGGCGCTCCTCCTGAGCATGCGGAGCTGACCCTCACCGACCGCAGCGGTTCGGTGGTGACTCACCCGTTGATGATCGGCGAACGGGGCGAGCGAGGCATCACCCCGTGGCGGTTGACGGTGCCCGTCGAGGCTGTCCTCGAGAAGTCCGGCCTGGACATGCCCATGGAGGAGATCGTGCCGACCCGGGTGAAGCTGTCCCGGAAGGGACGTACGTCTCCGCTACCGGTGCACCCGGACTTTCTCGGGTCCCGATCTCTGATGAAGGGGCGCGCGGTGAACGCCACCCGCGACCCGAACGGTTCCTTCGTCATCACCGCGACGCCCGACCGTCCCGTCGTTCACGACGCATGGTGGCAGGGTGAGGACCTGATCCTGCGTGGTCCGGACGGTCCCCGGCTGGAGTCCACGGGAGCGGTGCTCCGGACCTGGCCGACCCCGGAGAAGCCCCTCGACGTCTCCCTCGACGTGGCCGACCGTGACGGGGTCTTCCTGGTCACCGTGCCCGTGGGTGCGTTGCGGAAGACCGCGGTCGAGCACGATGCCTGTGAGACGTCGCAGTGGTCGTTGCTGGACGGCCGCGATCACAAGCCGATCGTCGTGGCCCGTGAGCTCTCTGAACGGGTGCCTCAGCCGACCGCTGCTGAGGCAGCGAAACTCGAGTTCGGCTGGTCGGACGAGATCCACCTGCGGCTCGCGCCGGCCCCGCCCACCGAAGCGTGACCGGCTGAGGCCCTAACGCTTGGCCACGCGTCGGATCGCGCGGAGAACCCTTCTGAGCAGGCGGGCCGCGCGCCGGGCCCCGGGTACGCGTCCGAAGCCGGAACGCGCCCGCCCGGGGACGGACGATGCGCGCTTGGCGACTCGGTTGACGGTGGGGGCCTGCCGAGCGCTCAGCTGGTCCTCCAGCTCCTTGATGCGATCGTTCAGTGCGGCGACGTCGCGTCGGGCCGCCGTGCGTACCTCGTGGGTCATCGTCTGACGCTGACGCATCTGCTGCTTGAACCAGGTCACCTGGCCGCGCAGCGCCTCGTTCTCGTCCGTCAGCTTCCGGAGCTCGCTCGGGTCGGCCTCCTGCGGCGCATGCCGTCCTGCGACCACGGGTGTCATGCCGGTCGAGGAGAGCGCGGACTCTCGCCGTCGGCGTACCTGGTAGACGTCGGCCGGAGTCACCGCGACATCGATGGTCGCCGCGAGCAGGACGGTGAGCTCGTCCCTGCCTCGACCGGCGGGCCAGGGGTGGCGCCACCCCGACACGCAGAGGTACGCGGCGAGCTCGTCCAGCAGCCCCAGGAGGATCTCGTCGGCGGACTCGCCGAGCTTCACCGTCGACTCGTGGACCGGGACGACATGGCCGGCGTCGAGGCCGATCTCGTCGACCTGAAGACCGCACCAGCGCTCGGGTGCGTCGGCGACCGCGTCGCGCAGCCGGCGTACGTGGTGACGAAGGCCCGAAGCGTCGCGCCGAGCCGAGTCGTGCATGGCCTCGATCAGCCAGGACCGCTCGGCAGCGGTCCAGGACGTCTCGTCACCGGTCCGATCGACACCGACGACCGACGAGATCGGGTCGATCCCGCGGGTGACCAGCCAACCGCCGGCGGCTCCCGCGGCTCCCACCGTGTCCAGCGCCTGGCCCAGTGCAGGCTGGACCTCGCGCAGCGTGGGGGTGTCGACGGGTCGGCCGTGAGCGACCGCGAGCGCCACCGAACAGGCTTCGGGAGCTGCGGCCAGGGTCGGCGCACCAACGTCGGGCCACAGCGTGTGCCCGCGACCGCCGAACCGTGCGCTCGCGTCCGCGAGGCTTCGCGGGTTCGCACGATCATGGACGGGGAACGACCAGTCAGCATTCTCGTTGGATGCTTCCGAGGTGACGGCCCTGAGCTGTGCGAGCGGGGATCCCGGGTTGGGAACGACCAGCGCCAGCCGAGAGTCGCCGCTCGTGTGGCCGGCGAGGTGCTCGGCGATCGCGTGCCAGTCCGCCGGGTCCGCGTCGATCGATGCGACCCGTCCGAACCCGTCCAGCGCGAGCACGGCGTCGGCCGGCCGATCGGGGGCCCAGGCACGCAGGTCACCGCAGACGACGTCGACAGCCCTGTGGGCGTACCGCTCGGAGACGAGCTCCGCGTCGGGGTGGGTGCGGAGGACGACGGTCGTCGTCGCGGCGCGGTCGACGACCGCGTCGAGCAGGTCGAGGTCGTGCGGGCCGACGACGAGCAGGTGGGAGGCGCCGGTTGCCGTCGCCACGGCGAACCGGGTCAGGACCGGTCCGCGAGGGAGCGCCCGGACGCCGGCCATGTCGGACCAGTCGTACATGTCTCCCGAGACGACGCTGTAGGCGACCTTCGAAGCCGTGTCGATGTCGTTCATGCTGTGATCTCCCATCCGAAGAGCGCGCGCAGCTCAGCAGGCGACGCCATGGCATCCAGCCCGAGCTCGCGCACGGTCGTGGCGCGTACTTCCTCTGCGTCGGTCTCCACCCCGTGGAACTCGGGGAACAACCGTTTGGCCTGCTCGTTCCCATCCCTCACACTGGCGTCCCTGACGTCGGCGAAGGTCATCGGGTCGCCGTAGACCGCGACCTCGGAGCCGACCGAGGCGCCGTAGAAGATCGCCGTGGTCAGGCGGTTCGAGGCGACCCGACGGTGGCGGATCTGCTCCGCGTACTGCTTGTGGAGGAAGCGGATGTCGGTGCCCTGACGCAACGTGCCTCGCTTGCCGTGACAGATGACCCGGAAGCCGGCGTCCTCATAGCGGCGACGGATCTCCGGCATGTCGTACTCGATCCAGTAGAGACAGACGGTCACCGGGCCGTCCTCGGTGTCCCGGATCTCCGCGATCAGCCGGTCGTGATCGCCGCTGATCTCACCGTGGTCCCAGGTGTGGAACGGGTAGAAGATCGTTCCCTCGCGCTCTTCAGCCGGGGGTACGGGCTCGACGTCCTTCTTGAGCTCGAGCAGGTAGTTCCACGGAGCGCCGATCACGGCGTAGTCGCGCCAGCCGACCGCCTGGCCGCGGCGCAGGTTCGCGTGGGACCAGACGAACTTGGGGAAGCCGTACGGCGGCTCGTGGCCCGGGCCGAAGCCGTGAAGAAGGTTCCAGCCGTGCTGGAGCACACCCCAGATCGGGCGCGGCTGCTCGAACGGGAGTCCGCAGTACTCCGAGAGGATGTGGGCGTGTCCGTACCAGTGATTGCTCGTGTCCAAGTCTCAGTCTCCACGGTCTGGTGAACGGCGACCGTCCCGCCATTGAAGTGTATGCATTTTCAGCTGGTCTTGACCGCGGCGACCAGCACCGAGGACCCGAACGGCAGATCGAGTCGGGTCAGCAGCCGCTCGTCGATGCGGGTGGCGCCGAGCAGGACCTTCTCGATCCCGGGCGAGACCTCGGGGAGCGGTGCGACGCCGCCCTCGGGAAGCTGCCGGGCACTGGCCGTGCCGCGCTCCTTGACCCGGGTGACCAGGCGTTGAGCCGCGAACATCGGAAACGTGCCGGTGAAGCCGTACGTCGCTCGCACGGGCGAGAGCCCGGCCGCCTTGATCGCCTCCACCGCCCTCCGCAGGGTGTAGCGCCGGTAGTGGTGGTTGTGGTCGTCGTGGCGGGTCCAGGCCCAGTTGTACGCCGGCACCGACATCAGGAAGCGGCCGCCGGGGGCGAGGACGCGCTCGATCTCGGCGAGGGCGGTGGCCTCCGGATCGCAGTGCTCGATGACGTCGAAGGCCGCGACCACGTCGAAGGAGCAGTCGGCGAACGGAAGCCGGATCGCGGACCCGCACACGCCGCCGTCGGCGAGGCCACGCGGGTCGACGTCCAGCGAGACGTGATGCTCGGCGGTGCCCTCGAGCCAGGTCACGCTGGGCCCGTCGGCACTGCCGACGTCGAGGAGGCGGCGTGGTGTCCCGACGTACGGCTTCATGACGGTCTCGAGGATCCGGGTGCGCGCTCGGTACCACCAGTAGTCGCTCTGGGCGATCGATGGAGAGCCGCCCGTCGTGGTGCCCAGCAGCATGCCCGTTTCGGTCATCGGATGGAGATCTCGCTCACGTGCGTCGGAAGTGCGGAGGTACCAGCAGCGTAGGCCAGCGCGATCTCATCGGCGATGCGACGCACGCCAACGGAGAAAGGCGTTTGTGTCCGTTTGTCGAGCTCCGGCCAGACGACGCTGCGGACCCGCAGGTCGCGTGCCTGGCCGGGCGTGCCGGCCCCCGGGATGCGCAGCCTTGACCGCCGCCTGAAGACCCGGTTGGTCTCTCCGATGACAGCCGCGAGGGTCGCTCCGGTGCCGGTGGCGAGGATCTTGACGACGGCGTTGGATCCGGCACCGCGGACGTGCTCGTGGATCCCGTCGAGGGCGTCGACGACCATCTCGGCGCAGTCGCCGACGTAGAGGTAGTCCCGGATGGTGTCGAAGGAGACCCAGACCGGCAGCGGCGTGCCGCGCAGCTGGGCCAGACACAGCTGAGAGACGAGGCCCTGGGGCTTGGAGAGCTTCTGGCCGGGCCCGTAGAGGTTGGTGATCCGGCCGATGAGCGCCACCGATCCGGTCTCGGCGCAGAACGCGGTCACCGCTTCCTCCATGGCCAGCTTCGCCCTGCCGTACGCCACCAGCGGACGAGGCTCGGAGAGCTCGGTGAACGGGGGATCGGCCGAACCGGCGTAGACGCCACCGACGGAGGATGCGAAGAAGAACGCGAGTCGGGTGGTCGGCCGCAGTGCTGCACGCAGGTCATCGAGTACGTCGCGGAAGAGCCACACCTCGGTCTCGAGGTCGTCCGCCGGGGTGGACACCACGCCCGCGCCGGCGCACCAGGCGATGTTGACGCGGCCGTCCCGCGACGAGTCGACGAAGGCGGCGAGCTCGGACCTCAGGACGGCGCGGGCGGCGACCGGGTCGTCCCAGGGCACGCTCGTCGTCCGCGCGGGCGCCCCGGAGCGCTCGAGCGCGCTGCGTACGTGGCGGCCGAGCAGACCGCCGCCACCGACGACGAGCGTGGGCGGTCGGGATGGGCGCTGAGCGCCGGTCACTCGGGACGACCCGGCAGGGGTGACTCGCGAAGCGGGCCGTTCGCGGGGTCGCTGACGATGACGTAGAGCGGCTTGCCCATCGCCATGTTGACGGAGACGCCGAGGTATTCGGCGATCACCCCGAGGGTGAGCATGATGGCGCCGGAGCAGACCAGCACGGCCGCCATCAACGAGGTCCAGCCCTGGACCGGGACTCCGCCGGCAAGGCGAGCGACGACCAGCACGACCGCGAGGACGATGCCGGAGGCGGCGAGCAGGGCTCCGCAGATGCTGACCGCCCGCAGCAGACGGGTGCCGCCGGTGAGCACCATCCGCCAGAAGTGCGACATCAAGGAGCGGTAGTTGTAACCGGAGGGCCGCTCACCCTCCTCGCGCAGCTCCACCGGGCACGTCGCCACATCGGAGATCACCCAGCTCAGCGCGACGTCGAGGTAGACCCCGTTGGCGGCGTAGGCGGACACGCTCCGGCCGTACTCGCCCAGGATCAGACGGAAGCTGTTGAACTGCCGGGCGCTGCCACCGGGCATGAGGCGGTCGATGACGACCTTCGAACCGCGCGAGGTCAGGTTGCGCAGCGGACCGTGGGGCGCCGCGTTGGTGGGGCGGGCGTAGACGAGCGCGGCCCGCTCCCTGAGCGCGGTGTCGAGCATCGGCCCGATGTACGCCGGGTCGTGCTGGCCGTCCTCGTCCATCGTGACGATCCAGTCCGACCCCGACGACGCCAGTCCGGCGAGGGTCGCGGCGTGCTGACCGAAGTTGCGGCTCAGCCAGATCGGGCGAACGAAGTCGTACTTCTCGGCGAGCTGTCGGATGGCGAGATCGGACGTGTCCGGGCCATGGTCGTGGACCAGCAGGATCTCGGTGATGCGTCCCTGGTGCCCGTTCGGGGTGACGAAGGGTTCGGCGAGGTCTACGACCTCGCTCACCACTTCCGGAAGCGTCTCGGCACCGCGGTAGACCGGGATGACGACGGAGACGGTATGGGTGAGGGACATCGCTAGGAAAATAGCGCATCCGGAGGGGCTTCGGTGTACTCCATGTAGGTAATTTGTTGGCATGATCGCCCGGGTGACTGCAGACCCGGCAACCGTAGGCGCCGCACCTGACGCGAAGCCCTCCTCGGACCGGCCGCTCTCGGACCGCGTCTTCCCGGGAAGGTCCTGGTCCGGGCTGCTCCCGGGCGTGCTGGTCGTGGGCGCGACGCTCGTTCTCGTGGTACGCGTCGCCGGGGTCGGCCTCGGCGACGCGCTGCTCTTCACCGGGTACGTCCTGGCGTTCCTCACCTTCCCGGGCACCGTGGTGTGGCGAGCGGTCGCCAGGCCGGGACCGAGCCTCGGCAACGACCTGATTCTCGGCACCATCCTCGGGCTCGTCCTCGAGGCGCCGCTCTACGTGCTGTTGCGGCTCTTCGATCTCACCCAGCTGATCTACGGCTATCCGGTAGCGGTGCTCGTCGGCGTGATGGTCGTGGTCTGGCGCCGCCGGCGGGTCGGTCCGGTGGTGATCGGACGGGCGAGCCTGTGGTCGTGGGCCGGTGCGGCGGTGGCGTTCATACAGATTCTCCTGGTGACGAACCAGGTGTGGACCCAGAGACCGGTCGACGCGTTGCGGGCCCCGTATGTCGACGAGCCCTTCCACCTCGCGATCGCCGGCGATCTGCTGCACCACTTTCCCGCCCAGATGCCGTGGGTGGACGGCACCCCGCTCTTCTACCACTGGCTGGTCTACGTCCACCTGGCGTCGGCGGCGACGGTCACGAACATCGAGCTCATCGTGCTCATGCGGAGCATGTCGATCGCACTGCTCGTCCTGCTCGCGGTCGGTGGAGCGTACGCAGCGGCCACCCGTCTCACCGGACGGAAGTGGACCGGGTTCGTCGCTGCCCTCGTCCTCGCCATGGGCGCCACTCCGGACTTCTTCGGCTGGACGAGCCTGGTCAGCCCCGCGCAGCTGGCCTTCGACTCCGTCACCCGCGCGTTCGACAGCCCGACGCACGCACTCGTGATGCCGCTGCAGATGGTCCTGTTGGTGCTGGTCGTGGAGATGATCCGGCGCGAGCAGTGGCGATGGGGGCCGTGGTTGCTCACGGTGGTCGTCATGGTCGCTGTGGCCGGTGCGAAGTCGTCGGCCCTGCCGACGATCGTCGCCGGGCTGTTCCTGGCTCTGGTGATCGCGGCTGTGCTGCGTCGCGCGCGGATGGTTCGCACCCTCGGCGTCCTGCTCGGGTCGGCTGTCGCTGTCTTCCTGGTCGCACAACGGCTGTTCTACGGCGGCGGCACCCGGGCGACCGGGATCGATCTCAACGGGAGCACCGTGCAGCGGCTCGGCATCTTGATGCTGCCGGAGGGTGAGACCCTCCCCGGTTCAGCGCCGTTGTCGATCTGGATCAGCTTCACAGTCGGGTTCCTCCTCGTCGCGGTGCCGGTGATCGCGGCCCTGGTGCGTGGCGGCTGGCGACGGCCCGACTTCGTGTTCCTGGCAGGCACCTGGGCCGCTGGTGCCGGCGCGTTCATGGTCCTGAGCCATCCGGCGCTGAGCCAGGCGTACTTCCTCCTGGGCGCCGGCGGATTCCTCGCCGTGCTCATCGCCGTCTCGCTCTCGGACATCTTCCCCGTCGACCTGTCGTTGCGCGACGGCCTCCGGATCGCCGGCTGCGCCGCTCTCGGCTGCCTCGCCGTCGTGATCGCGAGGCTGGTGGTGGGCGACGACATGCCGGCAGACGGCTCCGCCTTCACGCCGACGTTGCTGACCCAGCTCGTCGTGGGGCTGCTGGTGCTCGCCGTCGCACTCGTCGTCGTGCTCGTGTACGCCAGGCGATCGACGATCGCGGTGCTCCCGGCCGTCGTGGCGCTGATGCTGGGAGTCGTGCTCGCCGGCGCACCGCAGACCGTCGCGCTCGCGGTCGCCGGGCCCGCCGTTCCGCGGGCTCCCGACACCGACATCATCGGTCCGGGTGGAGTCGCCGCCGCCCGGTTCGTCCGCGAGCACTCACAGACCGATGATCTGATCGCGACCAACGCCCATTGCATCGGGCTGCCCGTGCCCGACTGCGATCGCCGGAACTTCTGGATCGCGGCGTACGCCGAGCGTCGGGTCCTGGTCGAAGGATGGGCCTACATCGACCCGCTCGTGGTCGGTCTCCCGTCCACCGATCTCAACAACTCCGCCTATCTGCCCTTCTGGGACCCGGAGCTGCTCGAGGCCAACGACGCGGCGATCATTCGGCCGTCCCCGGCGACGATTGCCACGCTGCGCGACGAGCACGGAGCCGACTGGCTCGTCGTCGATCGTCGCTATGGCGCCGACCTCCGCGGCCTGCGCCGTGAGCTCGGCCAGCCGCGCTTCAAGCAGGGGCTGTACTCCGTGTTCGACCTGCGCTGACCCCGCGGACCGTTCACGCTCCGGTCAACGGCGCAGGAGGCGACGGAGCCGGCCCCGCTGGGAGGCCTCCGCTTCCCTTCGACGGGCGCGGGCGTCCTCGACCTCTTGCTGGATCTCCTCCGGAATCGTGTGCAGGCCCTGCATGACCAGCTTCACGACCGCCATCACCTCGTCGCCGGGGATCGTGGCGTAGTCGCCGATGTTGTAGTCGGGGAAGCTGCTCTGCTCGATCATGTCGGTGAAGGAGAAGCCGCCGAGCTTGCCGATGAGGAGGTTGTCGTCGCGATAGTCGTCGAGCAGCTCCTGCCGGAACTCGGAGGTCATGTAGACCGCGCTGGAGTCGTTCCAGCCGAGCTGGGTGGCCTTGGTGACGAACTCGCCACGGAGGATCTGGATCCACTTCAGACGAGTGGCCTTCCAGGAGTCGACGCCTCGGAGTCGGCCACGCATCGGTGCGGCGGCCACGATCGGAGCCAGGTGTCGCGCGGTCTCGACGGTCCGCCAGCCGGATCCGACGTTGCTCGACCCCGCCCCCTCGCCCTGGATCGGGAGCTCGCACGTGCTCAGGAAGTCCGCGACGGCGTTCCCGTGGCGCAGCTCCTTGCGGATGAAGGGGCGCAGCCGCAGGTCGACGTCGGGGATGGCAGTGGTGATGGTGTCCGCGAACTCTCCGTAGCGCAGGAAGCTCATGTCGAGCGGTGACCACTCGCGGAACTCCTCGAAAGGGAGATCGACCAGCTCGGCGTGCTCCGGCCTCATCACCATCAGCCGCTCGACGTAGAAGGCGTTGTAGAACGTGGCCTGATCGCGGACGTAATGGACCCAACGGACCTTCGCGCCTGCCTGGCGCGCGTAGTCGCCGATCGCGCTGATGTGCTCCGGCTTGAGCAGCGAGAACGACTCGCACGAGATCACCGTGGTCTCGGCGCTGCCGGAGGCGATCGACTCGACGAGCTGCTCCCAGGTGCCGAGGGCGGGGGTGAAGAGCACCTCGCCGAGGAGCTGGGAGTAGAGGTTCTGGTGCTGGACGCTGTGCGTGCCTCGGCCGATCGTCGGGTAGGCGACCTCGGGAGGGAGATTTCCCTCGCGGCTTGCGCGGGCAAGGAAGGTCTGGATCGCCGTGCTTCCGGTCTTGAACGTGCCGGAATGGACGATCAGAGTCTTCTGCATGCACCGCTCCAAGTGTCGCTGCTGGGATGGGGTGCGGCGCGACGTCCCGCGTGCACGAATCTTACCCGCCGGGGCTTATTGGCCGAGCTTCTTCTGCTCGATCTGAGCGTTGATCTCGACCAGCTCGGGGTGGGTCTCCAGGAGGGAGACGAGGCCGCTGGTGTCGAGACGATGGGCGTCGTGGTCCTCGATGAGGATCTGCAGGAGCCGCAGGTCCTCGGGGGTGTCGAGAGTGATCCGGTACGCCGAGGCGTCCCGCTCCCACGGCAGGTTGAGCTTGGGCCGGGTGTCGTCGGCGTAGAGCCACGGGGTGACGTGCTCGCGGTGGGGCGTCTCGGTCGCGAGCCGGTCGGCATCCAGCAGCGCCGCCGCGGAGAAGACCTCGAAGTCGAGCCCTCGCGGATAGGTGCGCTCCAGGGCGTTGCTGGCATAGAGCGCGGGATCGTCGGCGGCGGCCCAGGCGTCGATGCCGCGGCGTACGACCTCGCCGTCGATCAGGGGGCAGTCGCTGGTCACCCGGACGACGACCTCGGGCTCGAACTCCCGCACCGCCAGCGCGAAGCGCGACAGCACGTCGGGCTCACTGCCACGGACCACCCCGGCGCCGAGCTTGTCGGCCAGGACGGCGACCGGGTCGTCGTCGATGTTGGTGGTCGTCGCGACGATCACCGGGAGGCCGGCCGCGGTGAGCCGGGTGAGGTGGTGCTCGAGCATGGTGATGCCGGCTGCTTCCCGGAGCACCTTGCCGGGGAGGCGGGTGCTGGTCATGCGTGCCTGGGTGATGACCGCGGTCTTCACAGGGTTCCGATCAGGGTCTCGACGACCTGGTCGACCTGGTCGTCGGTCAGGTCGGGGTACAGCGGCAGGGAGAGCTCCTCGGCGTAGAACGCCTCCGCGTTCGGGCACATCCCGCGCTGGTAGCCCAGGTCCGCGTAGACCGGGTGCCAGTAGACCGGGATGTAGTTGACCTGTACGCCGATGCCGGCCGCCCGCATCTTCTCGAAGACCTCGCGCCGACGGTCCTCGAGGATGCGCACCGGATAGAGGTGCCACGCCGGGTCGACGCCCTCGCGTTGGACCGGCAGCCGCAGCCCGTCGACGTCGGCGAGCGCGGCGTTGTAGCGGGCGGTGATCTCCGCGCGTCGCTGCTTGAACCCGGCCAGCCGGGCGAGCTGGGAGAGCCCGAAGGCGCACTGCAGGTCGGTGAGCCGGTAGTTGAGCCCGAACTCGTGGACCTCCTGGTGCCACGGCCCCTCGTCCTTGATCCGGAACCGGTCGGCGTCACGCATCAGCCCCACGAAGTGGAACTCGTGGGCACGCTGCGCGATGGCGGCGTCCTTGGCGACGACAGCACCACCCTCGGCGGTGGTGAGGTTCTTGGTCGGGAAGAACGAGAGCGTGGTCAGGTCGGCCAGGTCTCCGACCGGGCGTCCGCCGGAGAAGCCACCGATCGAATGGGCGGCGTCCCCGAGGGTCAGCGCGCCGACCCGGTCGGCGATCGGCTGCAGCGCGGCGTAGTCGGCCGGATGGCCCGCGTAGTCGACGGCGGCGACCACCTTGGTGCGGTCGGTGACGAGGGCGTCGACGGCGGCCGGGTCGAGGAGGGCGGTGTCCTCCTCCACGTCGGCGAAGACGACCTTGGCGCCCAGCAGCGAGGCCCCCGACGCGGTCGCCACGAACGTCATCGGCGTGGTGACGACCTCGTCACCGGCACCCACGCCGGCGGCGGCGTAGGCGATGTGGAGGGCAGCGGTGCCGGAGGTGCACGAGACGGTCCGGTGCCCACCGACCAGGTCGGAGAGCGCCTGCTCGAACGCGTCGACCGTCGGCCCGGTGGTGAGCCAGTCGCCACGCAGGATCGCCGTGACTGCCTCGATGTCCTGCTCGGAGACCGACTGGCGTCCGTACGGCAGCATGCTCAGATTCCTGATTCCAGAACCTTGCGGAGGTCCTCGGCGTCGTACCAGATGTCGTTCTTGTCCGAGGCGCAGTGGAAGCCGTCGGGAACCGGCACGGCGTCCATGATCGGCTTGTAGCCCCACTGCGGGTTCTCGGGCTCGATCACGTAGTACTTCCCGTCGCGGATGCTGACCGCGCGGCGGCCCTCCTCCGGGCTGATCATCTCCTCGTGGAGCTTCTCGCCGGGGCGGAGCCCGATGTCGATGAGCTTCGCCCCCGGTGCGACCGCCTCAGCCAGATCGACGACCTTGTGGGAGGGGATGTGCGGGACGAGCAGCTCGCCGCCCTGCATGATCTCGAAGGTGTCGAGCACCATCTGCACCGCCTGCGGCAGCGTGATCAGGAACCGGGTGCACCGCATGTCGGTGATCCCGAGCGCCTCGCCGCGCTCGGCCATCGCCTTCCACTTCGGGATGATCGAACCGCGCGAGCCGGTCACGTTGCCGTAGCGCACCACGGAGAACCGGGTCTCGTAGGAGGAGGCGTAGTTGTTGCCGAGGATGAAGATCTTGTCGGCCGTCAGCTTGGTCGCGCCGTAGAGGTTGATCGGCGAGGAGGCCTTGTCCGTCGAGAGGGCGACGACCTTCTTGACCCCGGCGTCGATGGAGGCCTCGACGACGTTCTGCGAACCCAGGACGTTGGTCTTGATGAACTCGAAGGGGTTGTACTCCCCGGTGTCGACCTGCTTGAGAGCAGCGGCGTGGACGACGTAGTCGACGCCGTGGAGCGCCCGGTGCAGGCGGTCGCGGTCGCGGATGTCGCCGATGAACCAGCGGAGCCTCGGGTCGTTGCCGAACAGCTGGCGGCACTCGTACTGCTTCAGCTCATCGCGCGAGAAGACGATCACGCGTCGCGGGTTGAGGTTGTCCAGGAGGTGGCGGATGAACGCCTTCCCGAACGATCCCGTCCCACCAGTGACCAAGATGCTGGCGCCATCGAGAGGATGGTCGTTCGGGGTGGACTCTCGGACTTCCGAATTGGGCACGGTCACAGGGATGCTCTCTACTCTGGGCCTCACTGGTGCGCCAACGATACGGCGCGCAAAAGGTGACACATGCCGTGCCGTCCGCCGAAACGGACGAATCCGAGAGGTTGCGCATACATGTCCGTGGGATCGGTCGAGGCCGAAGGTCTTTGCGTGGCCATGGTGTGCGATGCCGGTCCCGAGGTCGGGATCGGGCACGTCATGCGCTGCCTGGCCCTCGGGGAGGAGCTCGTCGCCCGGGGCGTACGCGTCGTGGTGGTCGCCGACCTGGACCGCGTGCCGTGGGTCGCGGAGCAGGTGCGGCGCCGGGGGATCGAGATCGCGTCGCCGGGACCGGACGATGTTGGCGATGTCCGCGACGTTCTCGCCCGCCTCGAGCCGTCGTCGGTGGTCGTGGACTCCTATCTCCTCCCGGCTTCGGTCTACGCCGACCTGAGGGAGCGCTGGCCGCTGCTGGCGCTCACGGACGGCGACCCGCGCGGACGGGTCGCCGACCTGTACCTGGACCAGAACCTCGGCGCGGAGGCCTCCACCTGGGCCATCCCCGAGGGGGCCAGGCATCTCGGTGGCCTCGACTACGCCCAGCAGCGACGTGAGATCGTCCGGCAGCGCCCGAGCGCACCCAAGACCGCCGCGGATGAGCACACACCCCTGCGAGTGCTGGCCTTCTTCGGCGGCACGGATGCCTTCGGGGTCGCACCGCGCGTCGTGCGCCTGGTCGCACGGGCGGCGATGGCCGTGGAGCTGACCGCCATCGCCGCCACCCCGGCGCTGGCCGAGGAGATCGCCGGCATCGAGCCGGCGCCGGGCCAGGTCGTCCACGTGATCGGGCCGACCGACACCCTTGCCGAGCTCGTCGCCGACGCCGATGTTGTCCTCAGCGCCGCCGGCACCTCGGCCTGGGAGCTCTTCTGCCTCGGCGCCGCGGTCGGGTTCGTCTGCGTCGCCGACAACCAGAAGGACGCGTACGTCCGGATGGACCAGGAGCAGTTGGCCGTCGGGATCGCCACCCTGGCCGAGCTAGACGGCGACTCCGCGGACGCCATGGCCCGGATGCGTGACCTCCTGGGTGACGTACGTCTGCGGGAGCGGCTGCGCGCCGCCTGCTGGGCCATGGTCGACGGCCGAGGGCCGGCGCGCGTCGCCGACGCGCTCCTCGCTCTCGTCCGGGATCGGGTCTAGACCAGGTCCCAGCTGAGCGGTGTGCCGGCCGGGGCGTCCTGGGTGAAGGTGCGGCCGAAGACGATGTCGACGTCGCCCGGCGGCAACCCGTCGGCGGGGCGGACGGAGCGTACGTTGTCCGGCCCGACCTTCTCCCCGGCACGGACGTCGCGGGTGACGAAGAGCGAACGACGGAACCGCAGCCCCTCGCGCTCGGCCGACTTCGGGCCGATCCGGGCCTCGCCGAGCGCCTGCCATGCGATCCTCGTCTCGCTGACCAGCGACGCGAACTCGTGCGGCTCCAGGGAGAAGTCGGAGTCGACGGCGCCGTCCTCGCGCGAGAGCGTGATGTGCTTCTCGATCACGCAGGCGCCGAGGGCGACGGCCGCGACCGAGGCGCCGATACCGAGCGTGTGGTCGGAGAGGCCGACGGCGACGTCGAGCCCGTCGCGCAGCACCGGGATCCCGCGGAGGTTGGAGGCCTCCGGAGGAGCCGGGTAGGACGCCGTGCAGGCCAGCACGACGAGGTCGTCGTTGCCGGTCGCTCGTGCCGTACGCACCGCCGCGTCGATCTCGGCGAGCGTCGCCGTGCCGGTGGAGATGATCGTCGGCAGCCCGGTCTCGGCGATCGCGCGGACCAGCGGCAGGTCGGTGATCTCGGAGGAGGCCGACTTCAGCATCGGGACGCCGAGCCCGACCAGGAAGTCGACAGCCGTCGGGTCGAACGCGGCGCTGAACGGCACCATCCCGAGCTCGCTGGCCAGGGAGAAGATCGGCTCGTGCCACTCCCACGGCGTGTGCGCCTCCTCGTAGAGCTCGTGGAGGCGGCGGTTGGGCCACAGCGGGTGGTCGGCCGAGAGCCGAAAGGCGGGGGTGTCGACGTCCAGGGTGATGGTGTCGGCGGTGTAGGTCTGGATCTTGAGCGCGTGCGCGCCGGCCTCGCCCGCGGCGCGCACGATGTCGAGCGCACGCTCCAGGTCACCAGCGTGGTTGCCGGACATCTCCGCGATCACGAACGGCTCGTGGCCGGGACCGATCGTGCGGTCCCCGACGGTGATCTCGTGGTGGGTCATCACTGCTCCTTCGCGGAACGTCGGGTCGGTCGGTCGTCGCGGTGCAGGCTGACCGGGATCGCGGTCACCACGCCGTCGTCAGTGGTCTGCTCATAGGGCTCGCCCTCGGTGAATCCGAGCCGGCGGTTCATGGCGCGTACGGACTCGTTGTGAGGGAGCACCTCGCCCTCGAGGAGGTCGATGTCGAGGCCGTCGGGCTCGGGGGCGAAGGCGTACGCCACGGCCTCGCGCATCACCTTGGTCCACGCGAGCAGAGCGGTGCCGTCGGCGGTGGTGCCGTCGTGGTCGAGAAAGAACCCCCAGGAGGCCGACCTGGCGACGGGGTCGTGGTCGAAGAAGGTCACCACGCCGAGGGGGCGGGAGGCGTACTCGAACATGAGCACCCGCCGGGTCGGGTCCTGGCTCGCCCGGGACCACCAGGCGGCGTGCTCCTCGGCGGTGATCAGATGCTGGTTGATGCTCACCGACCGGTTCGCTTCTTGGTTGCGCCACGCCAGCATGCTCGGAATGTCGGCGTCGGTCGCCCGTCGTAACATCGGTCTCCTCAGACATCAGGGGATGCGCCGTCACGTTATATGGTCCGGGGCCATGGAGACTCTTGACCGACCGGCGGTCCGCAAGCTCATGGGTGAGGTGCTGGCCGTGCAGGGGAAGACCCTGCCTGCTGACGACACCGCGAAGCTGGCCGACATCGGCTTCCGCTCCCTCGACTTCTCCGAGCTCGCGCTCCGGGTCGAGGACGAGATCGGCGACGAGCTCAACTTCGAGGCGGCCGGACTTCGCTCGATCGAGACGATCGGAGACGTGCTCGACCTGCTCGTGGAGATCCAGGGGCAGTGATCGCCGACAACCTCGTCGTCGACGCCCGGACGGGGAGGCGCACGACCTGGGGCGAGCTCGTCCAGCACGCCGCGCCACGGCCGGCGCCGACGGCTCATGTGGTGGAGCACAGTGTCGATGCGCTGCCAGCGGTCGCCGGGCTGAAGGACGGCGGCGAGCTGCTCGTCGTCGCCGCCGGCCGGCGCGACGAGTCCCTTGCGACGGAGCTTCGTGAGGCCGGGTTCGACCTCGTCGAGCCGTCCGGCGGCGTGCAAGAGGCCACCAGCCCCCGTGCGGCCGAGGACGGCCGGGTCTGGTTGCTCACCTCCGGGTCGACCGGCCGGCCCAAGCGGGTCGGGCACACCCTGGAGTCGCTCTCGACGGTGACCGGCGAGCTCGCTCCGCGCACCTGGCTGTGCCCCTACTCGCCCGGCACCTACGCCTGGTGGCAGGTGATCACCCTCGGGCTGGGTGTGCCCGGCCAGGACCTGGTGCTCGTCGACCCGGCCGACCTGGACGACTGGGTGGCGCCTGCGCTCGAGCACGGCGTGACCGCCGTGTCCGGAACCCCGACGTTCTGGCGGCGTACGCTGATGCGCCACGGCGCCGAGCTGCAGAAGCTCCCGCTCGAGCAGGTCACCCTCGGTGGCGAACCGGTCGACCAGGCGGTGCTGACGCAGCTCGGCGAGGCCTTCCCTGATGCGCGCGTCTCCTGGATCTACGCCTCCTCCGAGGTGGGCGCCTCGATCGTCGTCCACGACGGTCGCGCCGGTTTTCCGGAGGAGTGGCTCGAGGGCGACGTCCCCGGTCGCCCGCGACTGTCGGTGGTCGACGGCGAGCTGGTGATCACCTCGCCGCACCACGGCACCGACGCCTCGGGCGTTGAGATGGCCGGGGCCGTACGCACCGGCGATGCCGTCCGTATCGAGGACGGCCGGGTCCTGGTCACCGGTCGACTGGACCGCGACGAGCTCAACGTCGGCGGCTCCAAGGTGTCGGCCGGTGCCGTACGCGACCTGCTGCAGTCCCATCCCGCGATCGCCTGGGCGTCCGTACGCGGCCGGAAGGCGCCACTGGTCGGCACCATGGTCGTCGCCGACGTGGTCGCCGACCAGGACGCGGGCGTGACCGCCGACGACCTGACCCGTTGGGCCGCCGAGCGGCTGCCCGAGTACGCCGTGCCGCGGCGCATCAAGATGCTTGCCGAGATCCCGGCCAAGGAGACCCTGAAGAGTGATGTCTGACTTTCAACCCTTCCCGCCCGCGTCAGTCGTGCTGGTCTCCGGTGCCTCCCGCGGCCTCGGCCTCGCCATCGTCACCGACCTGCTCGAGCGCGGGGTGAAGGTCGCGGCCTTCGCGCGCACGGTGACCCCCGAGCTCGAGGCGCTGGCCTCGAAGTACCCCGAGGACACCCACTTCGGCTCGGTCGACGTGACCGACGAGAAGGCGGCCCAGGCGTTCGTCAAGGAGGTCGAGGCCAGGCTCGGCGTCATCGACGGCCTGGTCAACAACGCCGCGATCGGCCAGGACTCGCTGCACGTGCACACCTCGTCGGACCGGATCGCGCAGATCATCGAGACCAACCTGACCGCGCCCCTGGTGCTGACCCGGTTCGTGCTGCGGCGCCTGATCGGCAAGGGTCTGAAGGGTCGGGTCGTCAACGTGACCTCGATCTGTGGCCAGCGCGGCTATCAGGGACTGGTGGCCTACTCGGCCGCCAAGGGCGGTCTCGACGCGGCGACCCGCTCGCTGGCCCGTGAGCTCGGTGGCCGGGTGCTGGTCAACTCGGTCGCTCCCGGGTTCTTCGCCTCGGAGATGTCCGCGGTGCTCGGTGCGAACCAGCTCGAGTCGATCGCGCGGCGTACGCCCTCGGGTGCGATGACCACTCCCGAGGACGTCGTGCCGACCGTGCGGATGCTGCTGCTCGAGCAGACCAACATCAACGGCCAGTCGATCGTCATCGACGGCGGCGGCTCGATCTGATGCCCGCCGGCCGGCTCCGCGTCGGCAGCGATGCCGAGCTCGCCGGCTATCGCGCGCGCAGCCACCTGCACGACGGCCGGGTGGTCGCCTGGGCGGGCTCCTACGACGTCCCGGTGGCGGTTGACGCCGAGGTGGAGCGTACGGTCCCGGCGGCCCTCGCCAGGCGGTTCGGCACCGACGGGTTCTGGGAGCGATGGACCCGGGCGGAGTGCGTCGTGAAGCTCACCGGCCGCGGCGTCGCCGACATCGTGGCCCTGATGGCCGACGACTCTGGCTCAGAGGTGCACGTGAGCACCGTACGTCTGCCGGGCGGGATCGTGGTCTCGATCGGCAGACTCCCTGGCGAAGGTTCCCTGAGGGGTATCGGCCGGAGTGCGGAAGACTGTTCGTTCGCCTGTAACCTCTGAGTTCGATCAGATTCGCGGGAGCGTCATTCGGGACGCCCTCGAACCGAGAGGGACTGTGCATGGGTCAGGGAATCGTCGACGTCTTGCGTCGCGCCGAACGAAGGATGCCTCAGGGTGTCCGTCGACTGGCTCGTGACGCCGGGCATCGCGTTCTCGGCCACGAGCGCGGTCCGCTCGTCTCGGTCGTGGTGACGGTGACCGACCAGGACAAGCAGTATCTGGCCGAGTCGCTGCTCTCCGTGCGCGAGCAGACCCACACGACCCTCGAGATCCTGATCGCCCCCTACGGCCAGGCCAGTGTGGTGAGCGATCAGATCCTCGCCGATCTCCCTGACGACTACCGCCTGCGGCTGCTGGACAGCTCCGCGACGCAGGCCGAGGCCCGCGACCGTGGTGGTCGCGTGGCGCGCGGAGCCTACGTCTGCTTCCTGCTCGCCGCCGACCTCCTCACCCAGAACGCGATGCGTACGCTGGTGACCTCCCTGGAGGAGAGCGGCTCCGATCTCGCTGTCGGTCGTATCGAGAGTCGCCAGCGGCTCTCCCCGCCGGTGGTGCCGGCCTACGACCTCGTGCACGCCGAGAACCGCTCCGGCCTCACCCTCGACGAGTTCCCGGTGGCGCTGAGCGATGTCGGGGTGAGCAACCGGCTCTTCCGCACCTCGTTCTGGCGTCAGAACGGCTTCAGCTTCGGCGGCCGCGGCGGCGCCGACGCGGTCGGCTTCGACGGCTACCTGAAGGCCAGCCGCTTCGACGTGGTCACCGCGCCGGTGTGCGTCGACATGGACCGCGCCGACGGCACCCCGGTCGAGCAGCTCCACGACCAGACCCTGGGGATGGAGGAGTGGATCGCGCAGACCCGCTCGACCTGGGTCGCGATCGGCGAGCTGGCCTCCGACCTGCGCGACCACTGGGCGCTCGGCGGGCTCGCCGGCCGCGCCAACACCATCCTCGGTGACGTCGAGCGGATGAGCGCCGAGCAGTGGACCGCCCTGCGCGACCTCGTCGTCGAGATCGAGCGCGACGCCTCTCCGGAGGTGTGGCTCAAGCTCCCGGTCGAGGTGCGGGCCCGGCTGACCTACCTCATCGCCGACCAGCGCGAGGAGCTGACCGCGTTCGTCGCGTCGCGCTGGTTCGAGCGCGGCAACCTGCGCACCCGGGTCGTCGGCGGTCAGGTGCGCGGGATCTTCCCCGACACGGACCTGCCCGAGGCCGTGACCACGCTCAACGAGCACGAGACGCCGGCGCGGGTGCTGGTGCGGGACGTACGTCCGCTCGACTCCGACCGGGTCGTGGTCGACCTGGTGGCGCGGATCGAGCTCGTCGACCTCGCCGAGGCGACCCCGTTCTTCACCGCCCGCCTGGTGCCCGACCTGGTCGCCACCGCCGACGAGGACGGCGCCGCGAGCGACCCCGACACGGCGCTGCCCGACCCGATCGACCTGACCGTGACGCCGCGGCGCGACGCGCAGGCCAACATGACCATCGGCCACAAGTACCAGGACTACCGCGCCGGCGGGTGCCGCACCGAGATCGACCTCACCCGGCTCACCGCCGGGCGCTGGCACCTCGAGGTCACCGTCGGCGTCGACGGCGTCGTCCGCACCACCAGCGAGGTCCAGATCGACACCCGCGGCCCGGCGGGCAACCTGGCGACGCGCTACCGGCCGCGGGTCCACACCTCCGCCGGCCTGTCGGTGGCCTGCGACCGCTACCTGGACCAGCTCAGCTTCCGCGCCGTCCCGACGACGGCCACCTCCCTGGAGAAGGCGGAGGTCGACGGCCGCACAGTATCCCTGACCCTCGCCGGTGAGCTGCCGCAGGCCGTGCGGGCGATCGGTGGCGGCGTACGCATCGAGGCGCCCGTCAAGGACGGCAAGGTCACGCTCAGCCTCCCCGCCCACGGTGCCGTCGAGCCCGGGGTGCCGGCCGCCTGGCGGCTGGACACTCTCCAGGGCGGGACCTCTGGCCGGATCGTCTGGACCGACCCGATCGGTTCGCCGTGGAGCGGCGAACGCGGAGGCAGCGTGCTGGCTTCGCGAGACGGCCGGGGCTACGCCCAGATCATCGAGGTGACCGACACCGTCGCGATCGACCGCGTCGAGCTCGGCGACGGCCAGATCACGGTGCGGGGCGAGTGGCTCAGCTCGATCCCGAAGCACGCCCGACTGACCCTCTCCGGATCGCGCCACAGCGAGACCGTCAAGATCGACACCGCTGCTGCCGCGTTCGAGGTCGTCTTCACGCTGCGCTGGGACGAGTGGGGCCTGGGCGAGTCCGTCCTGCCCAGCGGCATCTACCAGTTCCAGCTCACCTGCGGAGCCAAGCGACCCGGCAACGTACGCCACACCACCGCGTTCCTCGAGCACCAGGCCGAGTTCCAGACCAGCGACGAGGTCCGGCTGCGCCCGGTCAACGGCAACGGCCCGGGAGTCACCCTGCAGCCGCCGATCCCCGTCGACCACGCCGGCAGCTACGCCCACAACCTCGCCCGCGAGCGCGTGCTGGCGGCCGAGGAGCCGCTCGACGAGTCCGCGGTCTATCTCTCGACCTACGCCGGCTCGACCGCCACCGACTCCCAGCTCGCGATCCACGAGCACCTGCGTCGCACCCGGCCCGACCTCACCATCTACTGGGGCGTCGCCGACCACGCTTCCCGGGTCCCCGAGGGCGGCGTCCCGGTCGTGCTGCAGAGCCCGGAGTGGTACCGGGTCATCGGCACCGCGAAGTACCTCGTCCAGAACATCGACTTCGACCGCTGGTGGCGCAAGCGGGAGGGGCAGCGGTTCCTGCAGACCTTCCACGGCTACCCGGCCAAGTCGATGGGCCTGCGGATGTGGCGCGCGAAGATGTTCTCGCCGCTGCGCTGCGAGGCCGAGCTCGACCGTACGACCGCCGGGTGGGACCTGATCCTGACCCCGACGCCGGAGATGGACCGCTACTACCGCGAGGAGTACGCCTACGACGGCCCGATCCACGGCGAGGGCTACCCGCGCGACGACGCGCTGGTCCTCCCGTCGGCGGCGGAGGCCCGCGAGCGTACGCGCAACCTGCTCGGCATCGGTTCGCACCAGAAGGTGGTCCTCTACGCCCCGACCTGGCGGGACCACCTGGCGCTCAACTACCGCTCGGCGAAGATGGTCGAGCACCTCGACGTGGTCGCGGCCAGCGAGGCCCTGGGCGACGAGTACGTCATCCTGCTCCGCGGTCACCGGTTCAACTCCAAGGGCAGCGAGCGCAGCGAGCGCACCGCCCGGATCATCGACGTCACCGACTACCCGGAGATCAACGACCTGATCCTGGCCTCCGACGCGGCGGTGCTCGACTACTCCAGCCTGCGCTTCGACTTCGCCCTCACCGGCCGGCCGATGGTGTTCCTGGTGCCCGACCTGTCCGACTACACCGGCGGCATCCGCGGCTTCCTCTACGACTACGCCGACACCGCCCCCGGGCCGATGCTCGACACCGCCGAGGAGGTCGTCGCGGCCCTGTCCGACCTGGACCGGCTCGAGGCCGAGCACCGCGACCGGATCGCCGAGTTCAACGCCAAGTACCAGTACACCCAGGACGGCAAGGCGACCGAGCGGGTCGTCGAGGCCTTCTTCGACAAGCCCAGCTTCGACAAGCCCTGACGGTCACAAAAGCAGCGATGGCGCGTCCCCTTGCGGGGCGCGCCATCGCTGCTTTCTAGGGCCTCAGGCCAGGATCACGGCAGCCGGGCGAGAGCCGGCTTGGCCACCGCGGTCTTGCCGGGGATCGCGTTCCAGCGCTCCGGCAGGACCGCGCGGTGCGGGCCGACCTCGAGGAGAAGCACGTTGCGGTAGGTCATCCCGTACGTCTCGACATAGGGCGCCAGCGAGGTGAGCAGGTCCTGAGTGCGCCACTGAGCGGCGTCGAGCACGAGCACGTCGATGTCGAAGGCGTCGAAGTCGAAGGCATGCCGCTGGTGGCCGTCCCGACGCAGCTCGGCCGCCTCGGTGGTGCGCTCGGCCTGCTTGTTGGCGGCGGCGTGGATCTGCTGGAAACCGCTGACCGCGCGCGTGCCGACGACGTCGGCGGCAGCCACCAGGTTGCCCTCCAGGTCGGTGTCGGCGAGCCCGGCGATGTCCTCGGTCAGCACCGCGGAGACCGGAAGGATGACGAGCTTGTCGACGTCGGGGAGCAGGTCGGCGACCACGAGCCGCTCGACCTGGCCGATCGGGAGCGTGCTGCCGTCGGGCTGCTTGATGCCGTCGAAGCCGGACACGTCCAGGGCGCTGAGCGTGATCCCCGGCCGGGCGAGCTCGTCGAGCCGCAGGTCGGTGCCACCGGTCTGGACCCACAGGTGGACCGGACGGGACGAGTAGGCGGCGATGGACTTGATCAGCCGGCGCAGCTTCGGGCGCTGCTTCGGACGGGCCGAGACGGCGACGTGGATCGCGTCGGCCGGGACCTGCTCCGGGGTGCTGACCGAGTTGCTGCGTACGTCCTCGGCGATCGAGCTGACCAGCTCGCCCACCTTGCGGGCACCGGCCCGGCGCTCACGGGCGATCTCGACCTCGGCGGCGTTCATCTCGCGCCACTGCGTGTAGACCTCCTCGACGCTGGCGCCGGAGAAGATCTTGGTGAGGATCGTCTCGAGCCGGTCGTTCATGCTCTCCCGGATGCCGTCGAACTCGGCAGGGGTGAGCGGGTTGAGGCCGGCGAAGCGCGGGTCGGAGAGGTTCTTCGGGCGGAAGTCGATGTCGATGCCGATGCTGCGACCGGGCAGGTAGCAGTGCAGGCGGCTGGTGACCAGCTTGCGGTGGTCGCGACGGTAGCCCTCGAGCATCGTGATCGCGTCGTCGATGTTCTGCACGAACGGCCGGAAGCGGACCTCGTCGAGGCCGCCCTGGGCGTAGGTCGGGGCGCCCTCGGGGATGGTGCCGTCGAAGACGTCGACGTAGCCGACCGGCGCGTCCGGGCCGGGCAGCTCGGTGGCGTCGGGGAAGACCGTCGAGACCGTGGTGGTGAGGCAGCCGGAGAAGAAGGCGGGCACGCCGACGGAGAGCAGGATGTCGACGGTCGTCCAGTCGCGGCAGCCGATCGGGGCGTACTTCTTGAGGTATTCGATCGTCTCGTCGGTCATCATGGCGCGGGTGCTGCAGTGGAACGAGACGAAGATCGGGCGCAGGTTCTTGTGGAATGGCATCCCGTAGCGCATCTCGAAGATCGGGTGCATGTACCACCCGAAGCCGAGCATCCAGGTGTCCTTCGGGACCGGCTGGTACATCGACGCGTCGCGCTGCAGGGTCATCAGCTGGACCTTGGCGGACAGGCCCTCGCGGACGCGCTCGGGGCGGACCCGCTCGCGCAGCCGGTTGGCCATGTCGTCGAGCTCGGACTCGCCGGTGAACTCGAGGTCGCGGTGGCGCACCACGTGACCGAGCGAGGCGACGGTCTGGACGTGGTCGCCGATGTTGGCGGAGGCGCGGGAGCGGCCGGGGTGGCCGTAGTCGACGACGGCGTAGGAGACGGTGCCCTCCGGCGCGGCCGGAGCGTCGGGCTCGTCGTTGTCGGCCGCCACCCACGGGTGCAGCCAGTCACGGCTCTCGACGACCCACTTGGTGTCGCCGTTGGTGCCGTCGCCGACGGCCTCGTCGAGCCGGGCGTAGAGGCTGCGGGCCAGCTCCTGGTCGCCGAAGCCGAAGACGCGGCTGGTCATCGCGAGCCACGCGCGGCCCGGGACGTACGCCGCGCCGGACGCGGCGAGGTCGCGCAGGGTCGCGCGGGTCGCCTCGGGGTCGACGTGGAGGCCGGACATGACGTACTCGTCGGCGGCCTTCGCGGCCCACTCCTCCACCGGGATGCCCTGGAAGAGGGCCCAGGCGCGCTCGTAGAAGCCGCCACCGGCGGCGTTGACCGCACCGTCGAGATCAGCGGCGACGACGAGCGGTTCGACCTCGATGGAGATCGGCGCCGGCTTAGAGTCCTGCGGCGCACCCTCCGAGATGGACGGGACGCGAGCGGTCAGGCTCTGACGCAGGCGCTCGGGAAGCAGCTGGCGAGCGAGTCGTCGAGCTGGGCTGGCCATGGGACTCCTTCATTGATGGTTCGACGCAGTGTCGTCGGGCGGAGCCGCGATGTTCGCGGTCCGTTCACACGTTTCCCCCTATGATCCCGGCCGGATATCCTGCCCGAAGAATCGGCAATCCCCAAAGACGCCGACTAATCTCTGCGCATGCCGATCCCCAACCCCCACGAGCAGGTCGCGTTCCCCGAGGGCCGCTACCTCACGATGTGCAACGAGATCGCGACCAAGTTCGGTGGACAGACGCGGGCGATGATCATGCGCAACCGCCTGATCACCCAGCACACCGGGATCCCGACCACGCTGCTGACCACCGAGTCGAAGCCCGTCTACGACGAGGTGCGCGAGGTGCTGCGCGAGTCGGGCCAGCTGGTCGAGGGCATGGACCTCCTCAACCTCTACGAGTGGTACCGGCTGAACACCCCGACCGACGCGCCGGACGAGTCCGTGGCCGCGCTCGGGGGCCAGTTGGGCGAGGTGGCCGGCACGACCATCTCGGACGTACTCCATCCCGACGGCACCGTCTACTACACCGCCCACTCGCAGTCCGGGAAGGACCTGGCGCGCGACTACCGTCGCGCCGACGGGTCGATCTACCTGCGGGCGCCGGGTCCGGGTGCCCCGGCCGCGTCCCGGGTGCCGTACATCCTCACCGACGCCGAGGGGCTCCCGATCCGGTCGTGGGAGACCGTGGGCGGCTGGCTGTGGCACTGGCTCGAGCTGCTCGCCGGCGACGCCGAGCGGGTCTTCTTCGTGACCGACTCCCGGTTCGCGCTGCGTGACGTCATGCCCCGCCAGGACGACCGCTTCTACTTCCTCCACCTCATGCACAACAACCATGTCGTGAAGGAACGGCGCTGGAACTCCCAGCTCTCGGGCAAGTACGCCCCGCTGCTCGACAACATCCACGAGTACGACGCGCTGGTGAACCTGACCCATCGTCAGTCGGAGCACATCGCGATGCGCTACGGCTCGACCTCGCACCGGTTCGTGGTGCCCAACCCGGTCGAGCTGCCGGTGCTGCCCGAGACGATGCCTCAGCGGGAGCCGGCGACGTTCGTCACCGTCGCCCGGCTCGAGCCGCAGAAGCGCCTCGAGCACGCCATCAAGGCCTTCGCGAAGGTGATCGAGAAGCGTCCGGAGGCCAAGTTCCAGATCTACGGTGACGGCAAGCTCTACAAGCCGCTCGCCGACCTGATCGAGACCCTCGACGTCGGCAAGAACGTCCAGCTCATGGGTCACGACCCGCGAGCCAAGGAAGCGCTGCTGCACGCCACCGGGTTCATCATGACCAGCGTCAACGAGGGCTACCCGCTGGCGACCCTCGAGTCGCTCTCCTTCGGCTGCCCGGTGATCAGCTACGACATCAACTACGGTCCGCGCGAGCAGATCAGCGACGGGGTCGACGGCTTCATCGTCGAGGCCGAGGACATGGACGCGGTCGCCGAGCGCTGCATCCAGATGATCGACGCCCCCGAGAAGGTGGCCGAGATGTCCCGCAAGGCCCTGGAGAAGGCGAGCAAGCACGA
Organism: Nocardioides sp. NPDC004968; assembly: GCF_040608935.1. Lineage (NCBI taxonomy): Bacteria > Bacillati > Actinomycetota > Actinomycetes > Propionibacteriales > Nocardioidaceae > Nocardioides > Nocardioides sp. NPDC004968. The sequence continues at coordinate 166,486 of NZ_JBEXJF010000002.1, forward strand.
CTGGCGCGCCTTCCTCGATGACTGGCGGGTCGCCTTCGAGGGCGCCGTCGCGCAGCGGCCGGGCCGGATCGAGAAGGCACGCGCCCGGCTCGACGTCCACGCCCTCGGCTGGGCGCGCCCGATGCCCGAGGGCGTCGCGACTCGACTGCCGGGTCCGGCCAGCCGCCTGGGCCGCACCCAGGCCAGCTCGGCCGCCTTCCGTGACTCTCGTACGCTCCGCTTCGACGCCATGCTCACCGTGATGGGGGAGTGGCCGAAGGGTGTGATGGCGGACCGCATCGTCACCCTCGACGCCGTCTGCAACGAGACCGGCGAGGTGGCCGCGCTGCCGCTCGAGGTCTCGTCCGAGGGCCGGGGCGAGTTCCGGCTCGCCTCCAGGTTCGACCTCGCGGAGGTCTTCGAGGAGTTCTCGGAGAGGGCACGCAACCTCGACCTACGGCTCCGGTTCACGGTCCACAACTGGAACTGGGAGACCAAGCTCGGCCGGCCGCGCGAGGTGCGCCCGAACTTCGAGGTGTCGTTCGGTCCGAACGACGTCCTTCACCTGCAGCGACGCTGACCGGCGGGCGTCAGGCTCCGGATCTGTGTGTAGGAATACCCGGTTAACCGGGTATTCCTACACGTACGACGTGTAACTTCGTACGCCGCTCCATCCGGAACCCGGGACGGTCCTTGAAATACTCGTCGACCGCGTCGCGGCACCCGCTGTAGTGGAAGTAGTCGTCGAGCACGATCCGTCCGCCCACGACCAGGTGGGGGGCGATCCGCTCCAAGCACGTCATCGTCGACTCGTACCAGTCACCGTCGAGGTGGGCGAAGGCGACCGGCTCGTCGATCTTCAGCGTGTCCTGGAACAGGCCCTGCACCAGCTCGACGTTGTGCTGCGCCGGATCGATCCCGTGCCTGGTGAATGAGGCGATCACCTCGTCATAGAGGTTGTCGCGATAGCCGTAGTAGGTCTCTCCGCCGATCCCCTTCGACGTGCCGCTGACGATCTTCCGGTAGCGCTTGTGCACGTCGTCGCCGTCGCGCTCGGATGGCTCCGGGATCATCCCGAAGACGTCGTAGACCCTCATCGGCCGCTTCGGGTCCTTCGCCGCGGCCATCACGATCGAGGAGCCGCCGAGCGCCGCCCCGGTCTCGATGATCAGGCCGGGCCGGGCCCGGATATCGGCGTCCAGCACCTGGCGGGCGAGCACCTGCAGGTTCTCGGGCTTGAGGTAGGTCAGGTGCTCGGCGCGGACACCGTCGAGGACGGTGCGGACCTCGGCCGGAATGGGGAGGTCGACCAGCGGGTCGCGCAGGGACTCCCGGGTGCGTACGGTCTCCGTCCTCAGCCTCTCGACCTCGGCCTGGAGCTCGGCCATGGTCGGCGTGGCCTTCGTCTGGCTCTTCGTCTCGGCCTCCGGCTGCTTCGATGCGGGTGGCGTCCCGTCGGCGGGCTTACGCGCGACCACGACGTAGTTCTTCGGCATCCCGCGCTCGAGGCGGCGGCCGGAGACCTCCAGCCGTGCGTAGAGACGGCTGAGCCGGAGCGCGAGCTTCCGGTTGAGGAGCACGATCGGGGCGACGTAGGCGAGCTTCCAGCGCAGGCCGCGCCCGCGGAGCTCTCCGACGTTGGCGGGGAGGTTCTTCGCCATCATCTGGTAGCTGTAGGCGACCGTCCCGAAGTAGCCCTCGAGCCAGTTCATCCTGGCGATCTCGAAGCCCGCCTCCTCGAACATCTTCCGCAGCGAGAACTGGGTGTAGCGGAAGAAGTCGTAGGGCTTCTGGTGCTCGGCGAAGAAGAGGGGCGCGGAGAGGAAGATCCGCCCTCCCGGCTTGAGTACGCGGTAGAGCTCCGCGATGGCCTTCTCCGGCTCGGGCACGTGCTCGAGGACCTGGTTGCAGATCACCCGGTCGAAGCTGCCGTCATCGACCGGGATGTCGGTGATGTCGCAGACGTAGTCCAGCGGTGCGTACGCCGAGCTCAGCTGGGCGAAGTCAGCAGCCTCGTAGTGGGCGTGCTTGAACAGCTTCCGGTAGGGCGAGCGGCCCGCACCGGCGTCGAGGACACGCATGCCACGCTTGGTGCCTTTGGCGAAGCGCGCCATCTCCTGGCGGAGACGCACTCGGGATGGATTGATGTGCCGGGGCTGAACCGTTGTGCCGCGATCCTGCCGGGCTCTGGGCCACATGGAGCGACATTAGCGCCCCTGAAGCGGAGTCTCCCGTAAACCACGCAGGACGGCGTCGCGCACCGGGTCGTGGAGGCGGCGCTCGACGAGGTAGTGGAGCGCGACGGCCAGCACGAGGGCGGTCGATACGGCAGCGGCCAGGACCACGTACTCGTCGTAGCGGCCGTGGAACATGTCGATGATCCAGAACGCGAACTGCGCGTGGATCAGGTAGAGCGGATAGGTCAGCGCTCCGAGGGTCGTCAGGAAGCGCGCCTCCACCCGGCCCAGCGGACCGGCCGAGACCAGCCAGACGAGCGCCGCGAATCCCACGATCGCCCAGCCGGTGATCACCGGCGAGACGGTGGCGCCGACGAGCTCCGTGGCCCGGTCGGCGTACTCCGTCGCCTGGCGGATGCCCAGGATCACGTTGTAGGCCACCGCGAGCCAGGCGATGAACGAGTTGCCGAACCGGTAGATCAGGAACAACGCCATGCCCATCGCGAAGAACGGGGCGTACTCGGCGAACAGGAGCGAGTTGAGCATGCCGGAGTCGGTGGCGCGGGCGATCTGGGCCAGCAGCGGCCACAGGAACACGACCGCGATCACGCGCTGCTTGGTGATTCCGACGAGCAGGAAGACGCCGATCAGCAGGTAGAACTTGAGCTCGATCCAGAGCGTCCAGAAGGCACCCTGGGCACTGAGTACGTTCCAGGCGTCCTGCGTCATCGTCATGTTGATCAGGCCGCCGACGAACCCCTGGTCACGGCCGCCCTTCCAGTAGGCCTGGAGGACCAGCGTGATGATGACGGCGACCCAGTAGGCCGGGAACAGCCGGGCGACGCGGGACGAGACGAAACGGGGCAGGTCGCGACCCCACGCGGTCATCAGGATCACGAAGCCGCTGATGATGAAGAAGAGCTCCACGCCGAGGTAGCCGTAGCGGGTGACGTGGTTGAGGGTCGGGAAGACCTCCCGGGGATCGAGACCCCAGTAAGGGGTCGCGATGCCGGTGAGGTGGTAGCCGACGACGACGGCTGCCGCGATGAAGCGGAGCGCGTCGAGCGCGCCGAGGCGGGATCGGCGTACGGCCTTCTTCGGCTCGGGCGTGGGTGTCGAGGCGGGGGCCGTGTCCGCGGAGACGGTCGGGGCGCTGGTCATCGGGTCAGTTCCCGGCCGCAGCGTCCAGGGCCTCCTGGATCGGGTCGATGCGGCGCAGGTCGATGACGTGGCCGGTGCTCGACGCGATCAGGGTGTCCAGCGAGGCCCGGGCGACCGCCTTTGACTCCAGCAGCGTGTGGGACGGCTCCTGGCCGAACGCCTTGGTGCGCATCGGGGTGCCGGTGCGCTCGGGGTTGATCGCGTTGACGCGTACGCCCTGGTCGGCCCACTCGTCGGCGAGGGCCTGGGTCAGGTTGACCGTGGCCGCCTTCGCGGAGGAGTAGAGCGCGTAGCCGCGGCGACCGCGGGTGTAGGAGCTCGAGGTGAAGAAGAGGAGCGAGCCCTTCGCCCGGGCGAGGTAGGGGAAGAACTCCTGGGCGATCAGGACCGGCGCGATGTAGTTGATCTCGGTCGCGCTGTAGATCGTCTCCTCCGAGACGGTGGCGAGCTCGCCACGCGGCAGCACGCCAGCGGTGTTGACCACGAAGTCGATCGAACCGAAGCGCTTGCCGGCGTCGGCCGCCGCGGCGACGATGTCGGCCCGCTTGGCGACGTCGGTGCTGGTGGCCGAGCGGCTGTAGGAGGCGACGTTGGCGCCGTAGGACTCGGCCAGCTCCGCGATGTCGGCGCCGATGCCGTAGCTGCCGCCGAAGACGACCATGTTCTTGCCCTCGAGGGCGGCCCGGTAGTCGGCCTCGTCCTTCTGCGGGAACTGCTGGTGAGCGGTGAGCTGGAAGAGCTTGTCGGCGATGTAGACGTCGATCGGCTCGGTGACCTTCATGTTCTGCTCGTGACCGTCGACCACCCAGATCTTGGTCTCGGGCAGGTACTTCAGCACGACGCTGCAGTCGTCGGTCGCCTTGAACTTCGGGTCCTGGTCGGCGATCTCGTAGGCCCGCTTCAGGGTCGAGGCGAGGAAGGCCTGCGGGGTCTGGCCGCGGCGCAGCCGCGAGCGGTCCGGGATCTGCGAGATGGTGTTGTCGTCGTTGAGCTCGATGATCGTGTCCGCGGACGGGATGGCCACGTCGACGGCCTGGTAGGTCACCAGCGCCTTGAAGCAGTCGGTGATGACGTCCTCGCTGAGCAGCGGACGTACGGCGTCGTGGAGCAGTACGTTGCAGTCCTCGCCCTCGGGGAGGGCGGCCAGGGCGAGCTTGGTCGTCTCGTTGCGGGTGTCGGCGCCCTCGAGGATCTTGGAGACCTTCGGGTAGCGACCGTCGCGGGTCATCGCGTGCACGGCGTCGAGGTGGCCGGGGGCCATCAGGATGATGATCTCGTCGATCTGCGGGTGGCGGTCGAGCACGCCGAGGGTGTGCTCCATGATCGGCATGCCTGCGATCTTGATGAGCTGCTTCGGGATGTCGAGACCCACGCGGGAGCCCACACCGCCGGCAAGCAGCACGGCAACGTTACGAAGCACTGAACTCTGACCCTTTGATAGATGACGAGGAGCCGTGGATTCTTCCACGATGCGCGGGAATGACTCCAATGCTGGGTGCGAGGTGATACCGAGCCGTTGGTTCGGCGTGTGATCCGCGGCGGCCGTACGCCGGTGTGATGGCAGTCACGGCAGCTTGATGTTTCGGAAGGATGTCCGGCGGCGTACCTTTGTTTCGTCTTCGCTGAAGCGAAGCCCGAAGCGTTACTGCTCGGTCACGGTGGCCGAGGAGACAGGCACAACGTCTGGTACCCATCCCGGCTCCGCTCACAAGGGGGAGTGGTCGGAGGGACTGGAACGAAAGGTCTACAACCATGAACCCACTCAGGGTGGGCGTCGTCGGCGCGGGTCGCGTCGGGGCCGTCCTAGCAGCCGCGCTGCAGTCCGCGGGTCACGAGATCGTGGCTGTCGCGGGAGAGTCGGATGCCTCTCGCGCGCGCATCGCCGCGCTTCTCCCGGGGGTCCCGGTCGAGAAGCCGACCGCTGTCGCTCGCGCGTGCGACCTCCTTCTTCTCACCGTCCCCGACGACATGCTCGGCAACGTCGTCAAGACGATGACCGACGCCGGCGCGATCCGGCCCGGGATGTACGTCGCGCACACCTCCGGCCGCCATGGCCTGGCGATCCTCGAGCCGGCCGCCGCGATCGGCGCCCACGTGATGGCCGTCCACCCGGCGATGACCTTCTCCGGCACCTCGGTCGACCTCGCCCGCCTCACCGGCTGCGTCTTCGGCCTGACCGCCGCCACTCCCGCCGACCGGGCCTTCGCCGAAGCACTGGTCCATGATCTCGGCGGCAAGCCGATGTGGGTGCCCGAGGAGATGCGGACGCTCTACCACGCCGGGCTCGCCCACGGCGCGAACCACCTGGTCACCCTGGTCACCGAGGCGATGGAGATCCTCGCCGCCGCCGGCGCCACCGACCCCGCGGGCACGCTGCGGCCGCTGTTGACGGCCGCCCTCGACAACGCCCTGGACCACGGCGACGCCGCGCTGACCGGTCCGATCGTCCGCGGCGACGTCGGCACGGTGGCCGCCCACCTCGACGACATCCGCACCAACGCTCCGCAGACCCTGGCGTCGTACGTCTCCATGGCGCGGGCCACGCTCGACCGGGCCGTCTCCGACGGGCGGCTTCTGCCCATCCGGGCGCTCAAGATCAAGAACCTGCTCGATGATGCAGACAAGGCCGCTGTGCAGCCCCTCCCGCGTCCGATCCACACCTGGGACCAGTGATGAGCGAACTGGCATCGACCCGCGAAGAGCTCGCAAAGCTCCTCGACCCCGCCCGTCGCGAGGGCACTCCCGTCGGGTTCGTGCCCACCATGGGTGCGCTCCACGAGGGCCACGCGTCGCTGATGCGCGTCGCCCGCGAGCGGGTCGGCGGCGGCCCCGTCGTCGTCTCGATCTTCGTCAACCCGCTGCAGTTCGGCGCGGGGGAGGACCTCGACCGCTACCCGCGCACGCTCGAGGCCGACCTCGAGGTCTGCGAGCGTGAGGGCGTCGACGTCGTCTTCGCGCCGTCGGTGGACGAGGTCTATCCCGGCGGGCTGCCGCAGGTGACCGTGGCCCCCGGCGACCTCGGTGACGTGCTCGAGGGCAAGACCCGGCCGGGCCACTTCGGCGGTGTGCTCACCGTCGTCGCGAAGCTGTTCGGGCTGGTCAAGCCCGATGTCGCCGTCTTCGGTCAGAAGGACTACCAGCAGCTCGCGCTGATCCGCCGGATGTCGGCCGACCTGTGCCTCGGCGTCGACGTCGTCGGCGCGCCCACGCAGCGCGAGCCCGACGGTCTGGCGCTCTCCTCGCGCAACCGCTACCTCTCGCCCGAGCAGCGGGAGGAGGCGACGACCCTGTCGCGGGCGCTCTACGCCGCCCAGCGCGAGGCCGCCCACGGAGTCGAGGCCGCGCTCCAGGCGGCACGCGCCGAGCTGCGTCGGGCGAAGGGGGTCGACGTGGACTACCTCGTGGTCACCGACCCCGCGCTGGCAGAGCTGCCCGCCAACCCGGAGCCGGCCACCGAAGCCCGGATCCTCGTCGCCGCCCGCGTCGGCACCACTCGACTCATCGACAACATGAGCCTCACGATCGGAGCATCCCGATGACTCGTCTGCGCACCATGATGACCGGCAAGATCCACCGCGCCACGGTCACCCAGGCAGACCTCCACTACGTCGGCTCGGTCACCGTCGACGCCGACCTCCTCGACGCCGCGGACATCCTCCCCGGCGAGCTGGTCTCCATCGTCGACATCACCAACGGTGCCCGCCTGGAGACCTACACGATCGCGGGCGAGCGCGGCAGCGGCGTACTCGGTATCAACGGGGCCGCCGCCCATCTGGTCCACCCCGGCGACCTGGTCATCCTGATCGCGTACGCGCAGATGACCACCGAGGAGGCGAAGGCTTTCGAGCCGCACGTCGTGCACGTCGACGAGGTCAACCACATCATCGCGCTCGGCTCCGACAGGAGCGAGCCGGTTCCAGGGACCGACCAGATGCGTGGGCCGCTCGTTCTCACGCAGTAGCGTGCGGCTATGAACATGCAGCTGCTCTCCGCCCGCGATCCGGGCTGGACCGAGTGGGCAGACGTGATCGTGGTGGGCTCGGGGATCGCCGGGCTGACCGCGGCGCTGCGGCTGAAGGACCAGGTCGAGCGGGTCGCCGTCGTCACCAAGGACGAGCTCAAGGCCGGTTCGACGCAGTGGGCCCAGGGCGGCATCGCGGCGGCTCTCGGCGAGGGCGACACCCCTGCTCAGCACGAGGTCGACACGCTCGTGGCAGGCGCCGGGGCGTGCGACCTGGAGGCCGTACGCGTCCTGGTCGGTGAGGGCGCCGAGGCGGTCCGCGAGCTGATCGAGTGGGGTGCCGAGTTCGACAAGGACCCCTCCGGCAACCTCTCGCTCACCCGTGAGGGCGGCCATCGAAGGGACCGGATCGCGCACGCCGACGGCGACGCGACCGGTGCCGAGATCCAGCGCGCGCTGATGGAGGCCGTCCGGCGGGCGCCGGAGATCCTGGTCTTCGAGCACGCGATGGTCGTCGACCTGCTGACTGCCACCGACGGCGGTGTCGCCGGCCTGACCATCCACGTGATGGGCGAGGGCGATGCCGACGGCGTCGGCATCGTGCGTACCCGTGCTGTCGTGCTCGCCTCCGGCGGTCTCGGCCAGGTGTTCTCGCAGACCACCAACCCCGCCGTCGCCACCGCCGACGGGATGGCGATCGCGCTGCGGGCCGGTGCGACCCTGCGCGACCTCGAGTTCGTCCAGTTCCACCCCACCGTGATGTATCTGGGCGAGGACTCCCGCGGTCAGCAACCGCTGATCTCCGAGGCCGTACGCGGCGAGGGCGCCTTCCTGGTCGACTGGGACGGCAACCGGCTGATGGAGGGCGTGCACGAGCTCGGCGACCTGGCTCCGCGCGACATCGTCTCCAAGGCGATCATGAAGCGGATGCTGGAGACCGGACACCCCAACATGTGGCTCGACGCCCGTCACCTCGGTCGTGAGTTCTGGGAGAAACGGTTCCCCAACATCCTCGCCTCCTGCGAACAGCACGGCGTCGACCCGTCCGTCGATCTGATCCCCGTCGCCCCGGCGTGCCACTACGCCTCGGGCGGCGTACGCACCGACCTGTGGGGCCGCTCGGACGTGCCCGGGCTCTACGCCACCGGCGAGGTCGCCTGCAGCGGTGTCCACGGCGCCAACCGGCTCGCCTCCAACTCGCTGCTCGAGGGGCTGGTCTTCTCGCGCCGCATCGCCGAGGTCCTGCCCGGCGAGCTGCGGCAGCTGGAGGATCCGGCCCCTGGTCCCGGCACCGGGCGCGCGCTCGTCCCCGGCACCGCGCTCAAGCAACTGCAGGAGACCATGACGACCAAGGTCGGCGTCCTCCGCAACGCGACGGGTCTCGCCGAGGCGATCGACGAGCTCGAGCAGCTCGGGGGCACCCCGGCGACCGAGATCGACCCGGCCGCCTGGGAGGCGACCAATCTGCTGACCGTCTCGCTCGCGCTGGCGACGTCCGCACTGCTGCGCGAGGAGACCCGCGGCTCCCACTGGCGCGAGGACTTCGCCGAGCGCGACGACGCCGAGTTCGCCGGCCACTTCGACCTGAGACTCCGGGACGGCGAGACTGTCGCCATCTTCACCCCGGCCCCAGCGACCGACCCGTCCCAGACCCCGTCCCAACCAACCCAGTCAACCCAGTCAAACCTGGCAGGAGCCTGATGACCATCCGACGCGTGCCCTTCGACGAGATCCCGCAGCCGCTGCGCGACGAGCTGACCAAGGCCGGCCTGGACGCCGGCGAGGTCTACGACGCCGTAGAGCTCGCTCTCGACGAGGACCTGCCCACGTCCGCTCCCGGGGAGATGCCCAGCGAGGACGTCACCTCGGTGGCCACCATCGCCCCCGACTCGACCGGGATCGGCGTCTTCGCCGCTCGTGAGGAGGGTGTCGTGGCCGGCCTCGGCGTGGCCGAGCTCGTCTTCGCGTACGTCATGGGTGACTCGGTCACGGTCACCGACCGCGTCAAGGACGGCTCGAAGGTGAAGGCCGGGGACGTCATCATGCGGATCGCCGGGCCGACCCGCGGGCTGCTGACCGCGGAGCGTACGGCGCTCAACTACGCCTCTCACCTCTCCGGCGTCGCCACCGGCGTCGCGGCCTGGACCGAGGCGCTGGAAGGGACCGGCGCGCAGGTCCTCGACACCCGCAAGACGCTGCCCGGCTTCCGGGCGCTGGAGAAATACGCCGTACGTTGTGGCGGCGGCGCCAACCACCGGATGTCGCTCTCCGACATGGCGCTGGTCAAGGACAACCACATCGTCGCCGCGGGTGGCGCGGTGCAGGCCTATGAGGCCGTGAAGTTCGCCTACCCGGACGTGCCGATCGAGGTCGAGGTGACCACCCTCGAGGAGCTCAAGGCGCTCCTCGACGCCGGTTGCGGCCGGATCATGCTCGACAACATGTCGACCGCGACGATGAAGGAAGCCGTCGAGATCACCGCCGGGCGTGCGGTGCTCGAGGCCTCCGGCGGGCTGACCCTGGACCGGGCCCGCGAGGTCGCCGAGACCGGTGTCGACTATCTCTCCGTCGGTGCGCTGACCCACTCGGTGAAGGTCTTCGACATCGGCTTCGACCTGTCCGAGGGCTGAGGCGTCCCGTCATGTCCCTGCTCGCTGTCAACATCGGCAACAGCCACACGGTCATCGGGCTGATAGCCGACGGCGTCGTGTCCGCGGACTGGCGGGTCTCCACGCTCGAGCACCGGACCGCCGACGAGTGGTGGGCGCTGCTGCGGGGAATTCTCGGCGACACGTTGGTGGCGAATGTGGACGGCGTAGTCGTGTGCGCGACGGTGCCCTCGGTCCTGCACGAGTGGCGCGAGATGATCGCCCGCCATCTCGGCTCGATCGAGAGCGTGGTGGTCGAGCCCGGCGTACGCTCCGGCATCCCGATCCTCATGGACAACCCGCGCGAGGTCGGCACCGACCGGATCGCCAACGCGGTCGCGGCGATGGCGATCCACGGCGGCCCCGCGATCGTGGTCGACTTCGGTGGCACGGCGACGACCTTCGACGTGGTCAACGCCGCGGGACAGTACGTCGGTGGCGCGATCCTGCCCGGGATCGAGCTGTCGCTGGAGGCGCTGGGGCGGCGCGGTGCCCAGCTGCGCAAGGTCGAGCTCGCCCGCCCGCGGTCGGTGATCGCCAAGAACACGGTCGAGGCGCTGCAGTCCGGAATGGTCTTCGGGGTCGCCGCGCAGGTCGAAGGTCTGGTCGCTCGGATCATCGCCGAGCTGGGTGACTCCGCCGAGGAAGTGACCGTGATTGCGACCGGCTATCTGGCTGAGTTCGTTCTCGACGAGAGTAAATGCTTCTCGGCGCATTCTCCGTGGCTGACGATGCAAGGACTGGAACTCATATTCCAGCGAAATGCCGTTCGTTAGTCTTTTCAGTATGCCGACCTGTTGATTCATCCGGATCGTATGTAATGCTATGGGCATCTCGCTTAACGGCGATGGCTATATTCGGCCCGTTTCCGGGTGAAGAAGAGCAGTGAAGGTAGGAACATGGCTAAGAAGGTTCAGATCATCCTCGAGGATGACATCGATGGCTCGGAAGCTGCTGAGACGGTGTCTTTTGCCCTGGACGGCACGTCCTACGAGATTGATCTCAGCGATGCCAATGCGGCAAAGCTTCGTGATTCTCTCGCGCTCTTCGTCGGCCATGCCCAGAAGGTGAGCGGCCGTCGCGGCAGCGCCAAGAAGGCGCCCGCCGCCGGTGGCTCGACCCCGAAGGTCATGCGCGAGTGGGGGAAGGCCAACGGTTACACCGTTCCCGACCGTGGTCGCATTCCGGCCGACGTCCGAGCGGCTTTCGAAGCGGCTCACTGACAAACCGGTCTCACCGCACCGAACGTCCGGCTGTCGCGCCCTCCGGGGCGCGGCAGCCGACTTTGTGTGAGGTCGGCTGTGACCCGGCGTCTGTCCGGCGTACGGAACGCGTGTTCGCTCTCAGCGCACGGACTGCGTTGTGTTGTCGGGAACGCGTAGGCTGTCTGCGGGGTTGAATCTTGGTGACGCCCCAGAATTCTTAGGAGAGATGCGTACATGTTCGAGCGGTTCACTGACCGAGCCCGCCGGGTGGTCGTGCTGGCCCAGGAAGAGGCCCGCATGCTCTCCCACAACTACATCGGGACCGAGCACATCCTGCTCGGCCTGATCCACGAGGGAGAAGGCGTCGCTGCCAAGGCCCTCGAGTCCCTCGACATCTCGCTCGAGGCGGTGCGCAACCAGGTCGAGGAGATCATCGGCCAGGGCCAGCAGGCACCGTCCGGACACATCCCGTTCACGCCGCGTGCCAAGAAGGTGCTCGAGCTGTCCCTGCGCGAGGCGCTGCAGCTCGGCCACTCCTACATCGGCACCGAGCACATCCTGCTCGGCCTCATCCGTGAGGGCGAGGGCGTCGCCGCCCAGGTGCTGCAGAAGCTCGGCGCCGACCTCAACCGGGTCCGCCAGCAGGTCATCCAGCTGCTCTCGGGCTTCCAGGGCAAGGAGGGCCAGGCCGGCACCTCCGGCGCGACCGCGTCGACAGGCACGACCTCGACCGAGGCGCCTTCCTCCAGCCTCGTGCTCGACCAGTTCGGCCGCAACCTCACCCAGGACGCCCGCGAGGGCAAGCTCGACCCGATCATCGGTCGCGAAGGCCAGATCGAGCGCGTGATGCAGGTGCTGTCGCGGCGTACGAAGAACAACCCGGTCCTCATCGGCGAGCCCGGCGTCGGCAAGACGTCGATCGTCGAGGGCTTGGCCCAGGACATCGTCAAGGGCAACGTTCCCGAGACGCTCAAGGACAAGCAGATCTACACGCTCGACCTGGGCGCGCTCGTGGCCGGTTCGCGTTACCGCGGTGACTTCGAGGAGCGCCTGAAGAAGGTGCTCAAGGAGATCAAGACCCGCGGCGACATCGTGCTGTTCATCGACGAGATCCACACGCTCGTCGGTGCCGGTGCGGCCGAGGGCGCGATCGACGCGGCGAGCATCCTGAAGCCGATGCTGGCTCGTGGTGAGCTGCAGACCATCGGTGCGACGACGCTGGACGAATACCGGAAGTACCTGGAGAAGGACGCCGCTCTCGAGCGTCGTTTCCAGCCGATCCAGGTGCCGGAGCCGACGATCGCGGTCGCGATCGAGATGCTCAAGGGCATCCGCGATCGTTACGAGGCCCACCACCGGGTCACGATCACCGACGAGGCCCTGGTCGCTGCGGTCACCATGGCCGACCGCTACATCTCCGACCGGTTCCTGCCGGACAAGGCGATCGACCTGATCGACGAGGCTGGCTCGCGCCTGCGCATCCGCCGGATGACGGCCCCCGCCGACCTGCGGGAGTACGACGACAAGATCGCCGACGTGCGCCAGCGCAAGGAGGCCGCGATCGACGGCCAGGACTTCGAGGCCGCGGCCCGTCTGCGCGATGAGGAGAAGCAGCTCATCGCCAAGAAGGCCGAGCGTGAGAAGGCCTGGCGTGCCGGCGACATGGACGAGGTCGCCGAGGTGGATGAGGAGCTCATCGCCGAGGTCCTCGCCGTCGCGACCGGCATCCCGATCGTGCAGGTCAACGAGGAGGAGTCCGCTCGACTGCTGCGCATGGAGGACGAGCTCCACAAGCGCGTCATCGGGCAGGACCAGGCGGTCAAGGCGCTGTCCCGTGCCATCCGACGCACCCGTGCCGGCCTGAAGGACCCGAAGCGCCCCGGCGGTTCGTTCATCTTCGCCGGTCCCTCCGGTGTCGGTAAGACGTGGCTGTCCAAGACGCTCGCCGAGTTCCTCTTCGGTGACGAGGACGCGCTGATCCAGCTCGACATGTCGGAGTTCGGTGAGAAGCACACCGTCTCGCGGCTCTTCGGCTCGCCTCCGGGCTACGTCGGTTACGAGGAGGGTGGCCAGCTCACCGAGAAGGTGCGCCGCAAGCCGTTCTCCGTGGTCCTCTTCGACGAGGTCGAGAAGGCTCACCCGGACATCTTCAACTCGCTGCTGCAGATCCTGGAGGAAGGTCGCCTGACCGACTCCCAGGGCCGCGTGGTCGACTTCAAGAACACCGTGATCATCATGACCACCAACCTCGGCACGCGGGACATCGCGAAGTCGGTCAACCTGGGCTTCTCCCAGGCCAGCGACGTCGCGGGCTCCTACGAGAGGATGAAGTCCAAGGTCTCCGACGAGCTCAAGCAGCACTTCCGGCCTGAGTTCCTCAACCGTGTCGACGAGGTCATCGTGTTCCCGCCGCTGTCGCAGGAGCAGATCGTCGCGATGGTCGACAACATGATCGCCGCCGTCGAGATCCGCCTCAAGGACCGCGACATGGGCATCGAGCTCACCACGGCCGCGAAGAAGGTGCTCGCCGAGCGCGGCTTCGACCCGGTTCTGGGTGCTCGTCCGCTGCGCCGCACGGTTCAGCGCGAGCTCGAGGACGTGCTCGCCGAGAAGATGCTCTACGGCGACATCGGCCCCGGCGAGATCGTGCTGGTCGACGTCGAGGGTGAGGGTCCTGCCGCGCAGTTCACCTTCAAGGGCCAGAAGCGCTCCGTCGTCCCGGACGTACCTCCGCTGGAAGGTGCGACGGTCTCCGATATCGAGCTCCCCGACCAGGACGAGCCGACGACGGTGGACAAGCCGAAGCCCGCCGAAGGCGAGTAACCCGAGACGTCACTTTCTGACGTCGAGAAGTCAGTTATCGACGCCGAGTGGTCAGAAGTTCTGGCCACTCGGCGTCGTTTCTCTTCCAGCGCTTCAAAAAGTGACCTTTCGCTGTCAGAAAACGACTTCTCGGCGGGGTTAGGGGAGGGCGAAGAAGTCTGGTTCCACCTCGGTGGCCAGGTTGTCTTTCAGGAGGCCTTCCAGAGCCCGTTGGCGTTGGGTTTCGTCGGACCAGACGACGTCGAGACGGCTGCGGTGGACGGGGGAGTCGGCGTCGCGGAGAACGGCCATCAGGCGGCCGCGGCACTGACGGTCGGTGCCGGCCCAGGTCTGGACCTTGCGAGGCGGTCCGTCGTACGCCGGGTGGCCAGCCGCGCGCCAGGCGCACTGGTCCGCGACCGGGCATCGGGCGCAGGACGGGTTGGCGGCGGTGCAGACGAGGGCGCCGAGCTCCATGACCGCGACCGACCAGGTGGCGGCGGTCGGCTCGTCCTGCGGGAGTACGCCGGCGGCGAGCTCGCGCTCGGCCTTGTTGACCGACTGCGCGGGGAACTCGACGCCGCTCAGCGTCCGGGCGAAGACGCGGCGTACGTTCGTGTCGAGGACCACGTGGCGCTTGCCGTAGGCGAAGGTCGCGATCGCCGCCGCGGTGTAGTCACCGACGCCCGGGAGCGCGATCAGCTCGTCGTACGTGGCCGGCACCTCGCCGCCGTGCTGCTCGACGATCGCGGTGGCGGCCGCGTGCAGCCGCAGCGCCCGGCGTGGGTAGCCGAGACGGCCCCAGGCGCGTACGGCCTCGCCGGTCGGCTCCGCGGCCAGGTCGGCCGGGGTCGGCCAGCGCTCCATCCAGGCTTCGTGGATGGGGAGCACGCGGGAGACCGGGGTCTGCTGGAGCATGAACTCGCTGACCATCACCGACCATGGTGTCGCGGTCGCGGACCGCCACGGGAGGTCGCGGGCGTTGGCGTCGTACCAGTCCAGGACGGCGTCGTGGAGAACTGTCACACCCAGATTGTGCCGTGCGACAGGTATTGCCACGGAGTGGCACCCCGAAACCTGGGCACCGGATCATTACGGTGTCGCCTATGGCCCGCTCGAGAAGGACTGGAGGACGGCTGCCGGCCTCGGTCTACTGGCGCCGGCGGCTGGCGGTGCTCAGCATCGTCCTGCTCCTGATCGTCGGGATCTCGCGGTTTTTCCTCAGTGGTTCCGACGGCGCGGACGACACCGCGACCCCCGTGGCCGACGAGCCCACGGCGACCGTGACGGTCACCCCGACGCCCAGTGCGAAGCCGTCGAAGAAGGCGGGCAACGCGGGCGGCAACAACAAGCCCAAGAAGCCGAAGAGCAGCGCGCCGCCGGAGCCGACCGGCGAGTGCTCGCCCTCCGACATCGTCGTCGAGCCGGCAGTCACCGACGCCTACTCCTACGACAACGTGACCATCCCGCTCCAGCTGCGCACCGTGAAGGCGTCTGCGTGCACCTGGAAGCTGTCCGCGGACGCGCTTCAGGTGCGCATCTCGCAGAAGGGCGGCGACCTGGTCTGGTCGACGGTCGACTGCGCCAAGGCGGTGCCGACCAAGGAGATCGTCGTACGCCGCGACGTCGTCACCACCCTGCCCCTGACCTGGACCGGCCGCCGCGTCGTCGCCGGCGAGTGCACCGGCCACGGCCCGTGGGTGAAGCCGAACTTCTTCGTGATCGTCGCCTCCGCCCTCGGTGGCGAACCGTCATCGGCCACCTTCGGCCTCTACAAGCCGGGCACCGCCCTGTCGCGTACGGAGCCCGACTCCCCGGTCAACTAACAGCCGAGGCGTCACTCCCGTCGGCCGAGATGGCACGAGCGTGCCGCCTCGGCCGACGTAGCTGACGCCTCGGCGAAGGGTCAGACGTAGCGTTCGAGGATGGTGGACTCGGCGAGGCGGGAGAGGCCCTCGCGTACGGAGCGGGCGCGGAGCTCGCCGACGCCCTCGACGGCCTGGAGGTCGTCGACGCTGGCGGAGAGGAGCTTCTGCAGGGTGCCGAAGTGGTCGACGAGGCGGTCGACGACGGCGGGTGGGAGGCGGGGGACCTTCGCGAGGAGGCGGTAACCGCGCGGGGCGACGGCGCCGTCGAGAGCGTCGGAGGTGGTCAGGCCCAGGACCCGGGCGGTGGCGGCGGGGTCGACGAGCTCGGCGGAGTTGAGCGCCTCGAGCTCGGCCAGCAGCTCCTCGGGGCTGCGGGCGCGACGGCCGCGGGGGAGGTAGTCGCGGATGACCATCTCGCGCTCAGCGTCGACGCCGGTGATGAGCTCCTCCAGCTGGAGGGACAGCAGCCGGCCGTCGGTGCCGAGCTCGAGCACGTAGTCCTCGATCTCGCGGGCGATGCGGGTGACCATCTCCAGGCGCTGGGCCACGACGGCCACGTCGCGCACGGTCACCAGATCCTCGATCTCGAGCGCCGACAGGGTGGAGGCCACCTCGTCGAGGCGCAGCTTGTAGCGCTCCAGGGTCGCCAGCGCCTGATTGGCACGGGAGAGGATCTGGCCGGAGTCTTCGAGGACGTGGCGGGTCTGCCCGACGTACGCAGCGATGATCTGCATCGACTGGGACACCGAGATCACCGGGTGACCGGTCTGCTTCGCGACCCGGTCGGCGGTGCGGTGCCGGGTGCCGGTCTCGGTCGAGGGGATGGTGTGGTCGGGCATCAGGTGGACTGCGGCCTGCACGATGCGGCTCAGCGAGTCGTCGACGATGATCGCCCCATCCATCTTGGCGAGCTCACGCAGGCCGGTGGAGGTGAACGGAACGTCGAGGGTGAAGCCACCGGTCGATATCCCATCGACCATCTTGTCGTAGCCGAGCACGATCAGTGCGCCGGTGCGGCCGCGGAGAATCCGCTCGAGCCCGTCACGCAGCGGTGTCCCGGGCGCGATCAGAGCAAGCGTCTCGCGCAGTCGGATGGAGTCCGCGGTGCGGTCGGCGGGCACGAGATTCCTTTCGGAGTGGGATGAGGTGATTCTAACCGTGGATCCAACCGTAATGCCGAGAACGTTCGGCCACGAGTCACCAAGCCGATCACACCAAGCGGAGGAATTCCAGCGCACCACTGATGCTGTGCACCTCAAAGACACGCATCCCGTCGACTTCCCGCTCATTGGGACGGTTGGGCACTGGCGCCCCAGGATCGGCCGGGACGACGGCCACGGTGAACCCGAGCCGTGCCGCTTCGGAGAGCCGCTGGTCGAGATCGCGCACCCGGCGCAGCTCGCCGGCGAGGCCGATCTCGCCGAGCGCGACCACCCCGCGTGGCGTCGGCGTGCCGGTATGGCTCGACGCGACCGCGAGCGCCATCGCCAGGTCGGCGGCCGGGTCACTGATCCGGGCCCCGCCGACGGTCGAGGCGAACACGTCGCGACCGGAGAGGCCGACCCTCGCGTGGCGCTGCAGCACGGCGAGGATCATCGCGAGCCGGGAGCCGTCCAGCCCCGAGGTCGTACGCTTCGCCCGCTCCTCCGCGCCCAGCACGGTCAGCGCCTGGATCTCGGCGAGCAGCGGCCGGCGACCCTCCATCGTCACGGTGACGCACGTGCCGGGGACCGAGACGTGATGGGTCTCCACGAAGAGGCCCGACGGGTCGGTGACCGCGACGATGCCTTCCGAGGACAGGTCGAAGCAGCCCACCTCGTCGATCGGGCCGAAGCGGTTCTTCATCGCCCGCACCATCCGGAACCGTGAGTCGCGCGCGCCCTCGAAGTGGAGGACGACGTCGACCAGGTGCTCCAGCACCCGCGGCCCGGCGATCGCCCCGTCCTTGGTCACGTGGCCGACCACGACGGTCGTGATGTTGCGGGTCTTGGCCACCCGGATCAGGGCTGCCGCCACCTCGCGCACCTGGGTCACCCCGCCGGGAACGCCCTCGACCCCGGATGCGCCGATGGTCTGCACCGAGTCGACCACGATCAGCTCGGGCCGGCTCTCCTCGATGTGGGTCAGCACGGCACCGAGATCGGTCTCGGCGGCGAGATAGAGCTCGTCCTGGATCGCGTTGGTCCGGTCGGCCCGCAGCCGCACCTGCGAGGCGGACTCCTCGCCTGTCACGTACAACGCACGGCGTCCGTAGCGCGCCGTCTGCGCGGCCACCTCGAGCAGCAGCGTCGACTTCCCGACGCCCGGCTCACCCGCCAGCAGGATCGCGGCGCCCGGCACCAGTCCGCCGCCGAGGACCCGGTCGAGCTCGGGCACCCCCGACGTACGCCGCTCCGACTCGGTCACCGACACGGTCCCGATCGGCACCGCCGCGGTGGAGACCGGAGCCGCCTGCGTACGTCCGATCGGGGCGGCCGCCTCGGCGACCGACCCCCACGCCTGGCACTCGCCGCAGCGGCCGACCCACTTCGCTGTCTCCCAACCGCACTCGGAGCAGCGGTAGGTGGCGCGTTTGGACGAGCGAGCGGTAGCCATGCCCAGCAACCTAGACCAAGGCACCGACAGGAATGGGACCGAAAGCATCGTGCGGGGTCAGCCTTCGTTACCATGGCTTGGAACGATCCAGAGTTCCACATCGGCATCAAGGGAGGCAGAGCGTGGCGGTGCCGCGTTCCGGCGGTCATATCTCGGCCGCTCCGCCGACCCTGGCGGACGTCGCGGAGTTGGCCGGCGTGTCCCGGCAGACGGTCTCCAACGCGGTCAACAACCCCGATCTGCTGCGTGCCGACACCCTGGCCAGGGTGCAGGACGCGATCGACAAGCTCGGCTATCAGCCCAACCGCGCCGCGCGCAGCCTGCGCACGCGAGCGAGCCACCTGATCGGCCTGCGTATGCCAGCCCTCCAGGAGGGCACGGCCAACGCGATGATGGACCGGTTCGTGCACAGCTTCGTCGAGGCCGCGGCCGAGACCGGCTACCACGTGCTCCTCTTCTACGGTGACCCTGCCGACCCGCTCGACGGTTACGACGAGCTGCTCAGGTCGACCGCGGTCGACGCGTTCGTCGTGACCGACACCCACCTCGGCGGTCAGCAGACGACCTGGCTGCAGTCGCGCCGGGCGCGGTTCGTCTCCTTCGGGCGCCCGTGGACCCAGCCCGACGCCAAGCATCCGTGGGTCGACGTCGACCTCGCCTACGGCGCCGAGATCGCCACCGAGCACCTGATCGAGCGCGGTCACTCCAAGATCGCCTGGATCGGCTGGCACAAGGACTCGCTCCTGGGTGAGGAGAGACGAAGCGGCTGGATCCACGCGATGCACACCCACGGCCTCTCGACCACCGGCCTGGCCTCGCGCACCGAGGACTCGATCAGCTCGGGCAAGGCCGCCGCCGACGCGATCCTCGACGAGACCGAGCCCACCGCGCTCGTCTGCGCCTCCGACACGCTCGCGATGGGTGTGCTCCACGCGCTCTTCGAGCGACGGCTGCGGCTCGGTGAGGACATCGCGGTCGTCGGCTTCGACGACTCCCAGGTCGCTCAGACGGTGCCGCCGGGCATCACGTCCGTACGTCCTCCGCTGGAGGAGGCCGCGCGCGAGCTGGTCAAGGCGCTCGAGGAGCTGCTCGCCACCCCGTCCTACGCCGCGCCCGGCGTGATGCTGAAACCCGCCCTGACCGTCCGCGGGTCTTCTTAGTTCACCGCTTCCGAGCGACGATGGCGTCATGGGAACTGAGCAGATCGTCGTCATCGGTGCTGGTCTTGCCGCGGTCAGCGCCATCGAAACCCTTCGTGACGAGGGGTACGCCGGCCGCCTGACCCTGGTCGGGAAGGAACCGGAGCTGCCGTACGAGCGACCGCAGCTCTCCAAGGACTTCCTCTCCGGTGCCAAGGAGTTCAAGCTCTCCCACGACGAGGCGTGGTTCGCCGAGAAGGATGTCACCGTCCTCACCGGCACCATCGCGACCGCCCTGGACCTGGACAACGGGACCGTCACGCTCGACAACGGCGAGCAGCTGCCCTTCGGCACGCTCCTCCTGGCGACCGGCGCCGAGCCGAAGACGCCGCCGATCCCCGGCATCGAGAACGCGACGACCCTCCGCACCGTCGAGGACGCCCGCCGCCTCAAGGACGCGATCAAGCCCGGCACCAGGGTCGTCACGGTCGGTGGCGGCTGGATCGGCCTCGAGGTCGCGGCGTCGGTGACCGCGCTCGGTGGGGAGGCGGTCGTGCTAGAGGCGGCCGCGCAGCCGCTCCTCAACGTCCTCGGCCCGGTCCTCGCCGAGCACGTCGCCGACCTCCACACCCGCCACGGCGTCGAGATCCACACCGGCACGACCGTCGAGGCGATCGAGCCGGGAATCGTACGCACCAGCGCCGGCGAGATCCCCGCCGACATCGTCCTCGTCGCCGTCGGGGCCGCACCGGCCACGGAGCTGGCCGCCGACGCCGGCCTCGAGGTCGGCGACGGCATCGTGGTCGACGAGGGGCTGCGTACGTCTGATCCTCGGGTCTTCGCCGCAGGCGATGCCGCGCTCGCGAAGCACACCGTGCACGGCCTGCTGCGGGTCGAGCACTGGGACAACGCGATCCGGCAGGGCCGGCTGGCGGCCCGGTCGATGCTGGGGAAGGGCGGCGCCTACGACTGGCAGCCCTACTTCTTCACCGACCAGTTCGAGTTCTCGATGGAGTACGTCGGCCGCTCCGCGCCCGAGGACGAGGTGCTGCTCCGCGGCAACACCGACGGTGACGAGTTCATCGCCTACTGGCGGCGCGGTGCGACCGTCACCGCCGGGATGAACGTCGGGATCTGGGACGTCAACGACAAGCTCCGCGAGCTGGTCGGGACCGATGCCGATCCCGACCAGCTCACCGAGTCACCCTGAGAGGGTCAGAAGCACTGCGAGGCGCTGTGGAAGACGCTCGACTGGATGCCGAGGTGGATGTGGTCGCTGTGGTCGGGGTAGCCGGGCCCGAGCACCTGCGGGAACGACTGGCGTGAGGCACGCGCGATGCCGCACATGGTCGTCGCGCTGCTACCGGGCACCAGATCCATGGCCCGGCCGTAGAGGTGGTTGCTGTTGGAGGCGCCGCCGACGGCGTCGTTGCACGCCCTCGAGCGGTAGGCCGAGGTCACCCGCAACGGGTTGTCGCCGAGCCGGTGCCGGATCGCCTCGGCTCGCCACATCGCCTGCATCAGGTTGGCCTTGACCTGTGCGACCGTCACTCCGGAGATCGGCGTCGGCCAGCCCCCGTAGCAGACGTCGTCGACCTCGCTCCACGCGAAGTGGACCGGGGTGCAGTCGTCGTCTTGGAGCGCGTAGATCTTGTTGAACGTGTTGGACCCGGCGACGCCGTCGGCGGAGAGACCGTAAGCGGCCTGGAAGTTGCGGACCGCGGTCGTCGTCGCCGGGCCGTAGGAGCCGTCGATCGAGAAGACGGTGCCGGAGGCCGCCCATCCGGCGACCCGGATCTGCAGCTGGGTGACCGCGCTGCCCGAGGACCCCTGCTGCAGGGTGCCGCTCCAGGTGTAGCAGGCGTCGGCGTGAGCCGGCGCGGCCGTGACGCTGACCGCGGCGAGGGAGGCCGCGACCGTGAGAAGGAGGGTGCCGATGACCGTGCCGAGCCGACGCCCGAGACGTGGGATTTGGTGCATGGTGAAACTCCTTTCCTTGGGGGGAGTCTCAATGGTCACGCTTTTTCCACGACCGTGTGCGGTGATTCAGAAACGCTTCCACCAGAGGTTCACCGCGTAGTCGACATACGTCCCCTGGTGTTCGTCCAGGATCGCGGCCGCGGTGGCGGCGTCGAACTCGATGCGTACGACCGCCTCGAGGTCTGCGCGCGAGCCGAAGGACCAGTCCATGTCGACGGGGACGCGTGTCCAGCCGTGCATCGACCAGAACCGCTCCTGCTCCTCCGGCGGCGGGACCTTCGGGTAGCCACGGCGGAACCATGCGCCGAAGCTCGACCGGGAGCCGTCGTTGTCGATCACCATCGCCACGCCGCCGCGACGCATCACCCGGTCGAGCTCGCCGAGCCCCGGCTCGGAGCCGGGGCCGAAGAAGTAGGCCCAGCGGGCGTGCATGACGTCGACGGAGGCCGGTGGCAGCGGCAGCCGCTGCGCGATCCCGTTGTGGACGGTGACGTTCGGGAGTCGTTTCGTACGCCGCCGGGCCAACGTCACGAGATCCGGATGGGGCTCGATGCCGGTGACGGTGCGGGCGGTCTCGGCGAACTTCGACAGGTAGAACCCGGTCCCGCAGCCCAGGTCGAGGACGTCGCGTCCGGCCCAGGGTCCGGTCTCGGCCATGGCCGCCCAGAGCCGGCCGTGCGGGTCGAGCGCACGGTTCTCGATCTCGTACGTCGCGGTGTGGTTCCAGATGTTGGGGGACGGGATCGCGCCCGTCGCCCCCGGCAGGTCGAGCCTCGTCAGATCCGGACCTCGCCGCGGGGCGTGACGAACTGCGCGGCCAGGAGACCGGGGGTGCCGTGCTCGGCGACCCAGTCGATGTGGACGTTCTCGGCGGGCTTACCGGTCCAGGGATCGACGCGTTCCTTCAGCTCGTCGCCGAGGTAGTCCTTGACCCGCTCGGGGTCGCCGGAGATCTCCAGGCACGTGAGGGTGATGTCGGAGCCGGCGTTGCCGGGGTGGAGGTCGGGGGTCTCCCACTTGATGAAGTAGGGCAGCTGCGGGTCGGCGATCAGGCCGTTGATGCCGATCTGCTGCCAGTGGAGCTCGCGGCCGTCGGGGAGGTGACGGTTGCCGGGAACCGCCTTGCGGCCGAGCCGCTCCTCGATCGGGGTCATGTCGTCGACGCCGACCACGAAGCCGATCCAGCCGCCGCCGAGCGCGGAGCGGGCCTTGACGGCCTGCCCGAACGGGGCCTTGTCGCTGGCCGGGTGCTCGAGTGCCTCGACGACCTCGAGGTAGAGGCCGCCGCGCATCGGGAGGATGTAGTTGCGGGTGCCGAAGCGAGGGTGGACGCCGCCGTCGACGAACTCCTGGCCGAGCAGCTCACCGAGCTGCTTGGCGGTCTGTACCAAGCCATCGGGTCCTGCAGCGTACGAAACATGGTCCAGGCGCATGTAACGATTCTGAACTCTCGCTGAGAGAGAGACCAATCCAGGGTCACTATCTCTTGATGTCGAGATACACCGGGGGGTTCAGCGCCGCTCAGCGCGGGCTGGCGGGATGGAGCGCCAGCGCGGACCTCGACCGGACGTGCGCCTCGCAGTGACGGACGAGCTCGGCGTACGCCGCCTTGCCCATCAGTTCGGTCAGCTCGGCCTGATTGGTGAGGTAGACGGGCTCGACGGCGACGTGGGCCTCGGTGTTGCCGGAGCAGTACCAGTCGAGGTCGTGGCCGCCCGGACCCCAGCCGCGCCGGTCGTACTCGGTGATCGTCACCTCGGTGTAGGTCGTCCCGTCGGTCAGCTCGACATCGCGGAACGTACGCCGGATCGGCAGCTGCCAGCACACGTCCGGCTTCGTCTCGAAGTGCTCCCGACCCTCGGCTGCGGCCAGGATGTGGAGCGCGCACCCCGATCCGCCGGCGAAGTCGGGCCGGTTGGCCAGGACGCACGACTCCTGCCCACGAAACTCCGTTACCCGGGTCTTCCGCTCGCCTTCGTCGTCGAGCTCGACCCAGTCGTCGGTCTCCACTTCACGCCCCGGGTGCTGCTCCCACAGCTCAGGGGTCAGCTTCTGGACGAATCCCGCCGTCCGGGCCTCGTCCTCCTCGTCAGCGAAGTGCGCCCCCAGCGTGCAGCACCCCACGTCCGGTGAGCTCTTGAACATCCCCGGGCAGCCGTTGCCGAAGATGCAGGAGTACGCCGACGTCAACCAGGTCAGGTCGCAGCGCATCCGCTCGTCCGGGTCGTCGGGGTTCACGAACTCCACCCACGCACGCGGGAAATCCAGGGGTACCTCAGGCACCTGCCAAGCCTACGTGGTCGATCGATGTCCGACGGTTCACCGAGCGCTCCACGGACGCAGCTTCTCGGGGTTGCGTACGGCCCAGATGCGGGTGATGCGGCCGTCGGCGACGTCGAAGGCGTAGACGGAGACGGTGGCGCCGTCCAGCTCTCCGACCAGGCCGGGCTGGCCGTTGACCGAGCATTCGCGCAGGGTCACCGCCGGGCCGCGAGCGGCGATGTCCATCCAGGCACCGGCGATCTGCTCGGCGCCGCTGATCGGTTCGAGGAAAGCGAGGGCCAGGCCGCCGCCGTCGGCGGTGGCGATCGCCTGGGGGTCGAGGAGCCCGACGAGGGCCTCGATGTCGCGCGACTCCCAGGCCTGCTTGAAGCCGCGGACCAGGTCGGTGCGCTCGGTGGTCGACGGGTCCCGTGAGGTGTCGATGCGGCGGCGGGCGCTGGAGGCGAGCTGGCGGCAGGCCGCCGGGGTGCGTCCGACGACGTCGGCGATCTCGGCGAAGGTGTAGCGGAAGATGTCGTGCAGGACGAAGGAGACCCGCTCGGCGGGTGTCATCGAGTCCAGCACCACCAGGAAGGCCATGCTGATCGACTCGTCGAGCGTGACCCGGTCCGCGGGGTCGGCAGGGGCCGACTCGGTGCCGTCGAGCCAGCCGCCGGGCACCGGCTCCGGGATCCAGTCGCCGACATAGTGCTCCCGCCGGGCTCGTGCGGAGCCGAGCAGATCCAGGCAGATCCGGCTGGCGACCGTCGTCATCCACGCGCCAGGAGAGGCGATCGCCTCCCGTTGCTTCTCGGACAGGGCGTACCAGCGGGTGTAGGTCTCCTGGGCCACGTCCTCTGCCTCGGCGAGCGAGCCGAGCAGGCGGTAGGCGAGGTTGATCAGCTGGCGGCGCTCGCTGATCACCTCTGCGAGGTGCGGGTCGGTCATGGTGACTCCTTCGTCTGCAGGTCTACAACCCAACCGACGAAACAGCGACCCGATCTGTGAGACCACCTGACATTCCGTACGTCTCCTTCGTCGGAGGGGCAGCAGACCCATCACGGAGAAGGAGTCCGGACATGATCAGCATCGGCATCATCCTCGGCAGCACCCGCCCCAACCGCAATGGCCCACAGGTCGCCCGGTGGGTCCACGACCTGGCCTCGCGCCGCGACGACGCGACCTTCGAGCTGATCGATCTGCTCGATCACCCGCTCCCGCACCTGGACGAGCCCGTGCCGCCGATGTTCGGGCCGTCGGCCAACCAGCACACCCGCGACTGGGCCGCGCGGATCGCCCCGTTCGACGGGTTCGTGATCGTGACGCCGGAGTACAACGGCGGTATGCCCGGGGTTCTGAAGAACGCCATCGACCACGCCTGTGCGGAGTGGACGAACAAGGCGGTCGGCTTCGTCTCCTACGGAGTCAGCGGCGGCGCTCGGGCGGTCGCCCAGCTGCGTACGGTCTGCGGGACGCTGGGCATGGCCGATGTGAGCCGCCCGGTGGAGCTCTCGCTGTTCACCGACTTCGAGAACCACACCACCTTCGTGCCCGGGGAACGTCACGCGGACGCGCTGACCGCCACGCTGGATCAGGTCGTCTCGTGGAGCACCGCGCTCGCGCCGCTGCGCGAGGGCAGCCTGGCCGGGGCCCAGGCAGGTCGGTCATGAGTGCGCACGAAGAAGCCGCGATCCGCGGCCAGATCGAGAAGGTCATCGACGGGCTGCGAGCCAAGGACCTCGACATCCTGCGAGAGCCGTACGCCTCCGATGTCGTGTCCTTCGACGTCGAACCGCCGCTCCAGCATGTCGGGATCGAGGCGAAGCTCGCCAGCTGGGCGCGCGTGTTCCAGGTCTTCGAGACCGTGGACTACGAGCTGCGGGATCTGACGCTCAGCATCGGCGGCGACGTGGCGTTCGGGTACGCCTTCGGCCGGCTCAGCGGGACGATGAGGAACGGGGTCGCCGCGGCCGGTATGTGGGTGCGGGTCACCTACGGGCTGCGCAAGATCGACGGCTCGTGGAGGATCGCCCATGACCAGGTCTCGGTCCCGTTCGACATCGTCAGCGGCACCGGGGTGGTCGATCTCGAGCCCTGACCGGCGCCCACCTCGGCGATTCCGGGTGGCCGGGGTGGGCGGCGTATTCTTGTAGGGACGGAGCGACTGCTCCGTATCCATTGTGTGTATCACCTCGCGCTGGCCCCGCCGGCGGACCAAGGCGGCACAGAGCCGCGGTTCGCAGCGGGAGGTTCGAAAGAGATGTCAGTGCAGGGCGAGCAGAGTCTGGTGCGCGCCGTCGGAGGGACGTACTTCCCACTCGCGCTGGTCGCGCGGATGCCGTACGCGATGATGGTCGTCGGTGTGCTGACGCTGGTCGTCGCCGGCCGCGACTCGCTGGCGCTCGGCGGTCTGAACTCCGCGATGGTCGGGATCGGAGCCGCGTCGTGCGGCCCGCTCCTCGGCGCCGCGGTCGACCGGTTCGGTCAGCGGCGCGTGCTGCTGGTGGTCGGCGCCGCGAGCAGCGCGATGCTGGCCGCGATGGCCTGGGTGGTCTACAGCCCGCTGCCCGACGCGGCCGTGCTGGCGGTGGCCTTCCTGGTCGGCGCGACCGCCCCACAGATCGCGCCGTTGTCGCGGTCGCGGCTGATGGCGATCATCTCCGCGTGCATCGTCCCGGGACGTCGCGTGCGGGTGATCAACTCGACCATGGCCTACGAGTCGGCGGCCGACGAGATCGTCTTCATCGTCGGTCCCGTCGTCGCGGGCGTCCTCGCCGTCACGATCGACCCGTGGGCGCCGGTCGTCGCCGCCGCGGTGCTCACCCTGATCTTCGTCTCCGCCTTCGCCCTCCACCCGAGCGCCGCGACCGCACAGGCCTCGTCCGGCCGTGCGCCGGCTGCCGGCTCCGTGCGTGAGCTCGCCCGTCCGCGCGTGGTCGTCGTCGTGGTCGGCATCCTCGGCGTCGGGCTCTTCTTCGGCTCGATGCTCACCTCGCTGACCGCGTTCATGGCCGACCACGGGCGTCCTGAGGAGGCCGGCCTGGTCTACGCCGCGATGGGCGTCGGCTCGGCCGCGCTGGCGCTGGGCGTCGCCGTCTTCCCGGTCGGCTTCACCTCGGCCGCGCGCTGGCTGGTCTTCGGCGGCCTGATGCTCGCCGGCGCCCTCGCCCTGCCGGGGGTGTCGTCGGTGACCGGGATGGTCGTCGCGCTGCTCGTCATCGGTCTCGGGATCGGGCCGACGCTGGTCACGCAGTACGGCCTCGGTGCCCGCCGCAGCCCGGTCGGCCGGTCGGCCACCGTGATGACCATGCTCGGCTCCGCGGTGATCCTCGGCCAGTCCCTCGCCTCCGCCGTCACCGGCGGCGTCGCCGAACGTTGGGGTACGGAGGCGGCCCTGGCCCTGCCGGCCGCCGCCGCGCTCGTCGTCGTGCTCGCCGGGCTGGTCAACGCCCGAATCGGGGAGCGGGCTGTACCCGCTGCGGCTCCCAGCCCCGAGCGCGCGGTGGCCACCGCCGACCGCTGAGCGGGTCCATGACGTTTTCGTAAAACGCACGGTATGGTTCGTTTTATGAAAACGTCGAGTCCGACTCTTCTGCCTCTGCTGCGTTCGCGGCTGCAGGGAGAAGTGCTGGCGTGGGTATTGCTCCACCCCGGCGAGCAGCCGAGCCTGTCAGAGATTGCGGCCGCGGTCGGTACGACGGTCCCGACGGTCAAGCGCGAGGTCGATCGCTTCGAGGAAGCGGGCCTGGTCAAGAGCACGGTACGTGGGCGCAATCGGACCGTCACCCCCACCACGGACCATCCTCTGTACCGCCCGCTGGCTGAGGTCATGGCGCTGACTTTCGGGCCCGTTGGACTGCTCCGCGAGGCACTCGAACAGGTGTCAGGGATCGACGACGCCTTCATTCACGGCTCATGGGCGGCTCGCTATGCGCAACAGCCAGGTGCCGTGCCTGGGGACATCGACCTGCTGGTGATCGGGACCCCCGACCGCGACGAGTTGTTCGAGGCGATCGAGCCTGTCGAGCGGACGCTGCGTCGCGAGGTGAACTATCGTGCGGTGACGCCGGAGGCGTGGATAGCTGACGGGGGCTCCTTCAAGGCGACGATCCTGGCCCGTCCTCTCGTGCATCTGATTGGAAACGGCGATGACTGACCAGCCTGAAGAGGCGCCCGGACACTGGCCTCAAGGCGACGCAGAGATCGACACGATGATCGACCACGGCGATCTCGAGCGGGTCGCCCCGTCGACAGAGCATGCTGATCTGCTGATGAGCCACGCCGACGAGCACCTCGAAGCAGCCAAGCTGATGTTGGACACACATCCCACTTCAGCGTTCCCGCTGATCTACGACGCAGCACGGAAGGCGCTCACCGCAACTCTCGCCAAGCAGGGGCTTCGACCGCACGCACGCTCGGAGATCGGCGCCCACAAGGCGACCCAGCAGGCCGTTCAGGCTCAGTTGGGGCGTGCCGCGGGCGTGGTACGCCCGTTCGGACCCATGCGGTTGCGTCGGCACGACACCGAATATCCGTCCCTGGGTGACGCACCCATCACCGTTGGTGAGACCCGACAGGCCCTGGACGATGCGATGGGCATCGTTGAGGCAATGAAGAAGTTGCTTCCGCGCCTCGGGCCGTTCTGACTCATCGCCGTGACAAGGGATCGGATTGCGAGTCACCTGGGATGGCATGTTCCGGTGACGTACAAGGTGCACCAGCGCGATCGTTGGTAGCGCCTCGTACATGAACAGGGGTTCCGCGCGGATGACGGTGTGGCACTAAAGTCGAACTTATGCGTCTGGGCGTACTCGACATCGGATCGAACACGGGACACCTGCTCGTGGTCGACGCCCACGGCGGGGCGGCCCCGTCACCGGCGTACTCGTTCAAGCAGCCGTTGCGGCTGGCAGAGCACCTCGACGAGGCCGGTGATGTGACCGAGGCCGGGATCGAGGCGTTGACCGACTTCACTCGTGAGTCGGTGGCGGTCGGGGAGGAGAAGGGCGTCTCGGAGATGCTGGCGTTCGCGACCTCGGCGGTGCGCGATGCCGGCAACTCGCAGCAGGTGCTCGACCGCGTACATGCCGAGACCGGGGTCGAGATCGAGGTACTTCCCGGCGACGACGAGGCGCGGCTGACCTTCCTGGCCGTACGCCGCTGGTTCGGCTGGTCCGCCGGACGGCTCGCGGTCTTCGACATCGGCGGCGGATCGCTGGAGATCGCGGCCGGACTCGACGAGCAGCCGAACGTCGCCTGGTCGCTGCCGCTGGGTGCCGGCCGGCTCGCGCGCAGCTACTTCGGTGACCGGCCGACGGAGGAGGAGCTGCGAGAGCTGCGCCGGACGATCCGCGCCTCGATCGCCGACGACGCGGGCAAGATACTGCGCGACGGTCAGCCGGACATGGCGGTGGCGACCTCGAAGACGTTCCGCTCGCTGGCACGCATCTGTGGTGCCGCGCCGAGCGGTGAGGGGCTGCGGGTGCGCCGCGAGCTGCGGCTGGCCGAGCTGCGCGACTGGATCCCGAAGCTGTTGGAGATGTCGCTCGAAGAGCTCTCCGAGCTGCCCGGGGTCAGCCCGTCGCGGGCCCATCAGATCGTGCCCGGTGCGCTGGTCGCCGAGGCGTGCCTCGACATCTTCGACGTACCCGCCTTCGAGATCTGCCCGTGGGCGCTGCGTGAGGGTCTGATCCTCGACCGCCTCGACCACCTGTCCTTCATCGGCAGTTCCGATTCTGGAAGGTCCGACTAGGAGGCCCCGCGATGATCTCGCTGTCGACGTCCTCGACCTATCCCGAGTCGACCGCCCGCGGCTTCGCCTATGCGGCCGAGGTGGGGTACGACGGGGTCGAGGTCATGGTCGGCATCGACGCGCTGTCGCAGCAGACCCATGCGGTCAAGCAGCTCGCCGAGCACCACGGCCTACCCATCGTCGCGATCCACGCGCCGACCCTGCTGTTCACCCAGCAGGTCTGGGGCTTCGAGCCCTGGGGCAAGCTCGAGCGGTCGGCCGAGATGGCCGTCGAGGTCGGTGCGGGGGTGGTCGTCGTACATCCGCCGTTCCGCTGGCAGCGCGAGTACGCGGCCGGTTTCGTGGAGGGGATCGCCACGCTGGAGCGCTCGACCGGGCTGCGGTTCGCGGTGGAGAACATGTATCCGTGGCGTGCGGCCAAGCGCGCCACGCAGATGTACCTGCCCCACTGGGACCCCTCGACCGAGGACTACGCCAACACCACCATCGATCTCTCCCATGCCGCGATCGCCGGCGACGATGTGATCGAGATGGCGAAGCGGCTCGGGTCGCGGCTGCGGCACATCCACCTCACCGACGGCAGCGGCTCGGCCAAGGACGAGCATCTCGTGCCCGGGCGGGGCCGCATGGGCGCCGACCGCTTCCTGCGCCATCTGGCTGCCTCGGGGTTCGACGGTGAGATCGTCCTCGAGATCAGCACCCGACGCGCCCACTCCCGCGCCGAGCGCGTCGCCGCCCTTCGCGAGTCGCTCGAGTTCGCGCGGAAGCACTTCCAGGTCTGACCTTCGCTGGTCGAGCCACCCGTCAGTCGTGGGCGGCGAGCCAGGACCAGGTCAGCGAGATGAGGGCGAGGACGAGGACGGCGGTGGCGACGCCCCACCAGCCGACGACGTACGCATAGCCGAGCAGCCAGCCGAAGAGGCTGGAGCCGCCGTAGTAGAAGAGGTTGTAGAGGGCGCTGGCCTGAGCCTTTCCGACCCGCGCGCGGGCCCCGACCCAGCCCGAAGCGACGCCGTGGGCGCCGAAGAAGCCGGTGGTGAGGACGAACAGGCCGGTCAGGACCATCGCGAGGTTGTCGGGGAAGGTCATCACGACGCCGACGATCGTGATGACGACGCAGGTCAGCATGACCTTTCGTCGCCCGTGGGTGGCGGCCAGCCGGCCCGCGACCGACGAGGAGACGGTGCCACCGAGATAGGCGAAGAAGATCTGGCTCGAGATCGCCACCGGGAGCCCGAAGGGCTCGCGTTCGAGGCGGAACCCCAGATAGTTGTACGTCGCCACGAACCCGCCCATCAGCAGTGCTGCCTGCCCGTAGAGGACGAGCATGCCCGGGTCGCGGAGGTTGGCGAGCACACCCTCGCGTACGGACGTTGTCGGCCTGCCGACCGGGCGGACCCAGCCCTGGGCGCGCGGGATCAGGGTGATGGCGATGATCGCGGCGATCGCCGAGAGGACGCCGCCGGCGGTGACGCCCAGGCGCCAGCCGCCGAGATCGGCGAACGGCCCGGTGATGACCCGGCCGAGGAGGCCGCCGACGGTGGTGCCGGAGATGTAGATAGCCGCGGCGAGGCTGACGTGGCGTACGTGGATCTCCTCGGCCAGATAGGCGACCGCGAGGGCGGGTACGCCGCCGAGCGCGAGGCCCTCGAGGCTGCGCAGGACGAGGAGCGAGGCGAAGCCGGGGGCGAGCGGGGTGAGCAGGCCGAGGACGAGCGAGATCGAGAGCGCGATCTTCATCGCCGGCGCCCGGCCGATGCGGTCGGCGACCCATGACCAGCCGAGGACGCTGACCGCGAGGCCGAGGGTCGCGGTGGAGACGGTGAGCGCGGCCGAGGCCTCGTTGACCTCGAGCGCGTGCGCGACGGTGGGGAGGATGCCCTGGGTGGAGTACATCTGCCCGAAGGTTGCGATCCCGGCGGCGAAGAGGCCGATCAGGATCCGGCGGTAGCCGCTGCTGCCGGCATCGTGCCCGACCCACGGGCGGGTCAGGGAGGCATCGACGGACATCGTTCTCACGGTAAAGCAGGTGTTGTGGGTGGGTGAAGCCGCGGCGTACGTGAGATATCTCTACTCTGGGGGCGATGTCAGCGCTGACGGATCGGCTCTCCGATCGACTCTCGACGCGTCTCGTCGGTGTCGACGTGGCGCGGTGCCTGGCGTTGCTGGGGATGATGGCGACGCACGTGCTCGACCCGGTCGACGCCTCCGGGGAGCTGACCAGGATCCAGGCCGTCGCCGGTGGCCGGTCCGCGGCCCTCTTCGCGGTGCTCGCCGGGGTCAGCCTGGCGTTGATGACCGGACGTCAGCAGCCGGTGCGGGGGCAGGTCCTCGCGTCCCGGTCGCTGGGGCTGATTGCGCGGGCCGTGCTGATCGCCGCGCTCGGGCTGGTGCTCGGGTCGCTCGGCACCGGCATCGCGATCATCCTGACCTACTACGGGGTGCTGTTCCTGCTCGCCATCCCGTTCCTCGGGCTGCGGGCGCGGTGGTTGTGGCTGCTCGGTGTGCTCTGGGTCGTCGTCGGGCCGCTGTTGTCGCAGGTCATCCGGCCGATACTGCCGCCGCGGCAGTTCTCCAGCCCGGAGCCGTCGCAGTTGCTGGAGCCGGGCCGGCTGCTCGCCGAGCTGCTCTTCACCGGCTACTACCCGGCCGTCCCGTGGCTGGCCTACGTGCTGATCGGGATGGCCATCGGCCGTGTCGATCTGCGCAACCGCCTCGTGGTCGACATGATCTGGACCAGCGGCATCATCATCTCCGTCTCGGCCACCTGGCTGTCGGGAAGGCTGACCCGGCTGCCGTCGGTGGCCGAGGTGCTGCTGCGTACCTATCCGGAGCTGGACATCGACGGGGCGCTGACGGCAATGAGCCACGGTCTCTACGGGCAGACGCCGGTCGACGGCGGCTGGCAGTGGCTGCTGGTCGTCGCGCCGCACTCCTCCACGCCGTTCGACCTGGCGCAGACGATCGGCACCTCGATGTTCGTCATCGGCGCCTGCCAGATGATCGCGCTGCGGCTGCCGGACCGCTGGCGCGCCGGGATGGCGGTGCTGTTCGGCGCCGGCACGATGACCCTCACCCTCTACACGCTGCACGTGGTGATGAAGACCGATGCCGTCTGGCCGCCGGAGACGCCCGACACGTACGTCTTCCACGTGCTCGTCGTGATGACGATCGGCGCGCTCGTCACCGCGTGGGGTCGTCCGGGTCCGCTCGAATGGCTCGTCGGTCGTCCCGCTGCCTGGTTGCGCCGGACGGAGCCTCGCCCCGAGCTGCCGCCGTCGGGTTAGCGTGGTCGCATGAGCACGGCACCGCGGCGAGGGCGCAGGCCCGGTTCGCCGGACACGCGGGCGGCGATCCTGGCGGCGGCTCGGCAGCGCTTCGCGCAGCAGGGGTACGCCGCGACCTCCGTCCGCGGGATCGCGACCGCCGCCGGGGTCGACTCTGCCCTGGTGCACCACTACTTCGGCACCAAGGAGGACCTCTTCGTCGCCTCGCTGGAGCTGCGGGTCGATCCACGAGACGTCGTTCCCGTTGTCGCCGCCGGGGGGCGTGACGGCGTGGGTGAGCGGCTCGTACGCCTCCTCCTGAGCATCTGGGACGACGAGGAGTCCCGGCTCCCGCTGATGGCGTTGATGCGCAGCGCCTTCGAGCCGGAGGCGAAGGCTCTGGCGCCGGATGCCTTCGGTCGGCTGATCCTGGCTCCGGTCAGCGAGGCCCTCGAGCTCGACGAACCCGAGCGGCGGATCACGTTGGTGGCCTCGCAGCTGGTCGGGCTCGTCGCGCTGCGCTACATCGCCCGGATCGAGCCGCTCGCCTCGGCTCCGGTGGACACGCTGGTGGCGACGTACGCGCCGGTGGTCCAGGGCTATCTGACCGGGCCTTTGCCGTAGTCCTCTTGCGTGCGGCGCCCCGTCGTGCCACATTTCATCATGTGATGAATAACGTGGTGGAGGCATCCGGTCTCCGAGTCGTACGCGGGAAGCGTGAGGTCCTCCATGGCCTCGACTTCTCCATCCGGGCAGGTGAGGTCACCGGGCTGCTCGGGCCGTCCGGCTGCGGCAAGACGACGCTGATGCGGGCCCTGGTCGGCGTGCAGGCGAAGGTCACCGGGTCCCTCACCGTCCTCGGCCGCCCGGCGGGCTCGGCCGCGCTGCGCCCGCGGATCGGCTATGTCACGCAGGCGGACAGCGTCTACGCCGACCTGACGGTCACCGAGAACCTGAAGTTCTTCACCCGGGTGCTCGGTGCGCCCATGTCGTCGGTCTCCGAAGCCATCGAGACGGTCGACCTCGTCGACCACAAGGACCAGGTCGTACGCGATCTCTCCGGTGGTCAGCGCTCGCGGGTCGGGCTCGCCGCCGCGCTGCTCGGATCACCTGACCTGCTGGTGCTCGACGAGCCGACCGTCGGGCTCGACCCGGTGCTCCGCGAGCAGCTGTGGGGCACCTTCCGGGACCTGGCCGCCGCAGGTGCGGCAGTCATCGTCTCGAGCCACGTGATGGACGAGGCCGATCGCTGCGACCGGCTGCTGCTGATGCGCGACGGAGCCTTCCTCGCCGACGGCAGCCCTGCCGAGATCAAGCAGAAGGCGAGCGCCGACGACATCGAGCACGCCTTCCTGACCCTGGTGAAGGCGGGAGCACGATGAGTCTGCGACGAACCCTGGCCGTGACCGGGCGGGTCCTCGCCCAGATCCGGCGCGACCACCGCACCCTGGTGATGCTGGTCGTCCTTCCGACGCTGCTGATGACCCTGCTGTGGTGGATGTACGAGGAGTCACCCGCGCCGATCTTCGACCGGATCGGTCCGGCCCTGCTGGCGATCTTCCCGTTCATCGTGATGTTCCTGGTCACCTCGGTGACCACGCTGCGCGAACGCTCCTCGGGGACGCTCGAGCGACTGCTGGCGATGCCACTGGGCAAGGGCGACTTCCTGCTCGGCTATGCGCTGGCGTTCGGGCTGCTCGCCGCGGTCCAGTCCGGCGTGGCCGTCGGGGTCAGCGTGGGTCTGCTCGGGCTGGAGATCAGCGGCTCGGTCGCGCTGCTCGTGGTCGTCGCGATCGTCGACGCCGTCCTCGGCACCGCGCTCGGGCTGCTCGTCTCGGCCTTCGCCACCACCGAGTTCCAGGCCGTGCAGTTCATGCCGGCGATCGTGGTCCCGCAGATCCTGCTGTGCGGCCTGCTCGTACCGCGCGAGTCGCTGCCCCCGGTCCTGGAAGCCATCTCCGACGTACTCCCGCTCTCCTACGCCGTCGACGCGATGACCCACCTGGTCACCTCCACCGACACCGGCGAGGTCTGGACCGACCTGGCTGTCGTCGCCGGGTTCGTCGTGGCCGGCCTCGCTCTCGGCTCGGCGACGCTGCGGCGACGTACCCCCTGACAGCCGAGACGTCACTTCTGCAGGCCGAGACGTCACTTCCGTCGGTCGAGTTGGCATCGAGATGCCAGCTCGGGCGACGCGGGTGACGCCTCGGTGGGTTGTGAGGCGGTGAGCGGAAGTTGACGGAAGGGGTACGGAGAGCCGATCGGCGCGAAACCTTGACACCGGAATGTAGAGGTCGCCAGTCCCCGACCCGAAACGGTGTGAGTACGCGTGACCGACACCCACTGTCCTTACTGCAGCTTGCAGTGCGGGATGACCCTTTCACGCAAAGGGCCCCGCCTCGAGGTCAGTGAGAGATCGTTCCCGGTGAACGAGGGTGCGTTGTGCCGCAAGGGGTGGACGGCGGCGGGGCTGCGCGGGAGCCGTGAGCGGCTCACCACGCCGATGGTGCGCGACCGGGCGACGGGGGAGTGGAGCGCGGCGACCTGGGACGAGGCCCTCGACCTGGTCGCCTCGAAGCTCGCCGACCTGCGGGAGACCCACGGGGCCGACGCCAACGCCGTCTTCGGTGGCGGCGGGCTGACCAACGAGAAGGCGTACCAGCTCGGGAAGTTCGCCCGGGTCGCCCTCGGCACGTCCCAGATCGACTACAACGGCCGCTGGTGCATGTCCTCGGCGGCCTCGGCCGGCAACCAGGCCTTCGGAGTCGACCGCGGCCTGCCGTTCCCGCTGGCCGACATCGAGAAGACCGACGTCTGTGTGCTCGTCGGCTCCAACCTCGCCGAGACGATGCCGCCGGCGGCCCGCCACCTCGACCGGCTGCGTGAGAACGGCGGCAAGGTCGTCGTCATCGACCCGCGGCTGACCCCGACCGGCGAGCGTGCCGACCTCTTCCTCCAGCCGGTCCCCGGCACCGACCTGCCCCTCGCGCTCGGCGTCCTGCACCTGCTCGACGCGGCCGGCGCGGTCGACGAGGACTACATCGCCGAGCGGACCACAGGCTTCGAGGATGTACGCCGCTCCGTGGCCGCCTGGTGGCCGGAGATGGTCGAGCGGGTCAGTGGGGTCGAGGCCGCGCAGCTGCGCGAGCTCGCCGACCTGCTCGCCGGTGCGGGGAAGGTGATGGTCCTGACCGCGCGCGGCGCCGAGCAGCACGCCCAGGGCACCGCCACCGTCCTGGCCTGGCTCAACGTGGCGCTCGCGCTCGGCATGCCCGGAAAGGCGTACGCCGGCTACGGCTGCCTGACCGGTCAGGGCAACGGCCAGGGTGGCCGCGAGCACGGCCAGAAGGCCGACCAGCTTCCCGGCTACCGGAT
The DNA here is from genome assembly GCF_040608935.1 of Nocardioides sp. NPDC004968. Classification (NCBI taxonomy): domain Bacteria; kingdom Bacillati; phylum Actinomycetota; class Actinomycetes; order Propionibacteriales; family Nocardioidaceae; genus Nocardioides; species Nocardioides sp. NPDC004968. The sequence goes on from NZ_JBEXJF010000002.1 coordinate 202,656, forward strand.
GATCGACGACCCCGCCGCCCGGGCGCACGTCGCCGCGGTCTGGGGCATCGACCCCGAGACCCTCCCCGGCAAGGGCCGCTCCGCCTACGAGCTCCTCGACGCGCTCGGCACCCCCGAGGGCCCCAAGAGCCTCATCGTCTTCGGCTCCAACATCGTCGTCTCCGCCCCCAACGCCACCCACATCACGTCGCGACTGGCAGACCTCGACCTGCTGGTCGTCGCCGACATGGTGATGAGCGAGACCGCCGCGCTGGCGGACGTGGTCCTGCCGGTGACCCAGTGGGCCGAGGAGACCGGCACCATGACCAACCTCGAGGGCCGGGTGATCCTGCGCAACCAGGCGATCAGCGCCCCCGACGGGGTCAGGAACGACCTCGACATCATCACCGGTCTCGCCACCCGCCTCGGTGCCGCCTCGACCTGGTCGACCGATCCCGAGGAGATCTTCGAAGAGCTCCGCGCGGCCTCGAAGGGCGGCAAGGCCGACTACAGCGGCATCACCTACGACCGCATCCGCGAGGAGGACGGCGTCTTCTGGCCGTGCCCCGAAGGCTCTGCTGGATCTCTGGGCGAGGGCACCCCGCGCCTCTTCGCCGACTCCTTCTTCCACGCCGACGGCCGTGCCCGCTTCGTCGACGTCGCCCACCGTGGCCCGGCCGAGCAGCCGAGCGCCGACTACCCGCTCCACCTGACCACCGGCCGGGTGCTCGCGCAGTACCAGTCCGGTGCCCAGACTCGACGGATCAAGGACCTTCCCGACGAGGGCGCCTTCGTCGAGCTCCACCCGCTGCTGGCCGACCGGGTCGGCGCCCACGACGGCGACCCGGTCGTCGTACGCACCCCGCGCGGCGAGATGAAGGCGCCCGCGCGGATCGTGACCACGATCCGCCCGGACACGGTCTTCGTACCGTTCCACTGGGTCGGCGCCAACAAGCTCACCAACGACGCCCTCGACCCGTCGAGCCGGATGCCGGAGTTCAAGGTCTGCGCCGCGGCGGTGACGGCATGAGCGAGAAGCGCATCGTCATCATCGGTGGCGGCATGGCCGCGGCGCGGCTGGTCGAGGGACTGGTCGCGCGCGGCCTCGGCCCGCAGACGACCGTGCTCGCGGAGGAGCAGCACGCGCCGTACAACCGGATCCTTCTCTCCGCCGTGCTCGAGGGCACCCACCGTCCCGGGGCGCTCGCGCTGCGCGAGAAGCAGTGGTACGCCGACAGGGGAGTCGACCTCCGCCTGGACAGCCTCGTCGTCGACATCCACCGTGACCGCCACGAGGTCGAGCTCGCCGACCGGACGAGGGTTCCGTACGACGCCGTCGTGCTGGCTACCGGGGCCATCCCGAGCCTGCCGCCGATCCGCGGTGTGGTGCGGATGGACGGCTCGCTGGACCCGCGGGTGCAGGCGTTCCGCAGCCTCGACGACTGCGCGCGGCTGCTGGCCCTCCTCAACCGACAGAGCCTTCACGACCACCCGCGCAGCGCGGTGATCGTCGGCGGTGGTCTGCTCGGCCTCCAGGTCGCCCGCGCCCTGGCGGTCCGCGGCATCGAGACCGAGATCGTCGAGGGCCGCGATCACCTGCTCAGCAGCCAGGTCGACGCGTCGGCTGGCAAGGTGCTCAAGCGGTCGATGGCCAAGCTCGGCACCCAGGTCTACCTCGGCGCCCGCGCGACCAGGCTGACCGACGAGGGGCTCAAGCTCGACAACGGCTACACCCTCGAGACCGACCTGGTGGTGCTCACCGCCGGTGGCCGGCCGCGCGCCAACCTCGCCCGCCGCGCCGAGCTCACCGTCAACCGCGGCATCGTCGTCGACGACCAGCTGCGCAGCGTCGACGACCCGGACGTCTACGCGATCGGCGACTGTGCCGAGCACAACGCGACCGTGACCGGCTTCGTCTCGCCGGCATGGGAGCAGGCCGGGGTCCTCGCCGACGTCCTGGCAGGCGGCCCCGCGACCTATCAGGGACACCGCGTCGTCGCCCGGCTGCGCGCCACCGACCTCGACGTCTGCGTCCTCGGCGAGCCCCAGAACGAGACGGGCGAGGTCGTCGAGATCGCCAACCCGGTCAAGGGCACCCACCGCAAGCTGGTCGTACGCGACGGCCGAATCGTCGCCGGCGCCCTCGTCGGTGACCTGAGCCGGGTCGGCCTGATCACCCAGGCCTTCGACCGGCAGACGGTGCTCGGCGAGCACGAGGCGGGCCAGCTGCTGCTGCCCGAGCCGTCCAATAGTCCGCGTCCGGAGCTCCCCGACGACGCGGAGGTGTGCGCCTGCGCCGGTGTCAGTGCCGGCCGGATCCGGGCGTGCCGGTCCCTCGAGGACGTACGCGACACCACCCGTGCCACCACCGGATGCGGCGGCTGCGCGCCGACCGTACGTCAGCTCCTGGCCAGCCGGCCCAGTGGCACTCAGCTCAATGCAACGCAGCTCAGTATGGAAGGAACTACGTCATGAGCCCTCACCTCCGCAAGAAGGTCGTCGTCGTCGGCCACGGCATGGTCGGTCACCGCTTCGTGACCGCGGCGATCGAGCGTGGTCTCACCGAGACCCACGACATCGTGGTCTTCGGTGAGGAGCCGCGCCCGGCGTACGACCGGGTCGCCCTCACCAGCTTCTTCGAGGTCGGCGCCGAGGCACTCTCCTTCCTCCCCTCCGGCGTCTACGAGGACCCGCGGGTCACGCTGCGCACCAGCACGAGCGTCGTCGAGATCGACCCCGCCGCCCAGACGGTGATGCTCGCCGACGGCGAGGAGATGGCGTACGACGAGCTGGTGCTCGCCACCGGAGCGGCGCCGTTCGTGCCGCCGGTGCCGGGTTCGGAGCTCGGGAACGTCTTCGTCTACCGCACGATCGAGGACCTCGAGGCGATCCGCGAGGCCGCGAAGACCGCGAAGTCCGGGGCGGTGATCGGCGGTGGTCTGCTCGGGCTGGAGGCCGCCAACGCGCTGCACCAGCTCGGCGTCAAGACCCACGTGGTCGAGCTCGCGCCGCGGCTGATGGCCGTGCAGGTCGACGACGCCGGCGGCAACACGCTCAAGCGCCACATCCAGAAGCTCGGGCTCACCGTGCACACCGGAGTGATGACGGAGTCCATCTCACCTGATTCCCCGGCCGAGATCTCGGTCGTGGACGAGGACGAGAGCGGCGTGCTCGACGGCAAGGTCAGCGCCCTGAAGTTCAAGGACGTCGAGGAGCCGCTGCCGATCGACATGCTCGTCTTCTCGGCCGGCATCCGGCCGCGCGACGCGCTCGCCCGCGCCGCCGGCCTGGACCTGGCCGAGCGCGGCGGTGTGCTGGTCGACGAGCAGTGCCGATCCTCCGACCCGCACGTGTGGGCGGTCGGCGAGTGCGCCGCGCCCGGCGGCAGGATGTACGGCCTGGTGGCCCCCGGCTACGACATGGCCGAGGTCGTCGCCGACGCGCTGCTCGGCGGCGCCGGCACGTTCACCGGTGCCGACATGTCGACGAAGCTCAAGCTGCTCGGTGTCGACGTCGCGAGCTTCGGTGACGCGCACGGCACCACCGACGAGTGCCTCGAGCTCACGTACTCCGACGCCGTCGCCGGTGTCTACAAGAAGCTGGTGATCAGCGAGGACGGCACCCGCCTGCTCGGCGGCGTGCTGGTCGGCGACGCGAGCGCCTACGGGCTGCTCCGGCCGATGGTCGCCTCGGGCATGGTCCTTCCGGAGAACCCGGAGGAGCTGATCCTCCCCCAGTCCAGTGGCGGTGGGGGAGGCATCCAGCTTCCGCTGGAGGCGCAGGTCTGTTCGTGCAACAACGTCACCCGCGGTGAGATCGAGGCGGCCGTCGACAACGGCTGCGAGAGCGCGGCGGAGGTCACCAAGGAGACCAAGGCCGGGTCGACCTGTGGTTCCTGCAAGGTGCAGGTGAAGAAGATCGTCGAGGACTACTTCACCGCCCAGGGCAAGACCGTCGACACGAGCCTGTGCGAGCACTTCAAGATGACCCGCGCCGAGCTCTTCGACGTGGTCCTGATCCACGGCTACAAGACCTTCGACCAGATCATCGAGGCCCACGGCACCGGCCGCGGCTGCGACCTGTGCAAGCCCGCCGTCGCGAGCATCCTGGCGAGCCAGCTCAACGGGCACGTGCTGGCCAAGGAGAACCGCAAGCTCCAGGACACCAACGACGCCTACCTGGCCAACCTCCAGAAGAACGGCTCCTACTCGGTCGTCCCGCGCATCCCCGGCGGCGAGATCACTCCCGAGGGCCTGATCGTGATCGGTGAGGTGGCCAAGGACTTCGGGCTCTACACCAAGATCACCGGCGGCCAGCGCATCGACATGTTCGGCGCTCGGATGGAGGACCTCCCCGCGATCTGGAAGCGCCTGGTCGACGCCGGGTTCGAGTCCGGCCACGCGTACGGGAAGTCCCTGCGGACCGTGAAGTCCTGCGTCGGCTCGACCTGGTGCCGCTACGGCGTCCAGGACTCCGTCGGGCTGGCGATCATGCTGGAGACCCGCTACCGCGGGCTGCGCTCGCCGCACAAGCTCAAGGGTGGCGTCTCCGGGTGCGCCCGCGAGTGCGCCGAGGCCCGCGGCAAGGACTTCGGTGTCATCGCCACCGAGAAGGGCTGGAACCTGTACGTCGGCGGCAACGGTGGCGCCATCCCGGCCCACGCCCAGCTGCTCGCCGGTGACCTGAGCACTGAGGAGCTGGTCAGCTACCTCGACCGCTTCCTCATGTACTACGTACGCACCGCCGACCGACTCCAGCGGACCTCGACCTGGATCGACTCCCTCGACGGCGGCCTGGACCGGGTGCGCGAGGTCGTGGTCGACGACGTCCTCGGCCTGGGCACCGAGCTCGAGGCCGCGATGGCGCGCCACACCGAGACGTACTTCGACGAGTGGAAGGCCACGCTCGAGGACCCGGAGAAGCTGCGCCGGTTCGTCTCCTTCGTCAACGCCCCCGACATCCCCGACCCCAACATCTCCTTCGGGTCCGCCCGCGGCCAGATCGTCCCGGAGGTCGGCGAGGAGCCGGCCGCCGTCGGCCCGGTCTCGCTCGGTTCCTCGATCCCTGTCGGAATGCCCACTCTTGAGGAGACGCGATGACCCAGACCCAGACCGTGACCTACATCGCCGTCTGTCGCCTCGACGACATCGACCCGGAGACGGGCATCGCCGCGCTGGTGCGCGGGGAGGCCGTCGCCGTCTTCCGAACCCTCGACGACCGGGTCTTCGCGCTGTCGAACTTCGACCCGTACGGTCACGCCTCGGTGCTCGCCCGCGGGATCGTCGGGACGCGTGGTGAGGTGCCGTTCGTGGCCTCGCCGCTGCTCAAGCAGCCGTTCTCGCTGGAGAGCGGCCAGTGCCTCGACGATCCGTCGGTGTCGGTCGCGACCTACGAGGTCGACGTCGTCGACGGAGAGATCCGGGTCGGCGCCCGGCGATGACGAACGCGGCACAAATGACCCAGGGGACCTACGATTCCGATGTGGACAGTGGCGCGTTGAGCGGCTTCCGCGTCGGCGTGACCGCGGCGCGGAAGGCCGAGGAGCAGATCAACCTGCTCGAGAGGCGGGGAGCCCAGGTGGTCTGGGCGCCCGCGCTCTCCGTCGACCCCAACCGGGTCGACGCCGGCGCGCTGCGTGTGGTGACCGAGCAGATCATCGGCCAGAAGATCGACATGTTCCTGGCCACGACCGGCATCGGGACCCGCACGTGGTTCGACGCCGCAGAGGAGTGGGGCCTGCTCGACCGGCTCCTGGAGACGCTCGGCGGCGCCGAGATCCTGGCGCGCGGCCCGAAGTCGGTCGGTGCGATCCGGCGGCGCGGGCTGCGAGAGCTGTGGGCGCCGGAGTCGGAGGAGTTCGACGACGTTCTGGAGCATCTGCGCGGCCGCGACCTGACCGGCAAGCGGATCGTGGTGCAGGAGCACGGGCAGTCGCTGTCGATGGTCGCGCACGCGCTGACCCGGCAGGGTGCCGAGGTCATCAACGTGGTCGTCTACCGGGTCGAGTCGGCAGCGGACCCCGAACCGATGTTCCGGCTGGTCGAGACGTTGACCGACGGTGAGCTGGACGCGGTCACCTTCACCTCCGCGCCGGCCGTGGCCGCGTTCATGCAGGCCGCCGGGTCGGTGGGCCTACGCGACGAGGTCGTGGCGGCGTTCCAGGCCGATGTGGTCGCGGCCTGCGTCGGTCCGGTGACCGCCGCAGCCTTCGAGATGTGGGGCGTACCCACCATGATCCCCGACCGCTCCCGCACCGCGGCCATGGTCAAGATGCTCCAGACCGAGCTGCCGCTGCGCCGCGAGGGCCTGCTCATCGAGCTCGCCGGCGGTCACCAGCTGCTGCTCCACGGCGACGCGGTGATCCTCGACGGCGCCGAGGTGAAGCTCTCGCCGGCGCCCGCCGCCGTCCTGGGTGCTCTCGTCGCCAACCCCGGCATCGTCGTCTCCCGGCAAGCCCTGCTCGCCATGCTCCCCTCCGGCACCGCCGGCTCCGAGCACGCGGTCGAGATGGCGGTCGCCCGGCTCCGCTCGGCGCTCGGCACCAAGACCATCCAGACCGTCGTGAAGCGCGGCTACCGGCTGGCGGTGGGCTCATGAGGCTCGTCGTCGTCGCCCACGGCACCCGGCAGCTGCTCGGCAACGCGGTCGCCTCGATCATCGCCAAGCGCGCCGGCCGCGTGCTGGGGATGGAGTCGAAGGCTGCGTACGTCGAGCTCTGCGAGCCGCTGCTCACCGACGTCCTGGCCGACGGCCAGCCGTCGGTCGTGGTCCCGCTGCTGCTCTCGACCGGCTACCACATCAAGGTCGACCTGCCGCAGGCCGCCGAAGGGCTGCCTGTGGCGATGGGCCGCGCGCTCGGACCGGACCCGCTGCTCGCCTCCGCGCAGGTCTCCCGGCTGGTCAACGCCGGCGCGGTCCCCGGCCAGCCCGTCGTCCTGGTCGCCGCCGGCTCCAACGACCCGTCTGCCCGAGCCGACATCGCGGAGGCCGGTCTGATGCTGGAGAAGGCCTGGGGTGGTCCGGTCAGGGTCGCCACCGTCTCCGGCTCCGGCGCCCCGGCCATCGACCAGGTCGTACGCCCCGGCGACGCTGTCTCGCCCTACCTGCTCGCTCCCGGCTTCTTCTCCGACCTGGTCCGCTCGCGCGCCTCGGCCGCGGGTGCCGAGATCGTCGCCGACGTCATCGGCCCGCACCCCGACGTGATCGAGCTGGTCGTACGCCGCGCCGCGGCGCTCCTCGCGGAGGAGCGCTCCGCGCAGGCCGGCTAACCGCTGGTCGAGGCTCAGGTCGTGTAGTCGGCGTTGATGCGGATATAGCCGTCGGTGAGGTCGCAGCCGTAGACGGTGAACTCACCCGAGGCGATGCCGAGGTCGACCTCGATCGAGACTTCATCGCCAGACAGATAAGTCGACAAATCTGCCAATAGATTTGCCGAGACCTGGGCGGGGTAGGTCTCGGTGCCGCCGAAGGCGATGCGTACGTTCTCGGGGGAGATGTCGGTCTCCTCGCGGAGCTTGCCGATGGCCATCGCGACGCGGCCCCAGTTGGGGTCGGCGCCGTGGACGGCGGTCTTGACCAGGGGCGAGTTGACGATGGCCTTGCCGACCCGCTTGGCCTGGTCGGCGTCGCGGGCGCCGCTGACCGAGACCGTGATCAGCTTGGAGGCGCCCTCCCCGTCGGAGGCGATCTTCTTCACCAGCGCCAGCGCCGCGTCGTAGAGCGCCGCCTCGAACTCATCCAGGTCGACGGCGCCGGCCGTGCCGGAGGCGAAGATCGCGGCCGTGTCGGAGGTCGAGGTGTCGGTGTCGATCGAGACGGCGTTGTAGGTGCGGTCGACGACCCGGCGGAAGGCCGCGTCGAGCTCGGCGGCGGGCACCGCGGCGTCGGTGAAGAAGTAGGTCAGCATCGTGGCCATGTCGGGCTCGAGCATCCCGACGCCCTTCGCGATCCCGGTGATCGTCGCGTCGCCGACGGTCCGGGTCTCGATCTTGGCGATCGTGTCGGTCGTCATGATCGCCGCCGCGGCGGCGTCGAAGTCGGCGTCGCCGGCGGTCCCGGCGAGCTTCTCGAGCGCGGGCGTGAGGACGTCCATCGGGTACTGCACGCCGATCACGCCCGTCGAGGCGACCAGCAGCTCCTCGGGGCGTACGCCGACGACCTCGGCCGCCAGGCGGCGTACCTCCAGGGCGTTGGCCTCGCCCGTCGGACCGGTCGCGACGTTGGCGTTCTTCGAGATGGTGACCACGCCGCGGAACGCGGAGACGTCGGAGGCTCGGGAAAGCAGCACCGAGGCGCCGGCGAATCGGGATCGGGTGAAGACCGCGGCGCTCGTGACCGGGCCCGAGGGGGCGGCGACGACGGCGAAGTCGTCAGCGCCCTCCTTGAGACCGAGGTTGGCGGTGACTCCGACGAATCCGGCTGGTTGAGGCATGCGGACAGCCTAGGCTCTGCCCGATCTCCGGGTCAGCGCGTCTCGGGTCCTATGTCCGCAACCACGCGAACGCGGCGGCTTCCAGGATCATCCAGGACCGAAGTACGCGGCCCACGAACGTGATCGCGACGAAGAGCATCAGGTTGGCCTTGAGCGTGCCGTAGACCACGGCCAGGATCGCCAGCGGCGGAAGCCCGCTGAGCGCGGCGACCGCGAGCAGCCCGCCGGCGTAGGCGGGCCGGCCCTGCGTACGCCGCTCCCACTTCTCCATCCGCTTCTGCCACTTCTCGCAGGACATCTTCTTGCGGACGAAGGGGAGCGAGGTGGTGCCGTGGCCGGCGTAGTACCAGACGACCTTGGAGCTCGTCTGGCCGATTCCCGCCACCAGAGCGAGCACCAGGGCGGAGAAGGTCAGGTTCGAGGCGGCCACCGCGAGGTAGGTCTCGAAGTTGATGACGGGGAAGAGTCCTCCGGCGAAGGAGGCGGCGAAGGTCCCGAGAATGAGGTCCATCAGGCGACCTCTGGACCGCTCACGAATTGAAACAATTCAACGTCAGTGTGTTGGGGGATCACTCGCGAAACCTTAGATGTAATCCGTGTCACCATGCGACATCGGCGTCACATCCACATTACGGACCTCCCGCCGAAATGAGGCCTTTCTCACTTAAACATGGGGGTCACAAGGGTCTCAGGACCGGCTATCGGAACATCGCCTGCAGTTGGATCGATCAATTGTCCAGGCCCGTGATCGATGACCCACTCTGGTGCACGGTACCCCGGTTGGAGGCCTCTTCAACTGGGGTAACGTGCCTGCAATCGGCGAAACTTTTGAAGGGTGTCGGAATGGTTGACGTGGACAAGGTCCTCGATGAGGCGGGGCTGACGAATCCTCATGTGCGGGAGTACGTCTCCTACTGGGCAGGGGTGACCGGAGCCGAGCAGATCGAGGTTGTCAGCGCAGCCGACGACGAGCGGCTCCTCCAGGAGTCCCTGGCAGCGGGTGAGCTTCTCCCGGTGACGGGCGGTCGCTACTACAGCCGTTCCTACAGCAAGGACACCGCGCGCTCCGAGGAGCGCACCGTGGTCGCCACCTCCAACCCGGAGGACAAGGGCGTCTACAACAACTGGAAGCCTGCCGAGGAGACCGTCAAGACGCTCACCGAGCGGATGACCGGCGCCTCGGCGGGCAAGACGATGTACGTCATCCCCTACCTGATGGCTCCGGCCGGCTCGCCCCTGGAGGCGTACGCCGCGGGTGTCGAGCTCACCGACAGCCGCCCGGTCGTGCAGCAGATGATCCGGATGGCGCGCGTCGGCATCGACTACATCAACAACCTCGCCGACCCGAGCTCCTTCGTCCGTGCGGTGCACGTGACCGGTGACCTGCCCAACCTCGGGCAGGGGACCGACAAGGACCAGCGTCTGTTCGCGACGGTCGCCGACCAGCGTACGATCCTCCACTTCGGCTCCTCCTACGGCGGCAACGCGCTGCTGGGTAAGATCGCCCACGGGCTGCGCCAGGCCTGCTACGACGGCCGCGCCTCCGGCAAGTTCCTGGCCGAGCAGTTCCTGCTGCTGGGAATCAAGGACAAGGAGACCGGCGAGGACTTCCACGTCGTCGGTGGCTTCCCGTCCGCCTCCGGCAAGACCAACCTCTCGATGACGCTCTCGCCCGACGCCCTCGGTGAGCGTTACGAGGTCACCTTCTACGGCGACGACATCGCCTGGATCTGGGTCGGCGAGGACGGCAAGCTCTACGCCTTCAACCCGGAGAACGGCGTCTTCGGCGTCGCCAAGGACACCAACGAGAAGACCAACCCGGGCGCCGTTCAGGCGATCCTGCCGGGCTCGGGCGCGATCTTCACGAACGTCGCCTACAACGAGAAGACCCAGGAGGTCTGGTGGGAGGGGCTCACCAAGCACCACCCGGACGACCTCGACGGCTGGATCGACTGGAAGGGCGAGCGCATCGCCGACCGGATCGACGACGAGCTGGGTGACCCCTGGGCCCACCCCAACTCCCGCTTCACCGCGCCGATCTCGCAGGTCCCGAACGCGGCCCCGGACTTCGACAGCCCGGCCGGCGTGCCGGTCGACGCGATCATCTTCGGTGGCCGCACCCGTGACCGCGAGCCGCTGATCCGCGCGATCACCGACGTCGCCGAGGGGGTCTACGACGGCCTCACCCTGGGTGCCGAGGCGACCGCCGCGGCCGACGGCCTCGAGGGCGTGCTGCGCTACGACCCGATGTCGATGCGTCCGTTCCTCGCCTACGAGGAGGGCGACTACGCCCGCCACTGGCTCAAGATCATCGGCGAGGCCACCGACAAGCCGGTCTTCGCCCACGTCAACTGGTTCCAGCGTGACTCCGAGGACGGTCACTTCCTGTGGCCCGGCTACCGCGAGAACGTGCGCGCGCTGCTGTGGCTGCTGCAGTTCAAGAAGGGTGAGGTCAAGGGCCAGCAGAGCCCCGTCGGCGTCATCCCGACCGAGGACGAGCTCGACCTGCGCGGCCTCGACCTGCCGCAGAGGGACCTCGACCGGATCCTCTCCCTGGACCTGAACCGCTGGAAGCAGGAGATGGGCTTCCGCGAGGAGCACCTCAAGCAGTTCAAGCTGCCGGAGGAGATCTGGGAGGCGCACGAGCGCGTCGCAGCCGCGATCGACGAGGCCGCTCAGGCCTGATCGAGACCACAGCCCGGGGCGGCGTACGGAACTTCTTTCCGTACGCCGCCCCTGTTGTTTCCGTCTGCGTTCGTTTCCTACGGGAAGATGAACTTTGTTCGCATCTGGAACAGATGCCCGGCCAGACATTTACGCAGCCGATGTCCTCCACCTAAGGTTCCTGCCCGTGACGATCCCCTTGAGCCAGCCGCTTCGTGCGGCCTCGATCACCGAGGCGTACGCGCGGTTCTGGAAGAAGTACGCGACATTCTCGGGTCGAGCCAGCCGCACCGAGCTGCTCTGGCCGATGCTCGTGAACCTTCTGATGCTCATCGTCCTCGTACTGGCGCGAGACGAGGTGGTGAGCCTCGTGATCGGTCTCTACGGGCTGGTGGCGTTCGTGCCGACCATCGCGCTCGGTGCGCGGCGGCTGCACGACATCAACCGTTCGGGGTGGTGGCAGCTGATCCTGGTCGTACCTGTGATCGGTGACATCGTCCTCGCGGTTCTCTGGTTGACCTTCCCGAGCCCTGAGGGTGTCAAGTACGACCTGGCCGCATGAGGCGTAAAATTCCCCTAGTGGTTCTCGGGGTTGTCCCCGAATGGCAGGCTATTGGCATGAAGTCCCTCGCAGGAGCCGCAGCGAAGCGGCTCGCCTACGAGACCGTTGGGTGGCTGCTCGTGGTCGCCGGTATCGCCGCGATGGTGTTGCCGGGGCCTGGGCTGTTGATGCTCTTCGGGGGGCTGGCCGTGCTCTCCCGCCAGTACGCCTGGGCTCGCCGCTATGTCGAGCCGGTCCGCCTCCGCGCCATGCGCGGTGTCGCCGAGGGCGTCGAGACCTGGCCGCGCATCGTGGCCTCGACGCTGGGGGCGCTCTCCATCGGTGCTGTCGGCGTCATCTTCCTGATCAGCCCGCCCGCGCCGCACTGGTGGCCCCTCGAGGCAACCTTCTGGCTGCTCGGTGGCGCGTGGACCGGCGTCACGCTGTTGGGATCGTGCATCATCGCCCTCGCCATCCTGGGCTACTCCTACCACCGCTTCCACGGCCACCCCGAAGCTCGCCACCAGCTCGACGAGGACATCGAGCACACCGGTGAGATGAACAAGGTGGCGTAGGCCGGGTCACGGGCGGTCCCGATATCGGTCGGCGACGGTCTGCGCACGCTGATACAAGGCCACGCGCAGCTCCTGCGGACCGAGCGATTCGACATTGGTGCCGAGCTGCCACATCGCCCACTCCGCGTGCCATAGATCCTGGAAAGTGACTTCGAGACGAAGCCAGCCATCGGGGTCGGGCTCCTCAGCGCGGACGGCCTCCGCCATGTCCAGCAGCTGGTCGCGGCGTGCCGGGTCCACCCGAACCTGGACGGCGATGTGGCCCTCGGAGAGGAACTGCGCACAGCGTTCCGCCCACATGCGTTCGAGGTCGACGTCATCCGCTCGCTGCGCCCGTTCAGGAAGCTCGTACGCCTCGACGACCCGTGACATCCGGAAGGTGCGGTCGATGCCGGACTCGGTGGCCAGCAGGTAGCCCTTCTCGCGCACCGTGACCAGGCCGATCGGGTCGACGATGCACCCGCGGGGCGCCTGGCCGCGTGAAGCGTAGTGGAGGCGCAGCTTGTGCCCGACGAGGACCGCCTGGCGTATCTCGGCCATCGCCTCCTTGGAAACCTCGTCGACGTCCAGGCGACGGGAGAGCAGATCGGTCTCGGGATCGAAGAGGAACCGCTGCGCCGCATCGCTGGCAGCCGTCTGATGACTTTCAGGGAGTGCGTCGACCACCTTCCTCATGGCAGAGGCGAGCGCCGAGCCGAGTCCGAAGATCCGCTCGCCCCGGCCTGATCCGGCGGTGAGGAGGGCGAGGGCTTCGTCGTGGTTCAGTCCGGTGAGCTCGGTCCGGAACCCGGGCAGCAGCGAGAATCCGCCGTAGCGACCGCGCTCGGCATAGACCGGGACCCCCGCTGCGGACAGCGCCTCGATGTCGCGCAGCACCGTACGCGTCGAGACCTCGAGCTCGCGGGCCAGAACATCCGCAGTCAGCCGCCCCCGCTGTCGCAGGAGGAGAACCAGGGAGACCAGCCGGTCGGCACGCACGTCAGCACTTTATCGAGATACCTGACACTAGATGGCGTGATTCGTTGCCAGGCTGGAACTGACGGGGGAGGTCCCCGCGGGAATGGAGCTGATGTGGCAATCGAACGAACGGCCGTCAACCCCGTGACGTGGTCATTGGAGATGGGCTTCAACCAAGGGGAGGTCGTCACCGGGGACGCCCGGACTCTCTACTGCTCCGGCCAGACGGCGATGGGCGCTGACGGCACGCCCCGGTACGAGGGAGACATGGCCGCCCAGCTCGGGCTGAGTCTCGACAACCTGGAAGCCGTGCTCTCTGCGGCCGGCATGTCCCTCGGCAACCTGGTCCGACTCAACGTCTACACCACCGACGTCGACCTGCTCTTCCAGCACTACGGCCTCCTCGCGTCGCGCTTGGGAGCTGCCCAGGTGGCGCCGACGACCACCATGCTCGGCGTGACCCGCCTGGCCATCCCAGGGCAGCTCGTCGAGCTCGAGGGGACCGCCGTCGCCTGAGCAGCTGGCAGCCCTCTGGACAACGCAGATCGCCGGCCTCATCCACATATTGCGGGGTGTGGATAAAGCCGGCGATTCAGCTGCGAGTGCTCGTCCGACTAGGGCTTGCGGCCGTTCTTGTCGGCGCCGGAGTCATCACCTTGTGGCGCGTTCGGGGTCCAGCCGCGGCTCGCGTTGGGATCCAGGACGTCGCTCGCCGTCTCGGTCCAGTCGTCGGTGTAATCGGCCTGCCAATCCTGGTCCTGGCCGTTCCTCTTGTCGTCCTTCTTGCCGCCCCGGCCGCCGGCACCGCCGGCTCCGCCGCGTCCGCCACGGCTGCCCGCTCCCGTCGGACCGCCGCGGGCACCGCGCCCGCCAGCGCCGCGGGCACCCGCTCCTGCGCCGGCCCCACGTGCGCCGGCCCCAGCTCCGCGTGCACCTGCGCCCGCTCCGCCCGCACGGGCACCGGCAGCACCGGCCCTGGCGGTTGCGGACCTCGACGTCGCGCTGGCCGTCGCTGCCTTCGCAGAAGCTCCGGACGCGAACTTGTTGGCAAGCGCCTTGGCCACACCAGCACCGAGCAGAGCGCCGCCGCCACCGATTGCGAGCGCGGTCATGCCGCTCGTGCCGCCGCCGAGAGGGGCAAGCCCGTCAGCCGTCTCGACCATCGCGTACGACGTCGAAGGTGCCGGGCTGCCGTCAGCGTTGACCCACTGAGTGCCGTTCCACTCAGGCTTGTTCTCCGCCTGGTGCGCTTCGATGTTCGCCTTCTCCTGGGCGATCAGCTCGTGACCCCAGCCGTCGGGGTAGAGGGTGCCGGAGTTGTACTTCGCCATACGGGCTCGAGATGCTGCGATCTCGCTGTACGAACCTGAGGACGACGGGGCGGCCGGGGGCTTGCTGTTCTCGGTGCTCGGCTCGTCCGTGATCGCGCGGACCGGCGGCTCGGCGGTGTAGTTGCTTTCGTCGATCTGGTTGATCTGCTGTGCCGCTGCGGCCTCGGCGTCGGCGATCGCCTGCTCTCGGGCAGCGTGGGCAGCGCGGTCTGCTTGGAGCGCCTTCTGGTTCTGAGTTGCTTGGGCGGCGTCGACACCGGTGCCGGATTGGGAGTACTTCGGATTCGAGGGGTCGGGAGCAGGACCATGAGTGGCGGGGAGGGACGCCTCGAGTTGGTCGTGAATTGTCTTGGCCCGCCTCGTAGTTGCTCTGGCGTCGCCCAGTGCGTCGATGGCCGCGTCGAGTTGATCGGTCTTCCTAGTCAAGCCGCTCGATGCGTCCTTGAAGGCCCTTTGGGCGGCCGCAGTCGTGAGTGAGGTGTCTTGGAACGCTTCGCCAACCTTGCTGGCCGCAAGGTCCAGGTTGGCAGCGGCCTCCGCCAACTGCTGGCGGGCGTCTCGCCACTGACTCAGCCGGGACTCAACTTCCTCTGGGCTCGCCTTGGCGACGTACTCCTTGAGCACGATCATCATCGTCCCCTTGACTGCGCTCACTGGTCCGTCTCCTTGTTCTGGCCGAACTCAGAGCGGGACGCGATCTCCTGTAGAGCGTCGGGTGACAATGGGAAGAACGGGAGCTGGATGCCGGGCATGTCGGGTCGGTCGTCCTTCATCAGATTTTCGAAGAAGGGCTTTTCGATCATGTCAACTGCTGCCGTCATGTTGTTATTGAAGTTCACCTTTGCTTGCTCATCGGCGTCCTTGACGGCACGCACCGCGAGGTCGAGACCGTCGACGAAGGCAATCAGCGCATCGGAGGTCTCTGAGAGCGCTGAGTTGATCCGTTCGGTGGCTCGATTCATCAGATCCTCAAGGGTCCCCGCCGTGCTGCTGCCCCCTAGGGACCCAGCCCCAGGCTTGTCGACGTGGATCTTGTCGATCTCAACCTTCGTTTCGGTGAGGACGTGCTTGATCTTGTTGACTTTGGCCTCATCGAGACCTGTCGAGCGTGGACCTGTCATTTGGGGGCCTCCCGAGGCTGTGAATGCGCGGTCTGCAAAGTGTAAACACGGCCGCCCGCATCGGTCACGGTCAATCACTGCTTGGGTGCGTACCGACTATTCTCTCGGTCATGACTGCATCTCGGCGGGGCCTCACCACTCGGCGGCTGGCCGCAATCACCATGGCAGCAACTGCCTCTGTCGTCCTCTGCGCCTGCGGTGGCGGTAGCGATGGCCCATCTGAACCGACAAGCGCCTCTCCGTCTGCAACTCAGGAGACATCTGATGCTGCCGGTGAGCCGCAGGTGGCTGACTTGGAAGGTGCGCAGGTCACCGCGCCCGCAGATTGGAAGGTTGAGTTCACCGACCCGCATTGGATCATCGACCCGCCAGCCGACGACGGCGGCTCGGCCGGTGGCGCGGTGTTCGACGTTGACGATGTCAGTCTTGCCGAAGACACCGAGGAACTTGCAGTGGCTCGGCTCAAAGCGGCAGGGTCTGATGGCAAGCGCCTTCCTGACGTTAAGTACGGCGGCGTGACCTTCTACCACATTCGGGAGCAGACGGACGTCAACAGGTTCGATTCCTATGGAGCGCTCGTTGACGGCTCGCAAGTGGCGTTGGAGTGGACGTTCATCAAGGATCTCGCCAGTCCCGAGCAGATCGACGGGTGGATCGACCAGTTGATGTCGACGTTCAAGTTCGAGGGCTGAGGGCGGTCTCGAAGCGTGACGTCATCTCGGCGAGATCTCGCTGCCCGCCGCTTCGTCGCGGTCGTTGTTTCTGGCCTCGTTGCCGCCGCAGTTGGAGCATGTGGAGGTGCTGGCGACGAGCCGGATGGAACGACTTCGTCGCCAGTGGCCGAGGAATCCGCGACGAGCACCGAGGCGCCCGCGGGGTTACAGGTAGCGGAGGTCAATGGCGCCCAACTGGCAGCTCCTGCTGATTGGAAGGTCGAGCCGGCGCAGTCGTCGAGGGTCATCATCAGTGCGCCCAAGGACGATCTGGGCTATTCGCCTGGTTTCGCACTCTTGGATGCGGACATCACGCTCTCCGAAAACACCGAAGCCCTGGCCGCCAATACGCTGAAGCAGCCTGGGGCGAAGCGTTTGGCCGATGCCGAGTTTGGCGGTGTCGCGTTCTTCCATGTCCGCGAGGGAAACGACACGAACACGATTGACACTTTTGGGGCGGTCATCGAAGGCTCAGCGGTCACTGTGGCGTGGACGTTCCTCAACGACCTGGCAAGCCCGAAGCAGATCGATGAGCTGGTCCACCAGGTGATGCCGTCGTTCAAGTACAAGGGCTGAGCGAGTTCAACTGCGGGCGGTCGTCTGAGGCCATGGTCGGCTACGCTCAACGGATGACTCCATCTCGGACGAGTCGCAGCACTGCTCGAATCGTTGCCGTCGCGATGTCCGCGTTGACGGGCGTTACTTTCGCCAGTTGCGGCAGCGTAGAGGACTCGCTGGTTTCGTCGCGCACCTCGTCGGCTGTACCGGCTGAGTCAAGCAGCGACGTGTCGACTGCTGAAGGACAAGTCGTCGAAGTGAATCGCGCTCAACTCCACGTGCCGTCAGGCTGGGACGTGACGGCTCCGTCCAAGACCGAGCGTGCCACCCTCGGTACTCCCGTGGATTCATCGGGCACTTCGTATGGAACAGGGACCTTCAACGCCGACATCACACTCGCCGGAGACACCGAGGAACTAGCCGAGGGGCGACTCAACGTCGCTGGTTCTGACGCGAAGCGACTCGAGAACGTCGAGTTCGGTGGACAGACGTTCTTCCATATTCGCGAACTTCATGGTGGCATCGACTCTCTCGACACGTACGGGACCGTGATCGATGGCTCAGAGGTTACGGTTGCTTGGGCGTTCAACGCCGAACTCGCAACCCGCGAGGAGATCGACGGGTACATCAACCAGGTGATGCCGTCGTTCAAGTTCGAGGACTGATCGACTTCAGCCTCGTGGTGGCGGGCTTCAAGGCGGGGACGACCTGACGGCCTCAGTAGGTAGGCCCGAGTCCAGCGATCTGATGTCGGCGGTCACCGATAGGTTGCGGTCTGTGGTCGTACATCTGCACCGCGCGCCGCGGACCGATCTGCTCGCCGACTCGCTCGGTGAGCTGTTGTCGGTGCCGTTGGGGGATCCGTTCGCGACGGAGGTCGTGGTGGTGCCGGCGCGGGGGGTGGAGCGGTGGTTGTCGCAGCGGCTCTCGCATCGGCTGGGGGCTGCGGACGGGCGTGCGGACGGGATCTGTGCGGGGGTCGACTTCCGGTCTCCCTGGTCGCTGTTCGCTGAGGTCGCGGGCACGGGGGATGAGGATCCCTGGGCGCCGGAGTCGCTGACCTGGCCGGTGCTGGCGGCGATCGACGCATCGCTGGACGAGCCCTGGGCCAGGCCGCTCGCGATGCATCTGGGTCACGGGGATACGACGGAGGAAGGCGTACGTCGGCGGGGGCGGCGGCTGGCATTGGCCCGTCGGCTGGCGCGGTTGTTCGCTGGGTACGCGGACCAGCGGCCGGGGGTGGTCGCCGACTGGAGTGCGGGGCAGGACACGGACGGGCTCGGGGCGGAGATCGCCGAGGATCTGGCGTGGCAGCCGCCGTTGTGGCGGGCCGTTGCCGGGCTGGTCGGTGGGCCGACGCCGGTGGAGCGGCAGGCGGCGACGGTCGCGCGGCTGAAGGAGAAGCCTCGCGAGTTCGAGCTGCCGGAGCGGGTCTCCTTGTTCGGGCACACCCGGCTCTCGGCGACCGACATCGAGCTCGTCGCGGCGCTGGGGGAGCACCGGGAGGTGCACCTGTGGCTGCCGCATCCCTCCGAGGCGCTCTGGGAGGCGCTCGCCGGGCTGGACGGGACGGTCGCGCGGACGGCGGACCGGTCGCACGATGCGGTCGGGCATCCGTTGCTGGCGACGCTGGGGCGGGATACGCGGGAGCTGCAGCGAGGTCTCGCGGGGCTCGCGTCTGAGAGCGACTGTGTTGGTTTCGACACGCCTTCGCATAGCGGCTCCGGCGGCTCAACGAGCGGGGGGCTGCTTTCGTGGTTGCAGGAGGACGTCCGGGGCAACACGGTCGGCGAGAGTGCCGGACGGGTGATCGAGCCCGAAGACCGCTCGATCCAGGTGCATGCCTGCCACGGCGAGGCGCGGCAGGTGGAGGTGCTGCGCGAGGTGCTGCTGGGGCTGCTCGAGGACGACCCGACGCTGGAGCCGCGGGACGTCCTGGTGATGTGCCCTGACATCGAGACCTTCGCGCCGCTGATCGAGGCCGGGTTCGGGCTGGGGGAGATGACCGGCGAGACCGGACACCCCGCTCACCGGCTGCGGGTGAAGCTGGCGGACCGGTCGTTGACGCGTACGAACCCGCTGCTGGACGTGGCCACCCGGCTGCTCGACCTGGCCGGCGGCCGGGCGGGGGTGAGCGACGTACTCGATCTTGCTCATCTCGATCCGGTGCGGCGCCGGTTCGGGCTCAACGACGACGCCCTGGAGCAGCTCGAGGACTGGGCCAAGGACGCCGGGATCAGATGGGGCTTCGATGCGGAGCACCGCGAGCCCTTCGGGCTGGAGACGTACGTCGCCAACACCTGGCGCTTCGGGATGGACCGGATCCTCACCGGGGTCGCGATGTCCGAGGACTCGGCGACCTGGCTGGACACGACCCTGCCGTTGGACGACGTGGGAAGTGGCAGCGTCGAGCTGGCCGGTAAGTTCGCCGAGCTCGTCGATCGACTGCAGGACGTGACCGACGAGCTGGCCGGGGTGCATCCGCTGAGGCACTGGCTGAAGGTGATCGAGGAGGGTGTCGCCGCGCTGACGTCGGTCTCGACCAACGACGAATGGCAGTCGGGCCAGGTGACACGGGAGCTGTCCCGGGTGAGGGACGCCGCCGCGGGGCAGGAGGTCGACGAGCTGCGACTGCCCGACGTACGGGCGCTGTTGGGGGCGCGACTGGCCGGCCGGGCGACGCGTGCCAACTTCCGCACCGGCACGCTGACCGTCTCCACGCTGGTGCCGATGCGGTCGGTGCCCCATCGGGTGGTCTGCCTGCTCGGCATGGACGACGGGGTGTTCCCGAGGGTCGGGATCACCGACGGCGACGACCTGCTGGCCCGCGACCCGCAGACCGGGGAGCGCGACCTGCGCAGCGAGGACCGGCAGCTGTTCCTCGACGCGCTGCTTGCCGCGACCGAGACGCTGGTGGTGACCTACACGGGCGCCAACGAGTACTCGGGCCAGCCGCGGCCGCCCGCAGTGCCGCTGGGGGAACTGCTGGACACGCTGGACGCGACCGCCGTCTCCGCTGATGGCAGGCCGGTCAAGGAGGTCGTGACGACCAGGCACCCGCTGCAGCCGTTCGACCCGCGCAACCTGACGCCCGGGGTGCTGGTCCCCGGACACTCCTTCTCCTTCGACAAGGCCGCCGAGGCCGGCGCTCTCGCCGCGGTCTCCGACCGCGTCGAGCCGCCGGAGTTCCTGCCCGGCCCGCTGGCACCGGCCGCCGCCGGAGACCTGACGCTCGAGGAGCTGCTGGCCTTCTACCGCGCGCCGGTGCGCGCGTTCTTCCGCGACCGGCTGGACCTGGCGCTGCCGCGTGATGACGACCCGCTCTCCGACGGTCTGCCGGTCGAGCTCGACGGCCTGGGGCAGTGGTCGGTGGGCGACCGGTTGCTCCACGACCTGCTGGCAGGGATGTCTGAGGAGCAGGCGACCCAGCAGGAGTGGCGGCGCGGCGTACTGCCTCCGAAGTGGCTGGGCTGGCGCATCCTCACCGACGTGATCACCAAGGCGAAGCCGATCGCGGCCGAGGCGCTGCGGGTGCGGCAGGCGGGCATCTCCACCGGGCAGGCGCGGGCCGTCGACGTCGAGGTCGACCTCGGTGACGGGCGGCGCCTGACCGGCACCGTCCCACAGGTCTACGGCGACCGGCTGGCTCCGGTGACGTACTCCCGCCTGGGCGCCAAGCAGCGGATCGAGTCGTGGGTGCAGCTGGTCGCGCTGGCCGCCTCCGACGAGGACCGGGCCTGGAGCGCCTGGACGCTGGGTCGGCCGGGCAACTCCCGGTCGCGTACGCCGTACGGGCTCTCCCAGCTCGGGCCGCTCGACCACACCGCGGTCGATGTGCTGCGTGACCTGGTGCGATTGCGCGACCGGGGGCTCTCCGCGCCGCTGCCGATTCCGCTGAAGACCTCGCTGACCTACGCTCGCCAGCGCCGGACCCAGGCGAGCCCCGACGACGCGCTCTACAAGGCCGGCTGGGACTGGAAGGACGGACGGTTCGAGGGCGAGGAGTCCGATGTGGAGCAGGTGAGGGCCTGGGGCAAGGGATCCGGGATCCCCGGGCTCGGTGACCCGCCGGAGGCCGGCGAGGAGTTCGACGGGGAGACGACCCGCTTCGGCGCGCTTGCGATGCGGGTCTGGTCGCCGTTGCTCAAGGCCGAGCAGGGGAGCTGGTGATGGACGGATTCGACCTGACCGGTCCCCTCCCGACCGGCACCACGCTGATCGAGGCGTCGGCCGGCACCGGAAAGACGTTCACCATCGGTGCCCTGGTCACCCGCTACGTCGTAGAGGGCGAGGCGACGCTCGACGAGATCCTGGCGATCACCTTCGGCCGCGCCGCCTCCCAGGAGCTGCGCGACCGGGTGCGCTCCCACCTGGTCGAGGCGGAGCGAGCCTTCGCGGCCGCCGTCGCCGGGCAGCGTCCGACCCCGCTCGACGCCCACCTCGAGCTGCTGCTGGACGTGTCCGACGAAGAGATCCGGGTACGCCACGAGCGCGTGCGCGACGCACTCGCTTCCTTCGACGGCGCGACGATCGCGACGACCCACCAGTTCTGCCAACTCGTGCTGCGCTCGCTGGGGGTGGCCGGCGACACCGACGCCGGTGCCGAGCTGGTCGAGTCGCTCGACGAGCTGGTCGTGGAGGTCGTCGACGACCTCTATCTGAAGTGGTTCGGCGAGGCTCGGGAGCGACCGCCGTTCGACCGCGACGATGCACTGAGCCTGGCGCGCACCGCGGTCGAGGACCCGCAGTCGGTGCTTGCCCCGGCGCCGGCCGAGGACCCGGTCGCGGGCGCGCGGGTGCGGTTCGCCGAGGCGGTGCGGGACGAGGTCGACCGGCGCAAGCAGATGCGCGGCGTCCTGTCCTACGACGACCTGCTCTCCCGGCTCGCGGTCGCGCTCGAGGACCCGTCGGCGCCGGCGCGGGCGCGGATGCGACAGCGGTGGCGGATCGTCCTGGTCGACGAGTTCCAGGACACCGACCCGGTGCAGTGGCAGGTGGTCTCCCGGGCCTTCGAGGGCCACGCCACGCTCGTGCTCATCGGTGACCCGAAGCAGGCGATCTACGCTTTCCGTGGTGGCGACGTCTTCACCTACCTGACCGCCGCCCGAGCCGCCGAGACGCAGGCGACGCTCGACACCAACTGGCGCAGCGACGCCCCGCTGGTCGAGCGGCTCCAGGTGGTCCTGCGAGGCGCGGCGCTGGGCTCTCCCGAGATCGTCGTCCACGACGTGAAGGCCCATCACTCCGGGTCCCGGCTGGTCGGGGCCCCGAATCCCTCACCGTTCCGGATCAGAAGGGTCGCGCGCCGCGGCTTCAAGCTCACCCGCGGCAAGATGATCACCGCCGGTGACGCGCGCACCCACATCGCCCGGGACCTCGCCGGTGACATCGCCGAGCTGCTCGGCTCCGGGGCCACGTGGTGCGATGCTCCGGTCAAGGCCGGGGACGTCGCAGTCATCGTCGCGGTGCGCTCCCACGGGCTGCTCGTCCAGCGCGTGCTGCAGGAGCACGGCATCCCGGCGGTGATGGCCGGCGGCGGTGACGTCTTCCTGACTCCCGCCGGCGAGGACTGGCTCGCGCTGTTGCAGGCGCTCGACTCACCCCACCGGACGCCGCTGGTGCGGGCAGCCGGGCTGAGCGTGTTCTTCGGTTACACCGCGACCGAGCTCGACGCGGGCGGCGAGGCGCTGACCTCGCGCATCGCCGACACGCTGCGCGGCTGGGCGCTGCTGCTGCGTGGCCGAGGCGTCGCCGCCCTGATCGAGGCGGCGGAGGAGCGCGGTCTCACCGCGCGCGTGCTGCGGCGCACCGACGGGGACCGGCTGCTCACCGACGTACGTCATCTGGGGCAGCTGCTCCACGACATCTCGGTGCGCGACTCGCTCGGACTGCCGGCGCTGCTCGCCTGGTTCCGTGACGAGCGCCGGCGTTCTGCCGCCGCCGAGCGACCGCGGCGGCTCGACTCGGACGCCGCAGCGGTGCAGATCGTCACGGTGCACGGGTCCAAGGGCCTGCAGTACCCGATCGTCTACCTGCCCTTCGCCTACGACTTCTTCGTGCGCGACCCGGAGGTCGCCCGGTTCCACGACGCCTCGGGGCAGCGGACGATCGACGTCTCCCGGACCGGCGCGCAGTGGGCCCAGCACCTGGCCAGACACCAGGCCGAGGAGCTGGGGGAGGAGCTGCGAGATCTGTACGTCGCGCTGACCCGGGCGCAGTCGCAGGTCGTCGCGTGGTGGGCGCCGACGGCCAACACGGCCACCGGCGGACTGCACCGGCTGCTGTTCGGGCGAGGTCCTGGCCAAGCGGCGGTTCCTGACAACATCGCTGTGCCGAGCGACGAGGACGCGGCAAGTCTGCTGAGCAATGTCGCGCGCCACGGCGGTCCGGTGGCCGAGGAAGCGGTGCCGGTGACAACAGCGCCGCCGGTGCGAGAAGCGCCGCCCGGCAGGCTCGCCGCGCGGCCGTTCACCCGCGAGGTGGACGCGGAGTGGCGGCGTACGTCCTACTCGGGGCTCATCCGGGTCGACGAGGGCGTCGCGGCGACCTCGGAGCCGGAGGTCGAGGGCAAGGACGACGAGCCCATCGCCGAGGACGTCGATCTCGTCGAGACTCCCGCGGAGGAGGAACTTCTTTCGCCGATGGCCGAGCTGCCCAAGGGCGCCGGCTTCGGGTCGCTGGTCCACGCGGTCCTGGAGCACACCGACCCTCAGGCCTCTGACCTGGGCGAAGAGCTGCTGACGAGGACCCGCGAGCAGCTCCGCTGGTGGCCGGTGCCGGCCTCGGCCGAGGACCTCGCGACCGCGATCCTGCCGCTCAACCTGACCTCGCTCGGCCCGCTCGCAGATGGGCTGACGCTGGCCGAGATCCCATTGCGCGACCGGCTGCGCGAGCTCGACTTCGAGATTCCGTTGGCGGGCGGCGACACTCACGCGCCCGGCGCGCCGGACGTACGCCTGCGCGACCTCGCCCCGTTGCTACGGGCGCACCTTCCGGCGGACGACCCGATGCTGACGTACGCCGACCGGCTGGAGGCTCCGCCGCTGGGCGACCAGTCGCTGCGGGGCTATCTGACCGGCTCGGTGGACGTGGTGCTGCGGCTGCCGAGCGGCCGGTTCGTGGTGGTCGACTACAAGACCAACTTCCTGGGCGTGGAAGCGATGGACTACACCCAGCCGAAGCTCGCCGAGGCGATGCTGCACTCCCACTACCCGCTGCAGGCGCTGCTCTACTCCGCGGTCGTGCACCGTTTCCTGCGCTGGCGCCTGCCCGGGTACGACCCCGAGGTGCATCTCGGTGGCGTGCTCTACCTCTACGTGCGCGGGATGCTCGGCCCAGACACCCCCGTCGTCGACGGCATCCCGACCGGCGTCTTCACCTGGCAGCCGCCCGCGTCCCTCGCGGTCGCGCTGTCCGACCTGCTGGACGGAACTCTTCCGGATGGAGTGGCCTCATGATCGAGCGCTGGGAGTCCGAGGACCCCTTCGACGCACGGCTGGCCCGGTCCGCCACTGGCCTGCTCGCGTCGTTCAACCGCGAGGGTGTGCTGACCGCGGCGGACGTACACGTCGCGACCCGAGCCGCCGCGCTGGCCGGAGAGGAGCGCGACGAGGTGCGACTGGCGGTGGCGCTGGCAGTCCGCGCGGTTCGGCACGGATCGGTCTGCGTCGATCTGACCGCGCTGCGGGAGACCGAGGAGACCTTGCCGTGGCCGGCTGCTACCGGCTGGCTGGACGCCGTCGCCGACAGTCCGCTGGCGGCGCAGTCCCTGGTGCAGGTCGAGGACGGCCTGCTCTACCTGGACCGCTATCACCGCGAAGAGGGACAGGTACGCGATGACCTGCTCGCCCGGCTGGCCTCGCCGCGACCGGTGGCCGACGAGGCCCTGCTGGAGGCGACGGCGGCCCGGCTCTTCCCGGGCGAGGGGTATGCCGAGCAACGTGCCGCCGCGCTCGCCGCCGCCCGGCAGTCGACGACGGTGCTCACCGGCGGTCCCGGCACCGGCAAGACCACAACGGTCGCCGGGTTGCTGGCGCTGCTCACCGAGCAGTCCCAGGTCCCGCTGCGGGTTGCGCTGACCGCGCCGACCGGCAAGGCGGCCGCGCGGCTGCAGGAGGCGGTCGAGGGTGCCCAGCGGGCGTCGCAGTTCACCGATGACGACCGCGCCCGGCTCTACGGCCTGACCGCATCGACCCTCCACCGGCTGCTCGGTTGGCGACCCGGCTCGTCGACGCGGTTCAAGCACCACCGCACCAACCGCCTTCCGCACGACGTGATCGTCGTCGACGAGACGAGCATGGTCTCGCTGACGATGATGGCCCGGCTCCTCGAGGCAGTACGTCCCGAGGCGCGGCTGATCCTCGTCGGCGACCCCGACCAGCTGGCGAGCGTCGAGGCCGGCGCGGTGCTCTCCGACCTCGTCGCCGGCCTCGCGGTGCGCTCGCCCGACGCCGTCGCCGCGCTCCGCATCACCCATCGCTTCGGTGGCGCGATCGGCGCCCTCGCCGAGGCGCTGCGGGTCGGCGACGCGGATGCGGCGCTCGACGTGCTGAAGTCCGGCGACCCCGCGGTCGAGCTCGTCGACCCTGCCAACGAGGCCCGGGTGGCGGAGGTCGAGCGCGGCCTGGTCGCTCACGCCGCGGCTCTTCACGAGGCTGCCCTCGCGGGCGACGCGGAGCGCTGCGTACGGATGCTCGACGAGTCGCGCCTTCTCTGCGCCCACCGCGACGGGCCGTGGGGTGTCGCCCACTGGAACCGGCAGATCGAGCGCGGCCTCGCCGAGACCACCGGTGAGCCGCTCGGCATCGGCTGGGGTCACGAGTGTTATCCGGGCCGGCCGGTCCTCGTCACCGCCAACGACTACGGCCTCGGTCTCTTCAACGGCGACACCGGGGTCACCTACACCGACGCCGGCGGCGACCTCCGCGTCGCCATCGCGGGCGGTGCGACGTACGCGCCCTCACGGCTCGGTGACATCGAGACCCTGCACGCGATGACCGTCCACAAGTCTCAGGGCAGCCAGGCCAGGTCCGTCACCGTCCTGCTCCCGCCCGACGACTCGCCCCTGCTCACCCGCGAGCTCTTCTACACCGCGGTGACCCGGGCCCAGGAGCGCGTACGCATCGTCGGCACCGCCGACGCCGTCGCCGCCGCGATCACCCGCCGAGCCCAGCGCGCCTCCGGCCTCCGCCAGCGCCTCGGGCACTGAGCTGCGTCAGGACCGGGCGATGGAGGTGGCGAGGGAGGCGAGGTGGCCGAGGCGGGCGAGCTCGGAGTCGAGGAAGTCGGGGCCGCCGCGGCGGCCGATGATGACGATCTCGTTGCCGTCGATGCGGGCGCCGGCGAACATGTTCTCGTCCTCACCCTCGACCTCGATCCGCTCGGGGCGGTCGAGCTCGATGAAGGGGACGTTCTCGGGTGAGCCGTCGGTGGCGCGGCTGATGCCCTTGACGCGGTGGACGCGGATGGCCCAGTCGGCACGGAAGGTCAGCGGCAGCACGTCCACGAGCCGGTCGAGCGCCTCGAGGGCGTTCTCGGTGAGGTCCTCGACGGCCTCGAGGTCGAGGAAGAGGTTGCCGCCGGCGGCGTAGCGGGAGATCCAGACGACGTGGACGCCGTCGAGCTCGTTGCACGCCGACACGATGGAGTCCGGCATCGTTCCCGGTTGGGTCTCGAGGAGCACATCGTCGACAGCTCTCCCGTCGACTTTGTTCTTCTCGACGATCTCGATCGCCTCGATATCGCCACCGGCTTCACCGATGGCGGAGGCGAGGCGACCGAGGGAACCCGGGATGTCGGGCAGCTCGACGCGTAGCAGGAACGGCATGGCCACGACCCTAGCGTCGCGAACCGACAGCCGTGGCACTGTCCCGGTTACACACCCGTCAACTGGCGAGCTAAACGCCTGCCGGCTCCAGCAGGAAGAGCGGGAAGATCCGGGACGTGTTGGGCTGGTATTCGCCGTACGTCGGCCAGGTCTTCACGGCGTAGTCCCACCACTCGTCACGCTCGGCCCCGGAGAGCTCGCGGGCGACGTACGCCTTCTTGGTGCCGCCGTCCTGGAGCACCGTGTCGGGGTACTTGCGGAAGTTGGCGACCCAGGCGGGGTTCTTGTCGCTGCCACCCAGCGACGCCACGGCGAGGTAGCGGCCGTCGCGCTCGACGCGCATCAGCGGGGTCTTGCGGATCGCGCCGGTCTTCGCCCCGCGGTTGGTGATCAGGATGATCGGCTTGCCATCGCGCTCGAGGACGTTGGCCTCGGCGCCGTCGGAGGCCTCGAACGCGGCAACCTGCTCGCGCACCCAGTCGGCCGTGCTCGGGACATATTCACCTTGCAGTTCGGTCATGCTCACTACAACAGCCGGGGACGCGGGCTATTCCGAGCCCGGATAGCCTCACCCTCATGAGCGCCATCGAAGGAGTCTCCGACACGTTCGACCCGAGCCGCTGGGACGAGGTCCCCGGCTTCGAGGATCTGACCGACCTGACCTATCACCGGGCCAAGGAGCACGGCACCGTACGCATCGCCTTCGACCGCCCCGACGTACTCAACGCCTTCCGCCCGCACACCGTCGACGAGCTCCTCCGCGTGCTGGAGCACGCCCGGATCTCCGCCGACGTCGGCTGCGTCCTCCTCACCGGCAACGGCCCCTCGGTCAAGAACGGCAAGCACTCCTTCTGCACCGGCGGCGACCAGCGCATCCGCGGCAAGGCCGGCTACCAGTACGAGGAGACCGAGGCGTACGCCGCCGGCCGGACCGGCGCGGAGGAGCCCACCCCGATCGACAAGGCCAAGCTCGCCCGGCTGCACATCCTGGAGTGCCAGCGACTGATCCGCTTCATGCCCAAGGTCGTCATCTGCGTCGTCCCCGGCTGGACCGCCGGCGGCGGCCACTCCCTCCACGTGGTGTGCGACCTGACGATCGCGAGCGCCGAGCACGGGCGTTTCAAGCAGACCGACGCCGATGTCGGGAGCTTCGACGGTGGCTACGGCTCCGCCTACCTCGCCCGCCAGGTCGGCCAGAAGTTCGCCCGCGAGATCTTCTTCCTCGCCGAGGAGTACTCGGCCGAGGACGGCGTACGCATGGGCACCGTCAACCGCGCCGTCCCGCACGCCGAGCTCGAGGACGTCGCGCTCGAGTGGGGCCGCAAGATCAACGGCAAGTCGCCCACGGCCCAGCGGATGCTGAAGTACGCCTTCAACCTCCTCGACGATGGTCTCGTCGGCCAGCAGATGTTCGCCGGTGAGACCACCCGCCTGGCGTACATGACGGACGAGGCCCAGGAGGGCCGCGACCAGTTCCTGGAGAAGCGCGAGCCCGACTGGTCGCCGTACCCCTGGTACTACTGATCCCTTGCCGTCGTGGCGAACGAGGCGAGTCCGGCGCCGATGAGCCGGGCAGCTCTTCGGGTGTCCGCCAGGACGGCGGCGCGGGCTCCGGACGGGCCGTCGGCGTTGGAAGCCTCGCGCCGGAGGGCGCGCATCGACACCGACCAGATGCCGATGAGCGCACTGGCTGCCGCTTGAGGTTCCGGGTCCAAGGGGTCCAGTCCCGCACGGTGCGCCATGGCTGATGCAGCGACTTGTGCAAGGTGGTCCATGAGGTCACGTTGCGCGGTTCGCAGAGAAGGGGACTCCTCGATCATGTCGAGGAAGCGGGAGACGCGCTGGAAGTCGCTGTCGTCCCCCTCTCGCTGCGCAAACAGGAGTTCGATCTCCTTGCCGATCACCTCGACGATCGCTTCCACCGGGGTCTTCCCCACGCCGTCCGGGCCGAGCGCTTCGCGGATCAGCGCGGCCATCGCGGGTTCGCGGTCGAACACCAGCGACTCCTTGTTCGCGAAGTAGTTGTAGACCGTCTTCTCCGACACGTCGCACGCAGCGGCCACGTCCGCCACCCGCACCTGGTCGAACCCATGCTCCAGGAACAGGGCCGTCGCGGTGTTCGAGATGTGCTGGCGCGTCTCCCGCTTCTTGCGCTCTCGCAGCCCAGTCGGACCCGAAGCCTTTGCGGGTGCGTGCTCAACCATGGTTCAAGCATACAAGCGTCTAGTTGCCGTAAACTTACAGTCGGTGTAAATTTATCGCCAGGGCCGACGCCGTCTGGCCCCGGACGAAGGGACCTGCGCCATGGAATCGATCTACCTCTCCACGCGAGCTCGCGCATTTGCGGCGGTCTCGGCCCTGGGCTGGGTCGGCATGTTCGTCCTGACGGGGGCCGGGCAGACCTATGCGGGCGACCTCTCCGGCGTCGTCTACCACCTGGCTCTTGTGCCACTTGTCGTCGCGCTGCCGGCGCCGGACTGGGCGAAGGCCGCGGGATACGTCTGGATCTTCTGTGACACCGCGCTCAACGTCGCTGGCATCAACGGCCTGGATGACGACATCGTGTGGGCGTTTCGCTTGGGCGTGCACATCGCGGCCGCCGTCTGGATCGTCAACGCTTCTGGTGGGTTGCGACCTGCTGCGCGGGTGACGGGGACCCTGCTCGGCGCCAGCCTTGCCGTTCACGCGGTCACTGCGCCAGTGGTTGGCGAGGCTCCGTTGGCCATCACCGCGTTCCCCCTGATGGTGGTCTGGCTCGGCCTCATCGCGGCTGGTCGAGCGGTTGACTCGTCCGTCGTCCAGACGGAGGCGTCGCGGCGCGTCGAACTGCCCTAGGCGCGTCATCGGCATCACGCAGCCGCCGACGCGTCACACAGGCTGCGTGATGCCGATGGCGGGCGTGTGAGGTGACATGGACTGATGAGCGCGATCAGGACCCGGGCACGTAGATCCCATTACCTCACGCTGGCGGAGCGCGCTTCCTTGGGCCAAGGGGCGCGAGCGGAGCTCCCGCGGTCGGTGCACGGCGAGTGGCAGCCGGCGCCCGACCGGGCCGACCCTGTCGGCCTCCTCGAGGAGCAAGGTGCCAGTCGGGTGCAAGAGCTCGTGCCGCTCCGCTACGGCAGGATGCTGGCGTCCCCGTTCACGTTCTACCGTGGTTCCGCCTACCTGATGGCGGCAGATCTGGCGAGTGCGCCGCGCACGGACCTGAAGGTCCAGCTGTGCGGCGACGCGCACCTGTCGAACTTCGGGTCGTTCGCAGCACCGGACCGGCGCCTGGTCTTCGACCTCAACGACTTCGACGAGACCTTGCCGGGCCCTTTCGAGTGGGACGTC
Organism: Nocardioides sp. NPDC004968; assembly: GCF_040608935.1. NCBI lineage: Bacteria > Bacillati > Actinomycetota > Actinomycetes > Propionibacteriales > Nocardioidaceae > Nocardioides > Nocardioides sp. NPDC004968. The sequence continues at coordinate 232,688 of NZ_JBEXJF010000002.1, forward strand.
AAGCGAATGGTGGCGAGCTTCGCGGTCGCGGGGCGTGATCGTGAGTTCGACGATGCCGAGCGCAGGGCCGTCAACCTGGCCGCCGCATCGTCCTACCGAGAGGCGATGCAGGATCTGGCACAGATGCGCAAGCTCGACGTGTGGTACGCCCGCTTGGACGTGGACGAGCTGGAAGCCGTGATGAGCTCGCAGGTCAAGGCCAAGCACCTCAAGCGCTTCCGCAAGAACGTGGCCAAGGCCCAGTCGAAGAACAGCATCAAGGCCTTCTCCAAGCTCGTGGAGATCGTGGATGGACGCCCGCGCCTGATCAACGATCCTCCGACGATCGTGAGGGTCCAGGACCTGATGCCCGACAAGGAGGTCCAGGAGGTCGAAGACACACTCCATGGCCTCCTGCGCACCTACCGCCGGACCCTGCGTGGGGATTATCGGCACCTCCTCGAGGGGTTCCGCTTCACCGACGCCGCACGCAAGGTGGTCGGGGTGGGCAGCGTCGGCACCCGCTCCTGGATCGTGCTGCTGGTCGGCAACGACGACCAGGACCCGCTGTTCCTCCAGGCCAAGGAGGCCCAGGCATCGGTCCTGGAACCCTTCCTCGGCAAGAGCGCGTACACCAGCCACGGTCAGCGGGTCGTCGAGGGGCAGCGACTGATGCAGTCCGCGAGCGACGTGATGCTCGGCTGGGTGAAGGCGAAAGGGTTCGACGGCGTCGAGCGAGACTTCATCGTCCGGCAACTGTGGGACGGCAAGGGTTCGGCGATCGTGGAGGCGATGGACCCCACTTCCATGACCGGCTACGCCCGGATTTGTGGGTCGACGCTGGCAAGGGCTCATGCGCGCTCCGGTGACCCGGTCGCCATCGCGAGCTATCTCGGCTCTGGTGATCGGTTCGATCGGGCGGTCTCGACGTTCGCCGAGGCGTACGCCGACCAGAACGAGCGGGACTACGCAGCGCTGCGTCGTGCGGTCGCCGACGGGCGGATCGTGGCTCAGCGGGGCTGAGGGCCTCATCACCGCCGGACGCGTCGACCGAGCAATCCGGGTTCGGTCGCGAACACCTGGCCCACCAGCGCGGTCGTGAGGAAGCAGAAGGAGGCGACGTAGAGCCAGGTCAGGTAGGTGAAGGCGACGCCGATGGATCCGTACCGGTCGGCGCTTGCCTCGAGCGCCCCGGGGAGCCATGCCTGGGTGGCGGGGCGAACTGTGATCATCAGGAGAGCGAACAGCAGCGCACCCGGCATCAGCATCCGGGCGCGAACGGCGCCGGCGAGCAGCGCCCAGGGGATGAACGCCGCGACGGCGACGTCCCAGGTGAACGAGACCACCCGTGGCCACAGCTCACGAGGGGGGAGAGAGCCGAGGGGCTCGCCGGCCGCACGGACGACGACCAGGGAGAGCGCGAAGACCAGGACGACGGCCAGCCACCGCCAGGCTGACCGCAGTCTGGTCGGTGGGCGCGGAAGTCCCCAGATCGCCGCGAAGGCGCGGGTCAGCGCGCGAGACAGGCTGGTCGCCGAGACGAGCACGAAGATGGCTCCGACGATGCCGAACGCTGCACCACCGCTGTCGACGGCGCCCTCGAGTACCTGCCGGGACTGTTCCGGCATCTCGATCGCGTCGGTGAACCTGTCGCTGTTCGAGCCCAGGGCGGCGATCAGGATGAGTACCGGGAGTACGGAGGTGAAGAACTGGGCCGCGATGGTCATCGACCGGTCGAACACCTCGATCCGGCGGAGCCCCGCGGCCGCCCGCAGGAACATCCGTCCCGGCCGCCTGTCGAGCAGCCATCCCAGGCGCCGCTGCAACCCGAACGGCATACGCCCCAGGGCGGCTTCGGCGCGGGCCCGGGCTGCATCCTCGGCCGGCTCGGCGGCTGGGCCTGTCTGGCTGTCCGAGGACGGAGTTCCGTCGTTCGAGTCCATGCCGATCTCATTCTGGCGTTCCCTCAGGCTGAAGCTCGGCCGGGCGGGACTGCTCCGGCCCCGGCTCTGTGTCCGGCTTCCCTGAGATCAGGGGCAGGGCCCACCTGCCGCGCGGGTCGGCCTCGACCAAGAGGGCCTTGGTGAGCAGAGTGCACGGGACGGCGAGCAGTGCGCCGACCGGTCCGATCACCCAGGTCCAGAAGACCAGCGAGAGGAACGTCAACGTCGGCGAGAGACCGACCGAGTCGCCCACCACACGAGGCTGGATGATGGATTGGATCACGAAGTTGATGACGCAGTAGACGAGGATGACGGTGATCATCAGGCCCAGCCCGCCGTCGAGCAGGGCGATGAGGGCTGGTGGGATGACGCCGATGATGAACCCGACGTTCGGGATGAAGTTGGTGACGAATGCCAGCACGGCCCACACGAAGGCTCCGGGGACGTCCAGCAGGTACAGGGCGACCCCGTCGATGACGGCGACGACCAGCCCGAAGCTTGCCGAGACACCCATGTAGTTGCGGGTGCCGTGGGCGAAGCTGTCCAGTGCGGCGACCGGGTCGGGAAACCGGTCACCCAAGCCCTTCAGGCTACGGCGCGTGGAGTCGGTGTCGAAGGCCATGAACAGCAGCACCGTGATCAGGAAGAACAGATCGGTGACCAGGCCGAGGGTGCCGGAGAGCACCGACATGGCCACGTCGATGATCTGGCCCGGGTCGAACGCGTTCACCACGGCGTCGATCTGCTCCTGCTTGACCCCCGCGTCCCGCAAGGTGTTCCCGGCGTTCGCGACACCGTCCGCGATCTGGTCGGCGTACGCGGGCACCAGGGCGGCCAGCTGGGCGACCGACACCATCAGGGCCAATGCGAAGACCGAGAGCAGAAGGACTGCCGCGGCCAGCATGAGAACTGAGATCGCCCACCCCGGAAGCCGTCCCCGTTCCAGCCACACGCGGATCGGGTGCAACGTGATCGTGATGACCACAGCCATGAGGACCGGCCCGATGATGTCGGCGACGGATCTCACCCCGGCCAGCGCGATCGTCAGCGCGGCGACACCCATCAGCAGGGTCCAGGCGAACGATCGGGCCCGAAGCTCGCTAGGGGCGGTGGTGGAGGCGTGCTTCATGGGGATCTCCTGTCCCGGCCGGGTGCTCCTGCTCGAGCGCGTCGGTGTCATATCCGAGCGCCATCGCCAGCCGGGGAGCGGCTGCGACCACGCGTGCCGTACCGATGACGGGAAGGACACCGACCAGTACGTCGACGACCTCGGCAGCGCTCGCGCCGGCGTCGACGGCAGCGTCTGCGGCGGCGCCGTAGGAGGGGACCTCACCCCCGACCGCAACCAGTGCGGCCAGTCGGACCAGAGCCAGGGTTCGGGCATCCAGCGTGGGTTCGAGCCACGCTTCGTCGGCCGCGTAGGTGGGGTCTTCGGACCAGTCCGTCTGGTTGATGGCCAAGCGGTGGAGTCGATCGGCGTAGTGCACTCCGGACCATCCTTCCGGCTCGTTCTGAGTTGACCGCGACCCTTCGATTCGCCGTCCGTACGCCTCATTCACCCGCACCGCGGTTCAGTCCGCATCATGCAGATCTGGTGAAGCGCGCTCGCCGGGGAGACCGAGGCCCCGGTCGACGATGTTCACGTCTTCTGTGTGACGAAGGCGGACCCGTCCCCGCGAATGATGGGCCCCACATCGTTCAGGGGCCGCACCCATCGAAGGAGCCACCATGAAGCTCATCCCCATCGCCGCTCTGACACTGGCGCTGGCCACATCGCTGACCGGGTGCGGCGAGGACCAAGCCGCTGTGTGCAGCTCCGTCGACGACCTCCAGACGTCGGTCGACGAGGTGCGGGACATCGACGTGTCCTCCTCGGGCGCGTTGGGCGACCTGGAGAGCGGACTCACTGCCATCGGGTCGGATCTGTCCGACGTCAAGTCCGACGCGAAGACCGAGTTCTCCAGCCAGATCGACACCGTCCAGGCCAGCTTCGACGCGCTCACCGAGAGCGTCGACGCGGCCAAGGCGAGCGCTTCCGCCGCCACTCTGAGCGCCGCCGCGACCGCGCTCTCCACGTTTGGCAGCGACGTACGGACTCTCATCACGGACGTCCAGGAAACCTGCTGAGCACTCGCCCTGGGCTGGCCAGAGCGTCAGTCTTCACGCATGTTGGGTGAGGACGCGCGGCCGGGCGGGCACCAGACTTCCGAGCATGGCCACATGGATCGCCGTTTCCCTCTACCTGATCGACCTTGCGTTGAAGATCGTCGCGTTGGGTGTGGTGCCCAAGAACCGGCGACCGTCCAGCGGCATGGCCTGGCTGCTCCTGATCCTGGTCCTGCCGCTCTTCGGATGGGTGATCTTCCTCGTCCTGGGGCGAACCAAGCTCGGGCGCCGTCGCAACGAACAGCAGGCCGAGGTCAACGCGCGCGTGGCGGAGCGAACGGCGCACGTGCCCACGCTCGAGAGCGACTTCCCCGGACCGGCGTACGTACGTTCGGTGGCAACGCTGAGCCGCAACCTGGGCGCGCAGCCGGTGACGCCCGGCAACCGGGTCGACCTCTTCTCGGTCTATACCGAGTCCATCGCGGCGATGACCGCCGAGATCGACAAGGCCACCACCTGGGTGCACGTCGAGTTCTACATCACCGCGTGGGACGACGTGACCGGCCCCTTCTACGAGGCGCTGGCGCGTGCCGTCGATCGCGGGGTGACGGTCCGCCTGCTCTTCGACCACCTCGGATCCAAGGGCATCCCGGGGTACAAGGAGTTCACCGCCCGGCTGGACGCATCCGGCATCGAGTGGCACCCGATGCTGCCGATCGCACCGTTCAAACGCCGGCCGGACCTGCGCAACCACCGCAAGATCCTGGTGATCGACGGGATGGTGGCGTTCGCCGGCTCGCAGAACCTGATCGAGCCCGGATACAACAAGCCCGCGAACCACAAGCTGGGCCGTGAGTGGAAGGAACTGGTGGCCCGCGTCGAAGGACCGGCGGTCAGCGCTCTCAACCTGCTCTTCTGCACCGACTGGTACAGCGAGACGGAGGTCAAGCTGATCGACGAGCTCGGCACGGTACCGACCCCGGCCGGCGAGATCGAGGCGCAGGTGATCCCGAGCGGGCCGGGTTTCTCGACGGAGAACAACCTGCGCGTGTTCACGCTGTTGCTGTACTCGGCACAACGCCGGCTGTCGATCACCAGTCCCTACTTCGTGCCCGACGAGTCGCTCCTGTACGCCATCACCACGGCCGCTCAACGAGGCGTCGAGGTCGAGCTGTTCGTGAGCGAGGCCGGAGACCAGTTCATGGTCTACCACGCCCAGTGCTCCTACTACGAGGCGTTGCTGCGCGCGGGCGTACGAATCTATCTGTACCCGGCGCCGGCGATCCTGCACTCGAAGTTCTTCAGTGTCGACGACGACGTCGCGGTTCTGGGATCGAGCAACATGGACATGCGTTCCTTCGGGCTGAACTATGAGGTCTCGTTGATGCTTCTCGGACCCGAGGTCGTCACCGAGATGCGCAAGGTCGAGGACCACTACCGGTCGATCTCCAAGGAGTTGCTCCTCGAGGACTGGCTGACACGTTCCCGCGGCGCGGCGTACCTGGACAACGTGATGAGACTGACCGCGGCGCTGCAGTAGATCGCTAGTCGGCGTCGGGCACACCCAGGCGGCGCACCGTACGCGACGCCAACCGCCCGAGCAGGGCGCCCACCGCCGCTCCGACGAGAACGTCGCTCGGGTAGTGCACCCCCGTGTACACGCGGGAGATCGCCACGATCGAGGCCGCGGCCCGCAACGGCAGCCGATGCGCCGGCAGCAGGTCGCCGACCGCAACCGCGAAAGCGGCCGCCGACGCGGAGTGGCCCGATGGAAACGACGCCGAGGACGGCATCCGCACCCGGCGCTGCTGCGGGACCCGGAGAGCATCCCAGTCGGGACGGGCGCGTACGCAGGCGCGTTTCATGGGTTGGTTCACCACCAGGGACGCGGCGCCGACAGCCGCGAGTCCGGTGAGCGCGGCACGTCGCCCCTCGCGCCCGCCGACGAGCGCGAGGAAGCCGGCGAAGAGGAACCACGGCTTGGAGTGGTTCGCGAAGTCGGACATCCACCTCAACGGCGCGTCCAGCAGCGGCGTGGAGAGCCCCGCCAGAGATCGGTACCCGGCACGGTCGTAGCTGCCCAGACGTCGCAGGGCGCAGACCGCCCACGCGGGGGTTGTGCCCGCCTCGGCCAGCAGTTCCTCGACCGGCTCTGACGCCGGCGGGACGCTTCAGTCGGGCATGCCACCTGCTCCTGTCACCACTTCAGCTCGACCTCCAGCTCGCGCTCGTCGTCGCCGATCTCGACCTCCAGCTTGAAGTCGACCTCGTCGGGGACGTGCACCTTGAAGCGCAGTCCTTCTCGTTCGAACTCGATCTCGTTGTTGCGGGCGAGCGCGTCGGCCAAGGCATGTAGGCGAGCCGCAGCGTCCTCACGACGCAGCCTGGCCCGTTCCGTGACTTCCATCAGGTCCATGTTGATCTCCTTGTGTTGACGTTGCGGATCTCTGATCTCGGCCGAGCGCGATTCTCGCCAGCTCGACAACCCCGGCCCAGATGCCGTCGGGAAGGGTCGCTGAGGGTGACGCGCCCGGGTGCTTGCGGGCCACGCGAACGCGAAGTACGCCTGGCCGGATGCGGAAGTGCAGAGGCGGTTCCAGGACCAGCGCCTCGCCGTCGATGCCGGCGGCGACCGGCCGCTCTGCATCGACCCTGAACGTCGGCGCCGACCACTCGCGCCACGGCCGCTGCAACGCACGGCCCTCGTCGTCGCGCCACGAGACGGCACCGACGACGGTGATGCCGAGCAATCCGTCGTCGATGCGCGGACGTGTGCCTGAGCCGATCGCGCGGCCGAGCCGGTAGCGGTTGTTCGATACCAGCACCGCGGCGCCTCCGCGGTGCTCGTGGCCTCCTGGCCCGCGCCATCGCATGGCGACCTCGTCACCGCCCGGGCCGAGGGCCTCTGGCACGGTGTCGAGCAGGGTGCGGATCTTGGCGTCACGGTAGCCCTCGCGCTGAACGGCCTCGGCGTACAACCCGAGCGAGACGTTGTTGACGAACACGCGGCCATTGACATCCCCGACGTCCACCCGCCGCTCACCAGCGTCTACGAACGCCTCGAGCGCGCCGACCACATCGTCGCGGTCTACGCCGAGGTCGAGGGCGAAGTGGTTCCGGGTGCCGGCGGGCACGCACGCGTACGGCAACCCGAACTCTGCGGCGACCGCGGCGACGATGGCCTGGGAGCCGTCCCCGCCCGCCATCGCGAGCCCGTCCGCACCGCGCGCGACCGCATCGCGGACGAGCACTTCGAGGTCGTCGCCGGCTCCCAGTTCGATCGGCTCGATGCCACGCGCACGCGCCTCCATGGCGAGCTCGAAACGCTCCGCCTTCCCACCGCCGGACCGAAGGTTGAAGAACAACACCGGGTGACGTGGTGCTGGGGCGCCAGGGAGATCCACATGCACAGCCAGCGCTCCGCGCGCCGCCGCCAAGGTCACCAACAGCCCCGCCACCACCAGTAGATCGACGAGCGGAGCTCCGCCCACCACGATGATGCCCAGCGCAAGGGCGATGGCGAGAACGGCGACAGCCAGTCCCACCACCCGCGGCGCCCGACTCCGGAGAATGCCGTACCAGGCGCTCACGCCGGCAACCAATACGCAGCCGAGCAGGCCGACGCCGCGCGGGAACTCGCCCACCGCGACCACGACAGCGAGCACGATTGTGGCCGCCCCCAGCACCAGTGCGGTGGCCGCCAGCAACCGTCTCGAGATTGCACGCCCAGTCACAACCCACCCTCCGACCGCTGCAGCGTTGGCACCATCGCAACGTAGCCATCGATATGGGGACCCGCGTCACCCAGAACGCGTGAATCGCGGGGGCTCGAGTCCACCTGAATCGGGCGAGGATCGCTGTGGTCCGCGCAGCGAGGCTGATCAGGGGCTCGACGGCGCATAGGCCCACACCCTGCACATCACTCTGGCGTACGAGGAGAGGTTCCATGGATTCCCCAGATCGACCCGCCCTGGTCACCGACGCCTACCTGTACGGCTTCCCGTTGGTCTTCAACCTCGACCAGGTGAACCGCTACGTCACCGAGGGGGTGGGTGCGAACCCAGCCGCTCCGTTCAACTCCTTCAGCCATGCCCGCAAGCTGGCCGGCCCGCAGGACACCTTCGTCACGATCAACAACGACACGGTCTACTCGATGGCGCAGCTCGACCTCAGCGTCGGACCGGTCAAGCTGCATGTGCCCGACACCGCGGGTCGCTACTACGTGCTGCAGTTCGTTGATGCCTGGACCAACAACTTCGCCTACGTCGGCCACCGTGCCACCGGGACCGCGGAGGGCGACTTCCTCCTCGTCCCGCCCGGATGGGACGGTCCCGCGCAAGACGGGCACACGCTGATCCGGTTCCCCACCACGGTCGCTTCTATCGTCGGGCGCTGGTCGGTCGCGGGCGACGACGACCTCCCGGCAGTGCACGCTCTGCAGGACGCCACGACTCTCGTCCCGGTACACACCGACGCGGAGGCGACCGGACTCGTAACGCCCGACCCGGCCGTTCCCGATGGAGTGATGTTCCTGGAGAAGCTGCGCGTGTGGTCGCAGCAGTTCCCGCCGGCGGACCGTGACAAGCAGCTTCAGGAGAGCCTTGCCCAGCTCGGTACGACGGACCCTGGTGCCTCGCCGTACCCGGCCCTCGAGGCGGAGGAGCAAGCCGCCCTCGCGGCGGGGCTCGAGGAGGCGAAGGTCACCCTGCACCATGCACTGGTCTCGGGCCACAGTCCCGAGGTCAACGGCTGGAAGCTGACCTTCCACGCCTTCGACTACAACCTCGACTTCTTCGAGGTCGGAGCACTCGACGACGACCGGTTCAAGATCGCCGACCCGAAACTGCGCATCGTCGAGCGAGCCGCAGCAGCGATCGGTGGGCTCTGGGGCAACCACCCCTACGAAGCGGCCTACATCATGACCTACCTCGACGACCACGGCGAGCAGCTCAACGGCGCGAACACCTACACCCTGCGGTTGCACCCGACCCCACCGGTGAACGCGTTCTGGTCACTCACGATGTACTCCGTTCCGGACTTCTACCTGGTCGAGAACCCGATCAACCGATACTCGATCGGCGACCGCACCCCCGGCGTGATCCTCGACGACGATGGAGCGCTCACCATCACGATCAGCCACCAACGCCCGACCGGCGACAAGGAAGCCGCCAACTGGCTCCCCAGCCCGGCCGGCGACTTCCGCCCGGTCATGCGGATGTACGAACCCGACGCCGCGATCCTCGACCAGACCTATGGGTTCCCCGCCATCAAGCGGACCTGACCCCCACGCCGCCGAGCACACCCCCCGGGGGGTGTTCACACCGTACGGACCATGGGGGCCGCGCGCAGGTGCCGACCGTCCTGAACGGCGTCCAGGAGCGCCTCGGCCAGATCGCCGGTCGTCACGTGGCTTCGTGGACCCATCCTGAGGGTTCCCACCTCGGTCCGACCGGTCCTGTCCCCGGCACGGACGATCGGGGTTCGCACCATCGTCCAGTCGAGGTCGTCGCACGCCTGCAGCATGAGTCCAAGACGCCGCTGGCTCCGCACGTGGCTCGGGCTGCGCAGGCGTACGATCGTGTCGATGAAGATCGCGCCGGCGTTGCGTGGGTCTCCGGGGAAAGGGATGTTGAAGCCTTCCATGAAGACGATCCGCGTGATCCCCTCGTCACGCATGGCGGCGAGCACGTTACGGGCGCCGAGGTCGATCGAATCGTTGTCGCCCCACCCGCCGAGGGTCGACACGACGGCGTCGCAGCCGGCCACCGTCCGGGCAACCGCCTCCGGGTCGAGTACGTCGCCCGCCACGACGTCGACGCCCGCAGGAACGTCTCGGTTCGAGGACCTCATCAGCGCCCGGACGTCGTGTCCGCGCTCGGCAGCCAGTGCGAGCGCCGGGGCGCCGACGAACCCGCTGCCACCGAACATCGCGAGCTTCATGACGGCACCCCCGGGGCGAAGGTCGCGAGGAGGTCCTCGAGAGCCCGCTGGTCGGGCATGGCGAAGGACGGCGCCTGGGGCGCTTGTCTGATCGTGTCGAACATGATGTCCGTGTGCTCCAGCACAGGAGGCTTGTGAATGTCCATGATGTCGACGCTAGGCACCACCCTGACCACGCGATATACCAGCAATCTGGCATTCAGCTGACCCCTTGCGGGGAGTAGTTTCGATCAGGTGAACCAGCGCACCCGTCAGCGGTCGCAGGACAAGATCGAGCGCCTGAGCAGGCAGGGGCTTGATCTGGTGGCGCTGTGGCGAGAGTGCCGCGAGCCGATCGCCGACGTGATCCCGCACTACTGGGCGCCGTGCTTCTACACGCTGGATCCCGCGTCGCTGTTGATCACCAGCCACTTCGACGAGCTGCTGCCGGTGCTCCCGGCCGACTTCCTCGACAACGAGTACCGCGCCGATGGCGTACACAAGCTCAGCGATGTCGCGAAGTCGGACCAAGGCGTCTCGACGCTCTACGAGATCACCGATGGCGACCCGTCGTCGACGTCGCGGTGGAAGTCGAACATGGAGCTCGGCGGCGACCAGGAGATCATCGTCTCGTTGCGGACCCGCGCCGGCGTCGTCTGGGGTTCGCTGGCGCTGTACCGCGAACCTGACCGACCGACGTTCGGCGCCGCCGACAAGGCGTTCCTCAAGGCGATTGCGCCCAGCCTGGCGGAGGCGGCGCGCAACGCGCTCCTGCTGGGCGAGGCAGCCGACCCCGACTCCACCGGGGCTCCGGGCCTGGTCGTGCTGAACTCGTCGCTCGGTGTCGACTCGGCCACCGAAGGGGTCGAGCGATGGCTCGCGGACCTCCCTCGCCCCGCCCCGGGGGCCGTGCCGGTCGCGGTCGCCGCCGTCGCGGCGCGGGCATTGCGCTCGGTCGACTCACCGGGAGAGTCGGGTGAGGTGGCGACCTCGCGCGTCCTCAGCGATTCGGGCACCTGGATCGTGCTGCATGGCGCCGTACTCGCGACGCGACCGGACCCACAGGTGGCCGTCATCGTCGAGCCCGCTCACCCCGCGCGGATCGCGACACTCCTGATGTCTGCGTACGGGATGACGGACCGCGAGAAGGAGCTCACCCAGCTGGTGCTGAAGGGACTTTCGACGGTCGAGATCGCCCAGGCGCTGGTCATCTCGCCGCACACGGTCCAGCAGCACCTCAAGCACGTCTTCGAGAAGACAGGCGTACGCAGCCGCCGCGACCTGGTCGCCAAGGTGTTCTTCAGCCACTACGAGGGCCGGCTGCGTGACAACGAGCATCGCGCCGCGACCCAGCTCCCGCTGCGCGGCGGTCCGATGCCGGGACCCGTCGACGATCCGGTGACGCGCGCAGGGGCCGGCCCCGACCGCTCGCGTACGCCTTCAACCGATCCTTAGGGAAGCGCCCGCCGGATCTCTCCTATGAGGGTTGGGTATGGGTCGGTGAGCGGCACCCGCTGAGAGCGGATCTCTTCCTGGATCCGACGCAGTGGCTCGCCCGCGACGTAGTGTCGTCCGCGTCGCTCGCCCCGTGCCTCGAGCAATCCGGCCTCTGCGGCGTTGACCAGGTCGCGAGTGGCGGTCCGCTCGTCCAGTTCAGTGAGCTTCACATAGGACGGCCTCGTGACGCGGAGACCGATGAGGGCGTCGAAGAGGGCTGCGCCGATGCGATCGTTGAGCTTGGAATCGGCGAGGAATTCGTCGAGCTTGCGCCATTGGGCCTCGGCTTCGTCGAACCGCCGCCGCATGGTCTGGGCCTGCATGTGGTGAGCGCGGAGGTTGAACTTCACCCACAGGGTCGCGTCGCTGCTGGGGTTCCAGGAGCCGCGTCCGGTGGCTGCGAGAACGTCGTAGTAGTCCTGGGTGTTGTGGCCGAGCCACTCCTCGATGCTGGAGAAGGTCGGTTCCACCACCTGGTCCTGTGCCAGAACCATCGTCTGCAGCGCTCGGGCCATCCGCCCGTTGCCGTCCTTGAACGGGTGGATCATCACCAGGTTGAGGTGCGCCATGGCCCCACGCACCAGCGGGTCGTCCGGGGTCGGAGCCGCGAGTGACTGCGAGAGCTCGCGCATCAGTCCAGGGACCATGTCGCCGTGGGGTCCTTCGTACACGTTGACTCCGCGTCTGTCGTCGCGGACGAAGATCTCCTTCGTGCGATAGCGGCCGGGTGCCTTGGACAGGTCGTGGTCGAGCAGCATGAAGTGCATCGACCGAAGGACCGCCTCGTCGATGACGAAGCCGGCCTCGGTCGCCACGTTGAGGACGTACGTGAGGACTCGCCGGTAGGCGAGGATCTCCAGCCAGGTCGCCTCGTCCGCGCTGAGTGGGGGCTCATCGTCGACGGCAGCGACCGCGTCCTCTTCGCTGACCGTATAGCCCTCAATGGTGTTGGAGCCCTGGATGGCGCGCGCGGTCGAGGCCCGACGCAGGACGCCGTTCCAGCGCTTGGGTGCGCGGAGGAAGGCCGCGAGTGAGGCGCGGGTGTCGTGGATCTCGGTGATGACCCGCTGGTCCTCGAGATCTGGGTCTGGGGTGGTGAAAAGTTCCGTCATGTCCGTATGTCCTTTAATAAGTGCCAAGGATACGGGTGACGCTGTCGCTTTGTCACTTATTAAGAGACAAAGCGACACCCTGACTGATCCGGTCTCGAGCCGGTCAACGAGGCAGCGCGGCGAGCTTGCTCAGCTCCCGCTGATAGGCGCGGTAGGTCTCTCGCAGGTCCGCTGCCGGCCAGTCCGCCGGGCGGAGCTCGACGGGGAGGAGCGGGTCGTCGCTGAGGTGGCGCACGATCGCGGCGGCCGTGGCGAGACGGAGCGCGGGCTGGGGCGTGGATGAGAGCAGCTCGAGCAGACGCTCGCCTTCGCGTGCCCAGCCGGCGAGATCCCACAACGAGGCGGCGAGCTCGGCTGGATCCTGCTCGGGTGTCGCCGTGAAGGCCTGGAGCACCGGGTCCGAGAAGCGCGGACGCTGAAGGTTGGTCGGCCGGGTCCAGACCCCTTCGCGAAGCTCGGCGAGCCGGTGCGCCTTGAGCGCGTCGCGCAGCACGGCGCGCTCGGGGCCGGGGCGGCCGGCGGTGACGACGATGGCCATCTCCCAGGAGCCGTCCCACGGCTTGTCCGCCGTGTGCACCGCTTCGTCCTGATGAGCCTGGCGCTGGACGAGCCGCTCGCCGAGCCGGTAGCCGGCCTCGGTCCTGCTCAGGTCGCCGTCGCTGACCGCGCGGGTGGCCGCGACCCGCACGGTCGCCGGTGCGATGCCGAAGAACTGGCCGGCGCGGGCGAGGTCGGCGGGGGTCAGCGGGTTCGGGTGCGCGCCGAGCATCAGGCTCAGGATGGTGGAGCGGGCGGAGAGAGGAGCCAGTTCATCGCGCACGGTAGCCACGCGGCCATCCTCTCATGCAACACATCTCGACACGGCTGTGTTTGATTATGTAACATCGTGATGAATCACCCTCCACCAGCAAGGGGAAGCGCATGACCAGCACGCACGAGGCCCACTCCACCCATGTGGTCAGCAACCAGGTCCCGCCGTTGGTGGGCCACAACACGGCCGGTGACCCGGTCCTGCGGGAGGGTCTCGAGCGCGAGGGCGCCGCGTGGGCGCTCTCGGAGGTCGACGAGCTGGGCCGCCTCGCCGGCACTGCCGAGGCGCAGGACTGGGGCCGCCTCGCCGAGCGGGTGCCGCCGCGTCTGCACACCCATGATCGCTACGGCCACCGCGTCGACGAGGTCGAGTACGTCCCGGCGTACCACCAGCTGATGGGCGTCGCGGTCGAGAACGGTCTGCATGCTGCCCCCTGGGCCGACGGCCGGCCCGGTGCCCACGTCGCCCGGGCCGCGAAGTTCTACGCCTGGAACGTCGACGCCGGTCACGGCTGCCCGATCTCGATGACCTACGCGGTCGTCCCGGCGCTGCGGACCAACCCGGAGCTCGCCGCGCGATTCGAGCCGCTGCTGACCAGCCGGGAGTACGACTTCGGGCTGCGCGATCCCGAGTCCAAGCGCGGTCTGATCGCCGGGATGTCGATGACCGAGAAGCAGGGCGGCTCCGACGTACGCGCGAACACGACGACCGCGACTCCGCAGACCGACGGCACCTACGTCCTGCGCGGGCACAAGTGGTTCACCAGTGCCCCGATGAGCGACCTGTTCCTCACCCTCGCCCAGACGCCCGCCGGCGTCTCCTGCTTCCTCGTCCCGCGCGTACTGCCCGGTGGCGAGCGCAACGCGATGCGCTTCATGCGGCTCAAGGACAAGCTCGGCAACCGGTCGAACGCCTCCTCCGAGATCGAGTACGACGCCGCGACAGGCTGGCTCGTCGGCGAGGAGGGCCGCGGGGTCCGCACCATCGTCGAGATGGTCAACATGACGCGCCTCGACTGCGTGATCGGCTCCTCGGCCGGCATGCGCACCGCGCTGAGCATGGCGGCACACCACGCCCGGCATCGCTCGGCGTTCGGCAAGCCGCTGATCGAGCAGCCGGCGATGCGCAACGTACTGGCTGACCTGCAGGTCGAGTCCGAGGCCGCGACGACTGCGATGCTGCGGCTGGCAGGTGCCAACGACCGGGCGATCCGCGGGGACGAGGGCGAGGCCGCGCTGCGCCGGATCGCGCTGGCGGTCACGAAGTACTACGTGTGCAAGCGGGCGCCGTTCATGGTCAACGAGGCCCTGGAGTGCCTGGGCGGCAACGGCTACATCGAGGACTTCGACGTCGCACGCATCTACCGCGAGATGCCGCTCCTCTCGATCTGGGAGGGATCGGGCAACGTCGCGGCGCTCGACGCCCTGCGAGCGCTGGCGAAGGAGCCGCACACCCTGGACGCGTTCGTGGCCGAGGCGGAGCTCGCCTCCGGTGCCGACGCCCGCTACGACGCCGCGCTGGACCGGTTGAAGAAGGAGTTCACCTCCTTCGACGACCTCGAGTTCCGCGCCCGGCGGATCGTGGAGCAGATGGCCCTGGTCTTCCAGGGGTCGCAGCTCGTCCGGCACGCACCGGCTCCGGTCGCCGACGCGTTCTGCTCCTCGCGCCTCGGGCGCGACTGGGGAGGCGCGTTCGGCACCCTGTCGCCACGCGGCGACGTGACCGGGATCCTCGAGCGCGCGCTTCCGGCATGACGGTCGAGGTCACCAAGGACGGTCCGGTCACCACGGTTCGGATCAACCGCCCAGAGGTACGCAACGCCGTCGACCGGGCGACGGCGGATGCCCTCGTCGCCGCCTTCGAGGAGTTCGACGCCGATCCCGATGCCGCCGTCGCGGTGCTGCACGGCGAAGGCGGCAACTTCTGCGCCGGCGCTGACCTGAAGGCGGTCGCCGGTGGCGACCCCAACCGGTTCGAGCCCGACGGTGACGGGCCGATGGGTCCCACCCGGATGCGGCTGGGCAAGCCCGTCATCGCCGCTGTCGCCGGCCACGCCGTCGCCGGCGGCCTGGAGCTCGCGATCTGGGCCGACCTGCGGGTCATGGAGGAGGACGCGGTCTTCGGCGTCTTCTGCCGGCGCTGGGGCGTACCTCTGATCGACGGTGGCACGGTCCGGCTGCCCCGGCTGATCGGCGCGAGCAACGCCATGGACCTGATCCTCACCGGTCGTCCCGTCGGGGCGGAGGAGGCCCTGCGGATGGGGTTGGCCAACCGTGTCGTCCCACCCGGCCAGGCCCTCGCGGCCGCGCAGGACCTGGCCCGCCAGGTCGCCGCCTTCCCGCAGACCTGCATGCGCCACGACCGGCTCTCCATGCTGGAGCAGGAGGGTCTCAGCGAGCAGGACGCCCTGGCCGTGGAGTACCGCCATGGCGTCGTCTCCGTCACCACCGACACCGTCGCGGGCGCGACCCGGTTCGCCGATGGAGCCGGACGTCACGGCTCCTTCGGGACCGATTGACAGACGTACTGGCCCATCAGCACCTGGATCAGCCGGCGACCGACGGACATGGCGTGGGTGCGGTCGGCGCCGGCGAGGCCGAGGAGCGGGTCCAGGCCGCGTACGTGAGGGCCGAGGGCGATGTGCGGAAGCAGCATGATGATGGCGGCGACGAGGGCATCGCGGTCGGTGTCCTCGCGGAGTGCGCCGATGGCGATGCCGAGATCGATCATGCCGCCGATGACCTCGAGGTAGTCGACATAGACGGCCTCGCGGACGGCGGCGAGCGCGTTGGGGTTGTGCTCGAGGTTGGCCGAGACCAGCATCTGCCGGTGGCGTGGGTGGTCGTAGAAGTAGTCGATCCACGCATCCATGAGCATGCTGACCGAGCCGACGTAGTCGGTCATCCACGGGAAGTCGGCGCTGGCCGCCTCCATCGCGGCCCGGATGTCATGGCTGGCGCGGGCGATCAGGTGGACGAAGAGGTCGGACTTGTCGGGGAAGTACTGGAACAGGCTGCCCTTGGAGATCCCGGCCTCGCGGCAGATCGTGTTGAGGCTGGCGGCGTTGTAGCCCCGGACCCCGAACTCTTCCTCCGCAGCCCGGCGCACGGCATCGCGCTTGGCCTCCGGGAGACGCTCCCAGGTCGGCGTAGGCAATGGCGACACCCGTCTCTCATGGCTGGACGCTCGCATCGTAGCGTGCAGCCGACATGGTCCTTGACCGTCCAGCGGCTGCGCCCCTAATCTGTGACCGGTGGTCACATGACCACCGGTCACGTTCGGGCGGAGGCGCAGTGTTCACCACTGGCAACGACATCCTGGAGCGCCGATCCCAGGCGGTTGCCGAGTCGGTCGCGGCTCGCTTCGTGCCGACGTCCTACTCGCAGGTGGACCGGATGGGCGGCACCGTGGTCCGGCTGGTCCTGCCGCCCTACCTCGTCGAGTTCGACCTGGACTGGATGGACAACGTGGTCGAGGTCTTCGTCCAGCCCCTACAGCCGGACCGGCCCGTGTCGAACAGGGCCCGGCGGCGGCTGGTGGCGATGCTCCCCGCGTATGACCGGGCGTTGTTCGAGAGCGAGACCAGGCGGGCGGTCGGGCGCGGTGGTCTGCGTGGCATGGCCGCCCAGATCGACGCCGCCGCCCGTGCGTTCGAGCGGTTCTGCGACGACACCCCGGCCCGCCGAGAAGTCGGTTTCTGACGGCGAGGGGTCAGCCGAGGGGGAGCGGGGAGCTCTCCTTGGTGTTGCCGAAGGCGAAGGTGGTCTCGATCGAGGCGAGCGCCGGCATGGTGCGCAGGTTGTCGCGCAGGAACCTCTCGTAGGTCTCGAACGACGGCGTGACGACCTTCAGCAGGTAGTCGTGGTCGCCGGCCAGGACGTACGCCTCGGTGACCTCGGGGATGTCGCGGAGGTGCTCCTCGACGGTCTCGACCGCGGCGGTCGTGTGGGTGGCCATCTTGATGCGTACGAACGCGGTGATGTTCATGCCGACCGTGTGCGGGTCGACGACGGCGCGGTAGCCGCTGATCACGCCGGCCTCCTCCAGGGCTCGTACGCGGCGCAGGCACGGCGAGGGGGAGAGGCCGACGCGGTCGGCGAGCTCCTGGTTGGTCAGGCGGCCGTTCTGCTGCAGCTCCCAGAGGATGTGCTTGTCGGTCTCGTCGATCGTACGCATGTTGGCAGATTCTGCCACTGAGGCGCGTGAACGTGGCAGATCAGGCAATCATGTGCGCCTTCATTTTTCCTATCGTGGCGCCCCATGGGGATGCAGCAGAATGGTGGGAATCGGACGCTGGCGGGATGGTCGGCGCTCGGGATGACGGTGGTGCTGTGGTCGTCGTTCGCGCTGAGCACGCGCGGCATCGGCGGGTCGAGCCTGACCGTCGCCGATGCGGGGTTCCTCCGGTTCGCGACGCCGGTGGTCCTGCTGGCCCCGCTGCTGCCGAGCACCTTCAGGGCCGTACGCCGCGAGCGGCCGTACGTCCTCGCGCTGCTGCTCGTGGGTGGGCTCCCGCACTTCCTCGTGTTCGCGTTCGGCGCCCAGCTGACCAGTGCCGCGCTCACCGGGATGCTGGTCCCGGGCACGGTGCCGCTCTTCGTCACGCTGCTCGCGCTGGCGCGTGGCCGGGCTTCGATGTCGCCGCGGCGGGTGGTCGCGCTGGGACTCATCACCGCAGGTGTGGCAGTGAGTGGGCTCCTGGTCGGCGGCGGCGCCTCACTTGTCGGGGTCGGGCTGCTGCTCGTCGGAGGGTTCGCCTGGGCGGTGTTCACGACGGGCCTGCAGCGTACGAGCCTGACGCTCCTGCAGATGGTGCTGACCGTCTGCACCGTCTCGAGCCTGACCGCGCTCGTCCTGACCTCGTTCGGCGCGATGCCGTCGCACCTGCTCGCCGGCACCGCCGAGCTCGACGACGTGCTGCTCCTCACCCTGCTCCAGGGCATCGGGACCGGTCTGATGTCGACGCTCTGCTACGCCTTCTCCGTCAGGGCGCTCGGCAGCGGTCGGGCTTCCGTGGGCGGCGCGGTGAGCCCGGTGCTGACCGCCGTCGTCGCGGTCCCGATCTTCGGTGAGCGCATCGGTGTCGGCCTCGCCGTCGCGCTGGCCCTCATCGTGGCCGGCGTCGCCACGTTCAACCGGGTCTCCTCCGGCGAGGTCGGCGGTTCAGTCGCCCGCCGGGACCACCATCGGCGTACCGGCGACCGGGTCGGGCACGACGACGCACGGCAGCCCGAACGCCTTCTCGACGACCTCCGCGGTGACCACCTCGGCCGGCGGGCCCTCGGCGAGGATCCTGCCGTCGGCCATGACCACGAGGTGATCGCTGTAGCGGCAGGCCAGGTTGAGGTCGTGCAGCACCGTGACGATGGTCCGCCCGGTCTCCCTGTTGAGCGTACGCAGCAGCCGGAGCAGATCGACCTGATGACTGATGTCGAGGTAGGTCGTCGGCTCGTCGAGCAGCAATAGATCGGTCTGCTGGGCGAGCGCCATCGCGATCCAGACCCGCTGGCGCTGGCCCCCGGACAGTGCGCGCAGCGGGCGGTCGACGAGCTCGCCGGTGTCGGTGGCGGCGAGCGCCTCGGCGACCGCCTCCTCGTCGCGCGCGCTCCAGTGACGGAACCAGCCCTGGTGCGGGTGGCGTCCGCGCGAGACCAGATCGCCGACCGTGATGCCGTCTGGAGCGACGGGGGTCTGGGGGAGCAGTCCGAGGACCCGGGCGACCTCGCGGGAGCCACGGTCGAGGATCGGGGTCCCGTCGAGCAGCACCTCGCCGGCGGATGGACGCAGCAGCCGGGCGAGGCCCCGCATCAGTGTCGACTTGCCGCAGGCGTTGGCGCCGA
Organism: Nocardioides sp. NPDC004968; assembly: GCF_040608935.1. Taxonomy (NCBI): domain Bacteria; kingdom Bacillati; phylum Actinomycetota; class Actinomycetes; order Propionibacteriales; family Nocardioidaceae; genus Nocardioides; species Nocardioides sp. NPDC004968. The sequence continues at coordinate 251,895 of NZ_JBEXJF010000002.1, forward strand.
CGATCGCGGTCACCCGCCCGTCGAGGACGTCCAGATCGAGCCGGTCGACGACCACCCGGTCGTCGTAGCCCAGCGTCAGCTCGCGCGCCGCGAGCCGCGGCTGAGTTGTCTCCGGCTGGGTCATCCGCCCATCCCTCTCCGGTTGGTGGTGGCGATGAGCCACAGCAGGTACGGCGCGCCGACGGCGCCGGTGACGACACCGGTCGGGACCTCGACCGGCAGCAGGTTCATGGCGACGTAGTCCGCGATCAGGCACACGATCGCCCCGACCGCACCGGCGGCGACGATGCCGCCGCGGGCGCTGCCGAGCATCCGGTCGGCGATCGGTCCGGCCACGAGGGCGACGAACGCGATCGGCCCGGCGACCGCGGTGGCCAACGAGGTCAGCAGGACGCCGGTCGCGATCAGCGCGAGCCGGGTCGCCTCGATGCGTACGCCCAGACCGCGGGCGGTGTCGTCGCCCAGCTCCACGGCGCGGAGCAGCCGCTGGAGCAGCGGCACCAGCGGGACGAGCACGATGATGGCGACCAGCAGCGCGTTGTTCTCCGCGTCGCCGGCCTGCCCGATCGATCCGGTCAGCCAGTGCAGGGCGGCGCGGGCCTCGGTGAGCGAGGTGCGGGTGAGGAGATAGCCGGTAACGCCGGTGCAGAACGCCGCGGTGCCGATCCCGATTAGCACGAAGCGATAGCCGGTGATGCCGTCGCGCCAGGCCAGGACGTACATCACCGCGGCTGTGACCAGACCGCCGCCGAAGGCCAGCAGCGGAATGCTCACCCCGCCGAGGGCGGGCACCGCGATGCCGGCGACGGCGGCGACGCTCGCGCCCGCGGAGATGCCGACGAAGTCGGGCGAGGCCAGCGGGTTGCGCAGCAGCTGCTGGAAGATCGTGCCGGCGGCGCCGAGGGCCAGCCCGACGCACACCGCCGCCTTGACCTGCGGTCCGGCCAGGTCGCGCACGATGAAGTCGACCGCGGCGTGGTCGCGCAGATGCAGCAGCGAGGCCAGGACCTGGTCGAGGCTGAGCTGGACCGAGCCGAAGCAGAGCGTGAGCAGGGCCAGGACGGCGGCGACGACGAGCAGGACGACGGGTACGACGCCCGCGCGGACCCGACGGCTGCGCCGCGTGCGCCGCAGGGCGGTCACGGTCTGGGGCATGACGCTCATAGGTCCGCCAGCCGGGCGTAGCGGACGAGGAGCACGAAGAACGGGGCGCCGATGATGCCGAGGACCACGCCGACCTGGAGCTCCCCGGTGCCGCCCAGGACGCGACCGAGGATGTCGGCGCCGAGCAGCAGCAGGGCGCCCAGCACCATCGAGTAGGGCAGCACCCAGCGATAGTCAGGACCGCACAGGAACCGCGCCACGTGCGGCACCACCAGACCGACGAAGACGATGGGACCGCACGCCGCGGTCGCGGCGCCGCAGAGCAGCCCGACCACGAGGAACGACAGGATGCGCGTACGTGTCAGGGAGACGCCCAGCCCGCGAGCGGCGTCGTCGCCCAAGGCCAGCGCGTTGAGCCAGCGGCCGCACAGCAGCGCCAGGACGATGCCGACCAGCAGGAACGGAGCCACGCCCGTCACGATCGGGGCATAGCGGCCGGCCAGCGAGCCGACCTGCCAGAAGCGGTACTGCTGCTGGGCGTCTAGGTCGGTGAGCAGCAGCCCGGTCGTCACCGCGGTCAGCCCGGCGGTGATCGCGGCCCCGGCGAGGGCCATCTTCACCGGCGTCGCGCCGTCGCGCCCGAGCGAGCCCACCGAGTAGACGAGCACGGTCGCCGCGAGCGCCCCCGCGAACGCCGCGACGACGTGGAACCCGAGCGAGCCGACGCCGAGCAGGGTGATCGAGCCGACCACTGCGAATGCCGCGCCGGCATTGACGCCCATGATCCCCGGGTCGGCGATGGCGTTGCGGGTCAGGCCCTGCAGCAGGGTGCCGGCGAGCCCGAGAGCCGCGCCCGCGAGGAGTCCGAGCACGGTCCGGGGGACCCGCAGGCGTACGGTCACGGTGTCCTCGACCGAGGTCGACCTCGTGAAGTGCCGGAAGGCGTCGAGGACCTCGGTCAGCGCGATGTCGCGCGACCCGAGGGTCACGCTGAGGAAGGCGAGGACGGGCACGAGCGCGACGAGCAGCAGCAGGCCGACGGCGAGCCCGGAGGCTCGCCGTCGTACCGGTGCGGGTGTCGTCGTGGCGACAGAACTGATCACCGGATGGTCTCCGCCGGAGTCAGTCGCCGATGGTGTCGTCGATGTCGGCCAGATCGGCGGTCAGCTTGGTCAGGGCCTCGGCGTAGTCGGCGTAGGTGTGCAGCCAGAAGGCGGGCCACTCGATGACCTGGCCGGCCTCGGCCGCGCGGATCGACGTCCAGGTCGGCTGGCCCTCGGCCGTCTTCGTGGCGTCCACGAAGGTGCGGCTGTCGATCAGCAGGACGTCGGGCTGGTACTTGTCGGCGTTCTCCCAGCTCAGGTTCTCCCAGTAGGGGAAGTCCGGGTCCGGTGAGTCGGGCGTGACCACCTGCAGGCCCCACTCGGTGAAGTCCAGCAGCTCCGGGGCGTACTCCGGGTTGGCGGCGTAGAGCAGGTCGTCGGCGGGGGAGACCGCGAGCGCGGTCAGGTCCTTGTCCTTCATCTCCGCGATGAAGCCGTCGCGCGCCTTCTCGAAGGCCGCCTTGTCCTTGGCTCCCTGGGAGCTCTCGACGTCGGCGCCAAGGCTCTCGGCGAGATCCTCGTAGCCCTCGGCGAGGTTGAGGATCGAGCCACCCTGGGACGGGCCGACGACCGGAGCCAGCTCGGCGAGCTTCTTGCTCTTCGCCTTGGTGCCGTTCTCCAGCCCCGAGTGGGCCTTCTCGGCCGGCCACCAGTCGGCGACGATCAGGTCCGGGCTCAGGGTGGACGCCTTGGCGACGTCGATCGAGCCCCACTCCTCACCGAGCACCTCGATGTCGGTCAGGTCGACGCCGTCCAGGTTCGGGTCGGTGTCGACCGGCTCGTCGGCGTAGATGCCGACCGGGCGGATGCCGTAGGAGATCAGCGCGGCGGCCGCCGGAGCGTGCGCGATGATCCGGGTCGGTGCCTCGTCGAGCTTCACGACCTCACCCGAGCCGTCGGTGAAGCTCCACGGACCGTCGGGAACCGAGGACGCACCCGATGCCGGGTTCGCGTCGTCGCCGTCGGCGATGTCGGAGGAGCAGGCGGACAGCGCCAGAGCCAGGGCGGCGGCCGCGGCGACGGCGAGGTGGGGTCTCATGAGGCGAGGCTAACCTAATTTCGCCTCGGGCGGGATGGTGATCGTTGACTAGGAAAGCGCCCGGCGCGCGGTGTCGAGGAACGTACGGAACGACTCTCGGTCCTCGGGCCCGAGCTCGGCCAGCATCTGCTCCTCGAGCTCTTCTACGCGCGGGTCGTACGCGTCGAGGAAGGCGCGGCCCTCGGTGGTGAGGCTGATCAGCATCCGGCGCCGGTTGTCGGGGTCGATGCTGCGCTCGATGAGGCCGCGGCGCTCGAGGGCGCCGATGAGATCGGCGGCGGACTGGGCGCGTACGAACGAGGCGCGAGCCAGGTCGGCGGCGCTCATCGTGGGGCGACGCTCGAGCACCGAGAGAGCGGTGTACTGCAGGGCGGTGACCCCTGATTCCTTCAGGACGGCGTCGAGGCGGGCTCGGGTCGCGAGCTCGAGCTGCTTGACGACGTAGAGCAGCAGGGGTGCGTCGGTCATGCGGTCATTCAAGCATCGCTCCGCTTGCGGCAGGCGGCTACTTCTGCGATTATCAGGATTCCTGTCAATCATGAGGAGTTCATCATGCTCGGAACCCCCCTGCCCGATGCCCTGCGGGCAGAGCGCGTCGACGACATCGCGGTGCTGACGCTCGCCCGGCCTGCGAAGCGGAACGCGCTCAGCGACGAGGCGGTGCTCGGGATCGAGCGGTTCTTCGATGGCCTCGAGCCGGACGTACGCGCCGTCGTCATCGACGCGGACGGCGAGCACTTCTGCGCCGGGCTCGACCTCTCCGAGATGACCGAGCGCGACACCCTCGCCGGGGTCAGCCACTCGCGGATGTGGCACCGGGTCTTCGAGAAGATCGAGTTCGGGCCGGTCCCGGTCGTGGCGGCGCTGAAGGGGGCCGTGGTCGGGGGCGGGCTGGAGCTCGCCGCCGCCGCGCACATCCGGGTCGCGGAGGAGTCCACCTTCTACGCCCTGCCCGAGGGACAGCGCGGGCTCTTCGTCGGCGGCGGTGCCTCGGTGCGCGTCCCGCGGCTCATCGGGGTCTCCCGGATGGCCGACATGATGCTGACCGGCCGTCGCTACGACGCGCAGGAGGGGCTGGGACTCGGCCTGAGCCAGTACGCCGTAGCCGACGGCACCGGCCGCAAGACCGCCCTCGAGCTGGCCGGCCGGATCGCGCAGAACGCGCCGCAGACCAACTTCGCCGTCGTGCAGGCGCTGCCGCGCATCGCCGAGGCCAACCCTCGCGACGGCTTCCTGATGGAGTCGCTCATGGCCGCGATCGCGCAGGGGACCAACGACGCGAAGGGGCGGATGCAGGACTTCCTCGACGGCAGGGCCAAGAAGGTGACGGACCGGTGAGCGCGACCCAGCAGCAGATCGAGCAGGGCGACATCGTCTGGACGCCGCCGGCGGACGTGCTCTCCACCTCTCGCGTCGGTGAGTTCCTGGCCTGGCTCGCCCGCGAGCGCGACCTGACGATGACCACTCACGAGGAGCTGTGGCGCTGGTCGGTGACCGACCTCGACGGCTTCTGGTCGGCGGTGTGGGAGTTCTTCGAGGTGCGGGCGCACGCTCCGTACGACTCCGTTCTCGCCTCCCGCGAGATGCCCGGGGCGCGCTGGTTCCCTGGGGCGCTGCTCAACTACGCCGAGCACGCGCTCGGCACCGACGAGGACGTCGACAGGGTCGCGGTGCTCGGCCGCTCGCAGACGCGTGACGATGTCGAGCTGACCTTCGGCGACCTGCGCGACCGGGTGGCCCGGGCGCGGGCGTCGCTGGAGAAGCTGGGCGTACGCCGCGGCGACCGCGTCGCCGGCTACCTGCCCAACATCCCCGAGGCCCTGGTCGCCTATCTCGCCACCGCCAGCCTGGGCGCGACGTGGGCGAGCTGCGCCAGCGAGTTCGGGCCGCGCAGCGTGATCGACCGTTTCGCCCAGATCGAGCCGGTCGTGCTGCTGGTCGCCGGCGGCTACCGCTACGGGGCCAAGGACATCGACCGGAGTTCCCAGGTGGCCGAGATCCGGGCCGAGCTGCCGTCGGTGCGACACGTGGTCGATGTCGAGTACGGCCCGCATCGCATCGAGGACGCGCTCTCCTGGACCTCCCTGCTCGGCGCGGAGGACGGTGCCGAGCTCGCCTTCGAGCCGGTGCCCTTCGACCACCCGCTGGTCGTCCTCTTCTCCTCCGGCACGACCGGTCGGCCGAAGGCCATCGTCCACGGCCACGGCGGCATCCTGCTCGAGCACCTCAAGAACCACGCGCTCTCGTGGGACATGGGGCCCGAGGACCGGATGCTCTGGTTCTCCACCACCGCCTGGATGATGTGGAACGCCCTGGTCTCTTCGCTCCTGGTCCGCTCCTCGATCGTCATGGTCGACGGCAACCCGATGCACCCCGACCTGACCTGGCAGTGGCGGCTCGCAGCGTCGACGGGGGCAACGGTCATGGGTGCCAGCCCGGGGTTCGTGATGGCCTGCCGCAAGGATGGCGTCGAGCTCAAGGACCTGGGTGACCTGCGGGTTCGCGTCCTCGGGTCGGCAGGGGCGCCGCTCCCGCCCGAGGGCTACGCCTGGCTGCGGGACCAGCTCCCGGGCGCCCAGATCAACGTCGGCAGCGGCGGCACCGACGTCTGCTCCGGCATCGTGCAGAACAACCCGCTGCTCCCGGTCTACGCCGGCGAGATCTCCGGACGCTGCCTCGGCGTCGACGCCCACGCCTACGACGAGTCCGGCCGCCCGGTCACCGGCGTGCTCGGCGAGCTGGTCATCACCTCGCCGATGCCCTCGATGCCGGTCGGCTTCTGGGGCGACGAGGACGGCAGCCGCTATCGCGCGGCCTACTTCGACCACTATCCCGGAGTGTGGCGCCACGGCGACTGGATCCTCTTCCACGCCAACGGCAGCTGCCACGTCGCCGGCCGCTCCGACGCGACCCTCAACCGGGGCGGCGTACGCCTCGGCACCGCCGAGTTCTACCGCGTCGCCGAGGAGGTGGACGGGGTCGCCGACTCGCTGGTCGTCCACCTCGAGGACCCCGACGGAGGCAACGGCGAGCTGCTGCTCTTCGTGGTCACCGACGAGGGCACCCGGCTCGACGACCCGCTCCGGGCCCGACTGGTCCGCGCGCTGCGGTCGGCGCTCTCCCCGCGGCACATCCCCGACCAGGTGATCGAGGTGCCCGCGGTGCCGCGCAACCTCACCGGCAAGAAGCTCGAGCTGCCGGCCAAACGCATCCTGCAGGGCGTACGCCCTGAGGACGTCGCCAGCAGGGACGCGCTCGCCGACCCGGCGTCCCTGGACCCGTTCGTCGCGCTGGCGACCTCGGGCGCGCTGAGCAGGAGGACCGCATGAGGAGCGGAGAGAACGTTCGTACGCTCGGGGTCGTCGGCACCGGCGCGATCGGGGTCAGCTGGGTGGTGCTCGGGCTCGAGCACGGGCTCGACGTGATCGCCTGGGACCCGGCCGAGGGCGCCGAGGAGCGGCTGCGGGCGCAGGTTTCCGCGCCAGGGGGAGAGGCCGGGGCCTTGCGGTTCGCGGACGGTCTCGAGGAGGTCGGCGCGGCCGCCGACCTGGTGCTCGAGAGCGGACCCGAGCGGCTGGAGGTCAAGCGCGAGATCTTCGCCGCGCTCGACGCGGCAGCCGCGGGCGACGTACTGCTGACGAGCAGCTCCTCGGGACTGATGCCGAGCACGTTCCAGGACGCCTGCACGCATCATCCGGAGCGGGTGCTCGTGGCGCACCCGTTCAACCCGCCGCACCTGGTGCCGCTGGTCGAGGTCGTGGGCGGATCGGCGACGTCGGCGGAGGCCGTCGAGGCGGCCCTGGAAACGATGCGCCACCTGGGGAAGCGCCCCATCCACATCCGCCGCGAGGTGCCCGGGCACGTGGCCAACCGGCTCCAGGCGGCGCTGTGGCGCGAGGCCTACCACCTCGTCGACCAGGGCATCGTCTCGGTCGCCGACATCGACACCGCGATCGCCGACGGCCCCGGGCTGCGCTGGTCACTGCTCGGCCCCTTCGCGACCCAGCACCTCTCCGGTGGCCCGGGCGGGCTCGGGCACGTGCTCGAGCATCTCGGCCCGCCGATGGTCGAATGGTGGGACGACCTCGGTCACCCGGAGCTCACCGCGGGGCTGGTCGAGAAGCTGGTCGACGGGGTCGACGAGGAGCTCGACGGCACCTCTGCCGAGGACCTCGTCGGGCGCCGTGACCAGGCGCTGCGGCGACTGCTGGAGATCAAGACCGACCTCGGGCTCGGTTGAGCCCACGAGACGAACGAGGATCGACATGTTGGACAGCGGCATCGGATCGTGGCCCGCCCGGCGGGCCCGGATGACCCCTGGCGCGCGGGCGTTCGTGCAGGACGACGCGGTGGTGACGTACGCCGAGGTGGACCGCCTCGTCGAGGCAGTCGCCCACGGGCTGCGCGCCCGCGGCGTCGCGGCCGGCGACCGGGTCGCCTTCCTCGGCCTGAACTCGATCGAGCTCGCGGTGACGCTCTTCGCCACCGCGCGGCTGGGGGCGGTCTTCTTGCCGCTCAACACCCGGCTGGCGCCGCCCGAGCTGGCCTGGATCCTCACCGACGCCGAGCCGGCGCTGATCATCCACGCCGACGACTTCGACGAGGCGGTCTCCTCCGACGCGGTCGCGGCCCTCGGGCTGCCGAGCCATCGGTTCACCGCCGGCGGCGGTCACGGGCTCGACGCGCTCGCCGTGCCGTCGAAGGAGCGGATCGACGTCGAGGTCGGGCTGGACGACGTCTTCATGATCCAGTACACCTCCGGCACCAGCGGCCGCCCCAAGGGCGTGATGTTGACGCACGGAAACATCGCCTGGAACGCGTTCAACCTGCTCGTCGACGTCGACGTCCGCTCCGACGAGATCGCCCTGGTCACCGCCCCGCTGTTCCACACCGCCGCGCTCAACCAGGTGCTGCTCCCGACCTTCCTCAAGGGCGGTACGTCCCTCATCGCGGCCCGCTTCGACCCGGCCGCCGCGATCGCCACCATCGAGCGGGAGCGGGTCACCCTGCTCTTCGGCGTCACCTCGATGTACCAGGCGCTCGCCCAGGAGCCGACCTGGGCGACCGCCGACCTCGACAGTCTCCGCTCGGCCCTGAGCGGTGGTGCGCCGATCCCGCGCACGCTCCTCGACACCTGGCAGAGCCGCGGGCTGCACATCATCCAGGGCTACGGCCTGACCGAGGCCTCTCCTGGGACGACCATGCTGCGCGCCGGCGACGGCCTCGACAAGCTCGGCTCGGCCGGCACCCCCTGCTTCTTCACCGACGTACGCGTCGTGGCGCCCGGCAATGAGGAGGCGGCTCCCGGCCAGGCCGGTGAGGTGCACGTCAGTGGTCCCAACGTGACTCCCGGCTACTGGCACAACGGAGCGGCGACGGAGGCTGCCTTCGACGGGCCCTGGCTGCGTACGGGTGATGTCGCGATGCTCGACGACGACGGCTTCCTCTATGTGGTCGACCGGGTGAAGGACATGTACATCAGTGGCGGCGAGAACGTCTATCCGGCAGAGGTCGAGCAGGCGGTCTACACCCATCCCGGCGTCGCCGAGGCCGCCGTCATCGGCGTCCCCGACGAGCGCTGGGGCGAGGTCGGCCGCGCCGTCGTCGTACGCCGCCCCGACTCCGCCCTCACCGAGTCCGACCTGCTGAAACACCTCGACGGACGGCTCGCCCGCTACAAGATCCCCAAGGCCGTCGTCTTCGTCGACGAGATCCCGCACAACGCCTCCGGGAAGCTGCTGAAGTCCCGGGTCCGCGAGCTGTACGGCACCCCGGAAGGAACCACCCGATGACCCGCTACCAGCCCCGCATCGACACCGCCTCGATCCGAGCCCTCGACATGCACACCCACGTCGAGGCCGACCATCACGGTCACTTCTCGCTCGATCAGGAGCTGATGGACGCCTCGGCGGCCTACTTCCGCGGCGACCACCCGCGCACTCCGACCGTCGACGACCTCGCCGCCTACTACCGCGAGCGCGAGATGGCAGCGGTGATCTTCACCGTCGACGCCTCGACCGGGCTCGACCATCCGCCGCTGTCGAGCGAGGAGATCGCCGAGCGCGCGACCGAGCACGCCGACGTGCTGATCCCGTTCGGCTCCGTCGACCCCCGCAAGGGCGAGGCCGCCGTGAAGCAGGCCCGTCGTCTCGCCGAGGACTACGGCGTACGCGGCTTCAAGTTCCATCCCGGCCTGCAGGCCTTCTCGCCGGCCGACCCCGACTTCCGCCCGCTGTGGGCGACGCTGGAGGAGCTCGGCGTGGTCGCGCTCTTCCACACCGGCCAGACCGGGATCGGCGCCGGCCTCCCCGGTGGGCGCGGGATCAGGCTGCGCTACTCCGACCCGCTGCTCCTCGACGACGTGGCCGCCGACTTCCCGGACCTCCAGATCGTGATGGCGCACCCCGCCGTCCCCTGGGTCGACGTGCAGATCTCGATCGCGACCCACAAGGCCAACGTCCACATCGACCTCTCCGGCTGGTCGCCGAAGTACTTCCCGCCGCAGCTGGTCAAGCAGCTCAACGGGCCGCTTCGCCGCAAGGTGCTGTTCGGCTCCGACTTCCCGGTGATCACGCCGGATCGCTGGTTCGCCGATCTCGAGAAGCTCGAGATCAAGGACGAGGTCCGGCCGCTGCTGCTGAAGGAGAACGCGATCCGCCTGCTCGGGCTGGCCGGACCAGCGTTTTGACCATCGCACCTATTGACGGGGTGACGGGCACCACGCAGTATTGACAGGAATCCTGATAAACAGGAATCCTGAATGGAGCCCGCAATGACCCTCACCCCCGCCGGCAGATGCCCGGCCGGCCCACGGACGCAGATGGGCCGGATCCTCGCCAGCGCCCCCACCGGCCGTCCCAGACCCGTCTACGACCCTCGGCCGGCGGTCGGGACGCACCGCGGCAAGGGGCTCTGACATGCCCGCCACGTACGAGGACCAGCAGCTCTTCATCGGCGGCCGGTCGACCGACTCGGTGAGCGGCCGCCGGATGGACGTCACCGACCCCAGCACGGGCAAGGTGCTGACCAGCGTGCCTGCGGGCGACGCCGCCGACGTAGCCGCCGCGGTGGCCGCCGCCCGGGAGGCCTTCGACACCGGGCCGTGGCCACGGATGAGCGGCCGCGACCGCGCCCGCATCCTGCACCGTGTCGCGGACCTGATCCGCGAGCGTGCCGACGAGCTGGTCGAGCTCGAGAGCCGAGACGTCGGGAAGCCCGTGACCCTGGCCCGACACGTCGACGTCGAGACCGCGGCCCAGCAGTACGAGTACTGCTCCGCGCTGGCGCAGACCCTCGACGGGTCCGTGCGGGACACGCCCATCGCTGCCCTCGCCTATACCCGGCGCGAGCCCCTGGGCGTGGTCGGTGCCATCACCCCGTTCAACTTCCCGCTGGTCCTGTCCAGCAGCAAGATCGCGGCCGCCCTGGCGGCCGGCAACACCGTCGTGCACAAGCCGGCCGACGACACCCCGCTCAGTGCGCTGTTCATGGCGCGGCTCCTTGCTGATGCCGGGGTGCCTGAGGGCGTACTCAACGTCGTGACCGGGACCGGTCCGGAGGCCGGCGACGCCTTGCTGCGTCACCCCGGCGTCGACAAGATCGCGTTCACCGGGTCGACGGCCGTGGGCCGCCGGGCCGCGAGCGTCGCGGGCGAGCACCTGAAGCCGGTCACCATGGAGCTCGGCGGCAACGGCGCGCACCTGGTCTTCGCCGACGCCGACATCGAGATCGCCGTGGGCGCCGTGATCAAGGCCTTCGTCTTCAACACCGGTCAGTTCTGCATGGCCGGACCGCGGCTGCTCGTCGCCGCGGAGATCCACGACACGGTGGTCGACATCCTCCGGCACGCCGTCCCGGGCGTACCGCTCGGCGATCCGCGCGACCCAGCGACGGTCATCGGCCCGATGGCCGGCGACCAGCACCGCAAGAAGGTCGAGGAGTACGTCGCCCTGGCCCGCCAGGAGGGCGGCCAGATCGTCGCCGGCGGGGAGCGTCCGGAGCTCGGCGGTGACCTCGCCGACGGGTTCTACTACGCGCCGACGGTGATCACCGGGCTGCCCGCGGACTCACGCGTCGTCAACGAGGAGGTCTTCGGGCCGGTCCTCACGGTGCAGTCGTTCGCGGACGAGGACGAGGCCGTCGCGCTCGCCAACTCCACGGCGTATGGGCTGGCCGCCGGGCTGCACACCCGGGACCTCACCCGCGCGCACCGGGTCGCGGGCAGGCTGGAGGCCGGCATCGTCTGGGTCAACGACTGGGCGATGCTCGACCCCGCGGTGCCGTTCGGCGGTGTCAAGCAGTCCGGCTTCGGCCGCGAGTACGGCCCGGAGGCACTCGAGGCGTACACGAAGGTCCGATCCGTCGTCATCTCCCTTCCGCCGACCCCTCAGGAGGAGTCGTGAGCACCACGACCCAGGCGGCGGTGGTCGAGTCCGCCGGCGCCCCGTTCACCATCGGAGACGTCGAGCTAGACGCGCTCCGTCCCGACGAGATCCTGGTGCGGATGGTCGCCGCCGGGCTCTGCCACACCGACCTCGGCGTGGCGAGTGGCGGACTCCCGTTCCCGCTCCCGGGTGTGCTCGGGCACGAGGGCGCCGGTGTGGTCGAGGAGGTCGGATCCGGGGTACGCAGCCTCGTACCCGGCGACCAGGTGCTGCTGTCGTTCAGCTCCTGCGGGACCTGCGCCCAGTGCCGCGACGGCCATCCGGCCTACTGCGACATCTGGCTTCCTGCCAACCTCATCGGCGGTGCCCGCATGGACGGGGTCTCGCCGGTGCAGAGGAAGGGAGAGCCGATCGGTGGCCACTTCTTCGGTCAGTCCTCCTTCTCCCGCCTCGCCGTCGTCGACGAGCGCAGCGCCGTACGCGTCGACCCGGAGGCCGACCTGACCCTGCTCGCGCCGCTCGGGTGCGGGGTGCAGACCGGGGTCGGTGCGGTCTGGAACGTGCTCGCGCCGCGCCCAGGGTCCTCGGTGGTGGTCCTCGGCGCGGGCGCCGTCGGCCTGTCGGCGGTGATGGCAGCACGCCTGACCCCGGCCACCCGCATCATCGCGGTGGACAGGGTGGCCGAGCGGCTCGAGCTGGCCCGCGAGCTGGGGGCGACCGACGTCATCGACGCCGGCCAGGTCGACGACCTGACCTCGGCGCTGACGGACCTGACGGGCGGCGGCGCGGACGGCGTCGTCGAGACGACCGGCAACACCGGCGTACTCCGCCAGGGCGTCGACGCCCTGCGTGCCCGCGGCACCGCGGTCATCGTCGGGGCGCCGCCGTTCGGCACCGAGGTGGGGATCGACGTGAACGCGATGCTGCCCGGCAAGCGGGTGACGGGGCTGACCCTCGGCGACGCCGAGACCCGCACGCTCATCCCGGCGCTGGCGCGACTGGTCGCCGACGGCCGGATGCCGCTGGACCGGTTGGTCCGGCGCTACCCGTTCGAGGACATCCAGACGGCCGTCGGCGACATGGTCTCGGGCGCCACGGTGAAACCGGTGCTCACCTTCTAGACCGGTCGTGGGGGCTCCTTGACAGGCGTGACGTGCATCACCCAGAATTGACAGGAATCCTGATAAACAGGAATCCTGAATGGAGCCCCCAATGACCCTCACCTCCGGCGGTAGCACGACCGGTCCACGTACGAAGATGGGCCGGATCGTCGCCAGCAGCTTCACGGGCAGCTTGATCGAGTACTACGACTTCCTGCTCTACTCCACCGCCTCGGCCGTGGTCTTCAACGAGGTCTTCTTCTCCAACCTCGACCCGGTGACGGGAACGATCGCGTCCTTCGGCACCTTCGCCGCCGGCTACCTGGCGCGCCCGCTCGGCGGCGTGATCTTCGGCCACTTCGGCGACCGGCTCGGCCGGAAGAAGATGCTGGTCCTGACCATGCTGATCATGGGTGTCGTCAGCTTCCTGATCGGCTGCCTGCCGACGTACGGCCAGATCGGTGCGGCCGCGCCGGTTCTCCTCGTCCTGCTCCGGGTCATCCAGGGCGTCGCGATCGGCGGCGAGTGGGGCGGTGCGGTGCTGATCACCGCCGAGCACGCCACCTCCCGGCGTGGGCTGTGGGCCTCGTTCACCAACGCCGGCGCCCCGGCCGGCATGGTCCTCTCGACCGCGGTGATGGCGGTGATGGCGTCGGTCACCACGCCCGAGCAGTTCACCGCGTGGGGCTGGCGGGTGCCGTTCCTGCTGAGCATCGTCCTGCTCGCGGTCGGCCTGTGGATCCGCCTCAGCGTGACCGAGTCGCCCGCCTTCGAGGCGATGAAGGAGAAGAAGGCAGAGGCGCGTACGCCGCTGCTCGACGTCCTCCGCAACCACCCGCGTACGCTCCTGCTGGCCGTCGGTGTCGGGCTCGGCGCCTTCGTCGTGCAGGGCACGCTGACCACCTTCCTGATCAGCTACGCCCTCGGGGCCGGCTTCGAGCGTCCGACAGTGCTCAACGCGCTTACGGTCTCGTCGGCCGGCGCGGTCATCGGCATCATCGGCTGGTCGGCGCTCACCGACCGGGTCGGCCGCCGGCCTGTGGTCCTCACTGCCGCCGTCGCGACCGCGGTCTTCGCGTACCTGCTCTTCCCGATGCTCGACAGCGGCAGTGTCGCGCTCCTGGTGCTCGCGGTGGTCCTGGGCCAGTCGGTCATCCATGCCGCCTTCTACGGGCCCCTCGCCGCGCTGATGAGCGAGGTCTTCAAGACCTCGTCGCGCTACACGGGTGCCTCGCTCGGCTACCAGCTCGCCGGCATGGGCGCGGGCCTCTCGCCGCTCCTCTTCGCCTCGCTGCAGAAGGCCGGCGCCAGCACCGTCATGCTCTCCACGGTCATCGCAGCGTTCTGCCTGCTGAGCGTGTTCTCCCTGGTCCGGCTCGGCGAGACCAGCGACCGAGAGCTCGTCGACGCCTGACCCCATGGCACACCGCGCCCGCCGCGTGAACCGCGGCGGGCACGGTGAGTCGACGTGGGTCGCCGAGACGTTATCGGTCTCGAACCGGCCGTCGAGCGGCGAGGTATTCCGCGGGCATGCCTGGGCCGGGTCGCACCACGGCCTGATCGGGGGGAATCTGCCCGTGCTGCTCGCACCGGGTGTCGAGGTGGACCCGCTCGCCGCAGTCGGCGTGCAGGTAGTCGATCGGTCGCCCGTCGGGGGCGAACCACGTGTCGCCCCATTCGGTGAGAGCGATCAGCGCCGGCCGCAGGCCCTGAGCCTTCGCGGTCGGCCGGTAGTCGCCCGCGTCGTCGCGCGTCATCAGGCCGGTCTCGACGAGGGTGGCGAGGCGCGTCTTCAGGATGTTCGTGGAGATGCCGAGGTTGTGCTGGAAGTCGCCGTACCGCGTGACGCCGGCGAATATCGCGTCCCGCAGGATCAGCAGCGTCCAGCGCTCGCCCACGATCTCCAAGGAGCGGGCGATGGAGCAGATCTGGCCGTCGTACGTCTTTCCGAGCACGGGACGACTCTAGCAAATCACTTGCATGATGAAAGTGCCTGTGTCTACGGTGGTGCTTGCATGATGCAAGTCACAGCCGATTCCAAGGGGACAGCCATGAGCGACCTGACCGCAACCTTCACCGTCGACGCCACGCCTCAGGAGGCGTACGAAGCCATCAACGACGTACGTTCCTGGTGGGGGCACCACATCGCCGGGCCCACCGACCAGGTCGGTGCCGAGTGGTACTACCTGGTGCCGGATATCCACTACTCCAAGCAGCTCGTCAAGGAGCTGGTCCCGGGCGAGCGCGTCGTGTGGGAGTTCACCGACGGCTACCTCGACTTCATCGCCGACAAGAAGGAGTGGATCGGTACGACCGGGCGGTTCGACATCGTCCGGGACAGCGGGCAGACCCGCGTGACCTTCACCCACGAGGGACTCGCGCGCGGCGACGAGTGCTTCGACGTCTGCTACGACGCCTGGACCCACTACATCACCGTCAGCCTCAAGGGCCGGATCGAATCCGGTGAAGGCACGATCCGGACGCAGGACGAGGACAAGGCCGCGGTGGGCCGGTAACGCGCCAGCGGTGGCCGCGGCGATCAGCCGAGGAGACTTCGGATCTCGTCGATCGTCTGAACGAGCAGCGCACCGGTGTGCGGCTTCGCGACGCCCATGGTCGGCTCCGGCCAGAGGGTGAGAGGGACGCTCTGGCCGTCGGCGGAGGTGATGACGAACCCCTCGACGACCCTCGCGGCGTTGATCCTGACCTCGGCTGCCGCGACGGTCGCGCCCCGACCGGGAAGCGTGAGCAGGCGCGTCGGCTGCCCCGGGCCGCTCTTCCAGACTGAGACCTCGTCCGGACTCACCACGAGGATCGTCGCCGAGAGCTTCCACATCCCCATCTGCGGCCGGGTGAAATAGGCATGCGCCGTCGCCCGGAACGTTGCCAGGGCCCGTCGCTGCCCGCGGACGGTGAGGGCGCCGTACGCAATGAAGCTCACGGGGACGGCGAGCAGGGCGATCACGATCAGGATCAGGAACAACACGGCGGGTAGTCCACCACATCCGCTGGTGAGGAGTGGTCGATTTGGGCCCGCCGGAGCCGCTCGGGAGAGCCCAAAGTGACCACTCTTCGAGCGGCTGGATCGGGTTCCGTCGTCACCAGATCCACCTTGCTCGGGACGCCGCGTTCCTGGCGGTGCGCTCGGTCAGGCGTTGTCGTGCCAGAACGATCTGAGGTCGGGAAGTCCCGCAGTTCGGTTCAGTTGGGCATCGAACTTGAAGTCGTACTCCCAAGGAATGACCCGCCCCATGCGCGCAGCGACCGCGGCGAAGTCGGGCCCGGGGCTGTAGGCGGGGATCAGGCGGTCCAGGGCCGCGAGGAGATCCATCTCCGACAATGTCTTCATCAGCCAGATCCCGGCGTCCGCCCGCTCGTTGGATCATGCACCATCGTGAAGTCACTCGGCTAGGTCGACGTCGGTCGTGAGCTCCACATTGGCCCAGACGTCGTAGCCGAGCGGCGCGAGCCGGTCGATGATGGCGTGACGCACGGCGTCCTCCTCGGCCACCTCCCAACCTGGCTCCACCACGAAGACCACCTCGAGATAGAGCCGGCCACCGAGCTTGGTGGCTGCGACATAGGGGTCTGGGAGGCCGAAGGCGGCGCGCACCTCACCCACCGCTGCCGCGATCTCCGTCTGGATGACCGGCGGTGGGGCGCCCTCGAGGAGCTCGAGCCCGGCAGACCTGAGCAGCCGGAAAGGGACTGGCGCGATCAGCGCGCACGCGATCAGGACGAGCACCGGGTCGGCGTAGTCGGCCGCGTCTTCCCAGGCGCCGCCGTCCAGCCAGAGCGCGACTGCCCCGCCCGTGGCGATCACCCCGCTGAGGAGAGTTCCCGCTCTCCACTGGGACACCTCGGCCATGACCAGCTCGGAGCCGGACAGCCGCCGTAGCCGCCACACGACGAACAACGACACGACTCCCGAGACCACTCCGTAGGCGAGGACGGTCTCGGGCGCCACATCGGTGCCACCTCCGCGGATCGCCGCCACCGCATCCGTCGCCGCATACAGCAAGGTGCCGAACAGGGCAGCGCCCTGGACCCCGATGGCGAGGGGGGTCGCGGCCTTCTTCCCGAACGGGAACCTCTGGGTCGGCGCAGCGCGCGCCGCCGAGGCCGCCAGCAGCGACAGCCCGGAGAGGACGATGCCCAGGACCATGTAGATGCCGTCGAAGATCAGCACGCTCGACTCGGCGACAACTCCCCAGATGAGGGCAACGGCGCCGAGCACAGCCGAAGCGAGGATCGACTCGCGAAGGGCACGCTGCTCCGGAAGTCGCGCAGATCCGGTGGTTTGGCTCATCTGCGGATGCTGTCATATCCAGGTGGCTCCCGAAATGTTCAAGTGGTCCAGAGTCCCGGGGGCCGCAGGAGACCTGCCTGCGGGAGGTCACCCTTATCGGGTGATGCGGACGACCTTGCGCTGGGTCTTCGATGGGCTGACCAAACTGCCAGTCACGCGCAACCGAGCCGCAGGGGCCGGTCGCCACTGCATCCATTGGAGCCACTGTGGAGCAATCGGGGGTGGCTCCGGGATTTCGCGAGCCGTCGTTGGCTGACGCGCTGCTGCCGCTGGGGGCGCTGGCAGTGCTGATCGCGGGGGCACTGGCGCTGTTCGGCCTCGATGCGCTCGACGGACCGATCCAGGTGGCGTTGGTGCTGTGCTGTGCGGTCGCCGCGCTGGTCGCGATGAAGAATGGTCACTCGTTCCCGGCGGTCCAGGAGGCGGGCCGAGGGGCCCTGGGGTCGGTTACCAGCGCGATCTTCATCCTTTTTGCGGTCGGCGCCCTGATCGGGGTCTGGAACCTCAGCGGAACCATCCCGACGCTCGTCTACTACGGCATCCAGGTCCTCTCGCCGGACTGGTACTACGCAGCCACGGCGCTGATCTGCGCCATTGTGGCGCTCAGCATCGGCAGTTCGTGGACGACGGCGGCGACGATCGGCGTCGGGCTGGTCGGCATCGCGTCGTTGATCGGTGTCTCCCCGGCTATCACCGCAGGCGCGGTCATCTCGGGCGCCTACCTCGGGGACAAGACGTCACCGCTCTCCGAGACGACGATCCTGGCCGCACAGATGGTCAAGGTCGACGTGTACGAGCACATCAGGCGTCAGGTGTGGACATCGATCCCGGCGTTCGTCGTCGCCTTCGTCGTGTTTCTGCTCCTGAGCCTGACCGGCCCCGACACGGTGACCGACGCCGAGACCACGTCTGACCTCGACAAGCTCAATCAGATCTTCAACATCACGCCGCTGGCGCTGTTGCCGCTGGCGCTGCTCGCCTTCCTGTCGATCCGCAGGGTCCCGGCGTCTCTCGCACTCCTCGCGGCGACGCTCTTCGCGGGCGCCCTCGGCGCATTCCTCCAGCCCGACGTGTACGCCGACTTCGTCAGCGGCAGCGGCAGTTCGCTCGTCGAGTCCCTCAAGGCCGTCTGGGCCGCCATGGCCAACGGGTTCTCAATGAGCTCCGGGATCCCCGACGTCGACCGGCTGCTCTCTCGCGGCGGCATGGACAGCATGCTGCTGACGATCTGGCTGATCGTCGGTGCGGTGACCTTCGGAGCGATGCTCGAGGAGTTCGGGCTGATCAACCGACTCGTGCACCCGATGATCACAGCCGCGAAGAGCACCGGGCGCCTCTACGTCACGGTCTTCGCGTGCGGATTCGGACTCAACGTCGTCGCTGGTGATCAATACATCGCACTGGTCCTGCCGAGCCGGATCTTCCGCGCCGAGTTCGCCCGCCGCGGGCTGGCTCCCACCAATCTGTCGCGTCTCGCTGCCGACAGTGGGACGGTGACCTCTCCGTTGGTGCCGTGGAACTCCTGCGGTGCCTTCATGGGCGCCACCTTGGGGGTCTCCACCCTCCTCTACCTGCCCTACGCAGTGTTCTGCTACGCCAGCCCTGCGCTGAGCGTGCTATACGGGATCACCGGCTTCAAGATCGAGAACGTTGAGCCCACCGCGGACCCGGAGGAGACGGAATGAGCACTCACAAGGACGAGACGGCCACGGGCGGTGCCGTCGCGAAGATGAGCATGCCCACGCTGACCGCGATGGTGGTGGGCAGCATGGTCGGGGCGGGTGTGTTCTCGCTTCCTCGCGCTTCGGTGTCGCGACGGGCATCCTGGGCTCACTGATCGCTTGGGCGCTCGCGGGCACGGGCATGCTGATGCTGGCCTTCGTCTTCCAGAACCTCGCGATCCGCAAGCCCGAGCTCGACTCGGGGGTCTTCATCCAAGGCCGGGTTCGGTGACTACGCCGGCTTCAACTCCGCGATCGGCTTCTGGGCGAGCTCGATCGCCGGCAACACCTTCTACTGGGTGTTCATCGGCGCCACCCTCGGTGCCTTCTTTGACGGCTTCGGCGACGGTGACACGGTGCTGGCGGTCGCTCTCGCCACTGTCGGCGTGTGGACTTTCCACTACCTGATCGCGCGCGTGTGCGCGACGCGGCAGTGATCAACCAGATCGTCACGGTCTTCAAGATCGTCTCGATCCTGGTCTTCATCGTGGTGATGTTCGTCTACTTCGACGCCGGCGTCTTCGCCGACAACTGGACGGCCTACGGCTACGGCGACCTCGGCTCGCTGAACGAGTAGATCCGCAACACCATGTTGATCACGACCTTCGTGTTCATCGGCATCGAGGGTGCCAGCGTCTACTCCCGATATGCGAAGCGACGTGAGGACGTCGGCCGGGCCACGGTCATCGGCTTCCTCTCGGTCCTGTGCATCTTCGCGCTCGTCACCCTCTCCAGCTACGCGGTGGTCCCCCAACCCGAGCTCGCTGCGACCCGCCAGCCGTCGATGGTGGGGTGTTCGAGTCGCCCAGTACGGCTATTGCGCCTCGCACTCGCGCTACTTCTGGGGCTACGGCTGCACCTGATCGCGACCGTCCACGGGCTCCCGATCGCCTGGGTGCTGACCGGCGCCAAGGCCGACGAACGCGAGGTCCTGGACGCCATGTTGGATCGACTACCGGCGGATCTGGCGGTCCGGATCCGATCTTCGTTGAGCCGTCAGACGCTGATGGCGGACAAGGGGCTACTACGGCAAGGTCTTCGAGTCCGACCTCACCGCTGGCGGGATCGATCTGGCACAACGACCGCATCGGCGCGCCTGTCCTACGGTCGCTGACCGCCTACGACCACTGAAACCCCAGATCGGGCCGTGCATCAATCATCTAGTCGTAGAGACGGAGGCCACTGGCGCTCGGTTCACCCGGCTTGCACGAGTTGTGCGGAGCAAGCGCCACGCATTGCCCTGGTATTACTGAAACATGCTGAAGACCTGGCCCGGCCGCGGTCGTCTGGCGTTGTACGTCGCCGCGACCGTGCTCGGGATCGTGGAGGCCGCGGTCCTGACCACCGACCCCTACGAGGTCGCGGGCGGGGTCGCTCTGCTGATCGGGGTCACCCACGCCGCCTCGATTCCGTTGGCGCTCCGGCGTCCGGTGGAGGCGGCCGGGCTCTCCCTGATCGCGGTCACCGTGGCCGCGCTGGCGGTCGCGCGGCAGAGCCCGGAAGGCTGGCCGTGGATGGTGGCGCCGCCGACGCTGACCCAGCTGCTGGTGCTGCTGGTGCTGACCCTGGTCGCGGGGTGGAGGCTGGCGGCGATCACCCTGGGCATCCAGGTCGCGGCCGGGCTGGTCCTGGCCGTGGTCGGACTGGCCTGGAACGACTTCGTCACCTCCGTCGTCGAGGTGGCCAACTTCGCCTCGCTCGCGCTGCTGCTGGGCGCCCTCGCCACCGTCGCCAGAAGGCTGGCCGAGAGCCGCAGCGCCTTGCAGGAGGAGCACGAGCGGCGCTCGGTCGTCGAGGAGAAGGCCCGCATCGCCCGCGAGCTGCACGACGTGATCGCCCACAACATGTCGCTGATCACCGTGCAGGCCAGGTCCGCGCCGCACCGGGTCGACGACGTCAGCCCGGCGGCCGAGGCGGAGTTCGCCGAGATCGCCGACCTGGCGGCCTCGGCGCTGCGGCAGATGCGCGGGGTGCTCGACGTGCTGCGTACGGAGGAGGGTCAGTCGGGCCGGGTCCCGGTGCCGGGCATCGACGGGCTGGCCGAACTCTTCGAGTCTGCCCGCGGAACCGGGCAGCGGGTCGAGGTGCGGGGTGCGCTTCCGGAGCTCACCGAGGTGGCCCCGGAGGTGGGCACTGCGGCCTACCGGATCGTGCAGGAGGCGCTCAGCAACGCCCGCCGTCACGCTCCCAGCGAGCCGGTCGGCGTCGATCTGACGTTGGGGGAGAAGGACCTCGAGATCCGGGTCGCGAACGCTCTCGACGGCGCCGCGCCGGCCTCCGACAAAGAAGCCGCCGGCGGTGGTCATGGGTTGATCGGCATGCGCGAGCGCGCGGGCGCCGTCGGTGGCAGCCTCACCGCCGGAGCAGGCGACGGCGGCGAGTTCGTCGTCGAGGCCCGGCTCCCAGTCCAAACCGCCGTGCACACGCCCGCCAAACGCGGTAGGAAGACCCCGTGACGGTGAAGATCGTGGTCGTTGACGACCAGGAGATGGTGCGCTCCGGCTTCGTGGCGCTGCTCAGCACCCAGCCGGACATCGAGGTGGTCGGCACCGCCGCCGACGGCTCCGAGGCGTTGCAGGTGGTGCGGCGTACGCATCCCGATGTGGTGCTGATGGACGTCCGGATGCCGGTGATGGACGGGATCGAGGCGCTCCGGCAGCTCTCCGAGAACCCGGCCACCGCACAGACCAAGGTGGTCATGCTGACCACCTTCGACGCCGACGAGTACGTCCACGAGTCGCTCCGTCTCGGCGCCAGCGGGTTCCTGCTCAAGGACGCCTCGCCCGACGAGCTCGCCTCCGCGATCCGGGTGGTCCACGCCGGCGAGGCGCTGCTCTCGCCGTCGGTGACCCGGCAGGTGATCGCGCAGTTCGCCCGCGCACCGCGCCGCCGTCGCGCCGATCCGCGCCTCAAGCAGCTCACCGAGCGCGAGCGCGAGGTGCTCGAGAACATCGCCCGCGGCAGCTCCAACAGCGAGATCGCCGCCGAGCTCTTCCTCGCCGAGCAGACCGTGAAGACCCACGTCAGCCGCATCCTCGGCAAGCTCGGCCTGCGCGACCGCGCCCAGGCCGTCGTCTTCGCCTACGAGAGCGGCCTGGTCGCGCCGCACGTCTAGTGGCGTCCCAGAAGTCGGCGGGCTACCGAGCGTGCCGGGTGCGCCACGCGTCCAGGGCGATGATGCCCAGCATGGCGAGTCCCGCGATCACGGCGGCCGCCGCACCCGCCGTCACCGTCCAGACCGCCGCGAGCAGGAGGCCGACCGCGCCGATCGTCATCAGGGTCGCCCCGATCGTGATGAACAGCGGCGCGTGGAAGGCTCGGGCGTACGGCAGGAAGTGCGCCCCCACGAAGAAGGCGATCACCGCCCCCTCCGCCCCCTCGAGTCCTTGGGCCCCCAGGAGCTTGCGGCCGAGGAAGATGCCGAGAAGCATGAAAGCAATCCCGGCGAGGTAGACGAGCCCGGCTAGCGGCCCCACCTGCTCCGGGGGCGTGAACCGCCGGGGAACCACGAAGACAGCCCAGACGTACGCGGTGAGCGCCAGGACCCATGCGGCCAGCGCAGCGGTCGGCCAGCCACCGTCCAGGAGCCCACGGTTGACGAACACGAACACCGTCGCGCCGACCGCCCCGATCGTGGTCCCCCACACCCGGGGGTCGTGCATCCGCGCACCCCCGCGCGACACCGTTCCCGCGACCTCTGTCATGGCCAGGATCGTAGCGACAGGCTCGTCTAGGGGGCATCCCGCACTACCCCGGTAGGGGGTCGAATGGCTCTCGGGAGTGACGCGCGGCGGGAGACCTGATTCCTACCGTCACAGCCATGACAGTTGTGACGCCGCTCAGATACGGCCTCAACGAGGCCGATGGAACCATCGGACCCAACCTCCTCGCCTGCGACCCTCCCGGAGGGGCACGGGTCGTCGAGGCTTTCGGGGACGTCGTGACCGCCGACCACATCGCGGTCCTGGTGCCCGGCAACGGCCACCACCTCGGCAACTACTTCACCAGCACCGAGGCCCACAGTCCGCGCTCACGTGGGCAGCTGCTGCTGCGTACGATGCAGGCGACCGCGCCCGAGAGCCGGTCGGCCGTCGTGGTCTGGCTGGGCTACCACTCGCCGCCGGAGTGGTACAACGCGATCACCAACGGCCCCGCCTACGCCGGCGCGCGGGACCTGGCGAACCTCACCCACTACCTGCCGCGCGCCGCCCACCTCACCCTGGTCGGCCACAGCTACGGCTCGACGGTCGCCGGGCTCTCTCTCGCCAGTGCTCGCGCCGAGGACTGCGTCGCGCTGGGCAGCCCCGGGATGGGCGTGGTGCACCGCTCGGAGCTCGGGTCACGCACCCGGCTCTGGGCCGCGTACGGCGAGACCGACCGGATCCGGCTGGTCCCGCAGGTGCGGGTCGGCCGCCTCGGTCTGGGCCGCGGCCCGCTGCATCCCGAGCTCGGAGCGACCCGGTTCGGCACCGGCGACATCCCCGGCCACTGCGGCTACTACGCCGAGGGCAGCGAGTCGCTGCTCAACATCGCCCGGATCGCTCTGGGCCGCTACGACGAGGTGACCCCGGCCGGCCTCACCACCACCCCGCGCACACCCCGACCCGCACGATCCATCGCAGCCATGGAGGCAGCAGCATGATCACCGACGAACCCGCCATCTGGACCCAGGCACTCCGCAAGAGCTACCCCGGCCGCGGCGCCGCCCTGGACGGCATCGACCTCGCCGTCCCCGCCGGTACCGTCCACGGCCTGCTCGGCCCCAACGGCGCCGGCAAGACCACGACCGTACGCATCCTGGCCACCCTCGCCTCGTTCGACTCGGGCCAGGCCTGGGTCGCCGGCCGCAACGTCGCCCGTGACCGGGCGGGCGTGCGAGCGCGCATCGGGATCGCCGGACAGTACGCCGCCGTCGACGGGATCCTGAGTGGCCGTCAGAACCTGGAGATGTTCGCCCGTCTGCACCGGATGCGGGCCCGGGAGGCACGAGCCCGCGCGGACGAGTTGCTCGAGCGTTTCGACCTCGTCGAGGCCGCAGGCCGCCCGGTGAAGGGTTACTCCGGAGGCATGCGCAGGCGGCTCGACCTCGCGGTCAGCCTCATCCGCAGCCCGCGGGTGCTCTTCCTCGACGAGCCCACCACCGGCCTCGACCCGCGCAGCCGCCTCGAGGTCTGGGACGCGGTCCGGGAGCTGGCCGACTCCGGCACGACCGTGCTGCTGACCACCCAGTACCTGGAGGAGGCCGACCGGTTGTGTTCACGCATCACGATGGTCGACCGCGGTCGTGTTGTCGCCGAGGGGTCGCCCGCCGAGCTGAAGTCCAGCGTCGGCGGCCGCGACCTCGACGAGGCGTTCCTGCTGCTGACCGAGGGGGCCTGAGATGAGCACGCTGACCGATGTCGCCGGTGTCGCCGAGACCCACGGATCACGCATCACGTGGGCGGCGGTCGACACCTGGGTCGTGGCCAAGCGCCACCTCCTCCATCTCGTACGCCGCCCCGACGAGCTCCTCGGCACCCTGATGATCCCGGTGATGGCCGTGGCCATGTTCGGCTTCGTCTTCGGCGAGGCATTCGGGGTCGCGATGGACGTGCCGGGCGCGGAGTACCGCGAGTTCCTGCTCCCCGGCCTCTTCGCGCTCACGATGGCGTTCGGCATCGGCAACACGACGATCTCGGTCGCCGAGGACGTACGTGGCGGGGTGCTGGACCGGATGAGATCCCTCCCCATGTCGCCGGTGGCGGTGCTCGCCGGGCGAGCAATGGCCGACATGATCCTGGCGGTGTTCGAGCTGACCATCCTGCTGGCGCTGGGGACGTTGTTCGGCTGGCAGGCCCATCTCGGCCTCGGAGCGGTGATCGCCGCACTCGGGCTCCTGGTCCTCCTCCGGATGGCCTTCTCCTGGGTCGGCATCCTGCTGGGCCTGCTGGTCAGCGGTCCCGAGGCGGCGATGAAGTACTTCGCGCTCGTCTTCCCGCTCGCCATGGTCGCCGACACGATCGTGCCGACCGACCTGATGCCGGGCTGGCTCGCCCTCCCCGCCGAGTGGAACCCGCTCTCCTCCACCGTCATCGCCACTCGCGAGCTCTTCGGCAACATGGCCGCCCCGGCCACCACCTGGGTCGGCGAGCACGCGCTGACCATGGCCGTCCTCTGGCCGGTCGCCATCATCGCGGTCTGCCTGCCGCTGGCCATGGCGCGGTTGCGCCGACTGGGCCGGTGACCACGATGACCACGCTCCCAGGTCAGGCGCACCGTCAGGTCAACGCCTACACCGAGCTGATGAGTCGGGTCAGGCAGGAGGGTCTCCTGGCGCGGTCGCCGAGGACGTACGTCCGGCGTGCGGCCCTCCTCGGCACCGGCTTCGCGCTCGCGCTGATCGCCCTGCTCGCCCTCGGACAGACCTGGTGGCAGCTGCTGGTCGCGGCAGCCTTCGGGGTGCTGTTCACCCAGACGGCGTTCCTCTCCCACGACGGCGCCCACCGTCAGATCTTCGCCTCGGGCCCGAAGAACGAGTGGGCCTCGCGCATCCTCGGCAACCTGGTCGTCGGGCTGAGCTACGGCTGGTGGATGCGCAAGCACACCCGCCACCACGCCAACCCGAACAAGGTCGACGCGGACGAGGACATCCGCCCCTCGGTCCTGCTGTTCACACCCGAGGACGTCGAGCGACGTACAGGGCTCAAGCGGTGGCTCACCGCCCGCCAGGGATGGCTGTTCTTCCCGCTGCTGACCCTCGAGGGCATCAACCTCCACGTCGGTGCCGTCCGCACCGTGATCGGCGACCGAGACCTCAAGCATCGGCGTACGGAGGCAGTGCTCCTCGCGCTGCGGCTGATCGGCTGGCCGGTGCTGGTCTGCTCGGCCCTGGGGCTCGGCCTCGGCGCGGCGTTCCTGGGCGTGCAGCTGGCCGTCTTCGGGGTCTACATGGGCGCCAGCTTCGCCCCGAACCACAAGGGCATGCCGCTGGTCCCGCGCGACACCAGGATCGACTTCCTCTCCCGCCAGGTCCTGACCTCCCGCAACATCCGCGGCGGGCGCTGGGTCGACTGGCTCATGGGTGGCCTGAACCTGCAGATCGAGCACCACCTCTTCCCGAGCATGCCGAGCAGCAGCCTCCGCCGCGCCCAGCCCCTCGTCCGCGCCTACTGCGCCGAGCAGGGCGTCCCCTACACCGAGGCCGGCCTCCTGGAGTCGTACGCCATCGTCGTCCGCCACCTCAACCGTGTCGGCCTCGGCGACCGCGACCCCTTCGCCTGCCCGTTCGTCGTGGTCAACAGGACGGGCTGACCGTACGGCCGGAGATCGCCCATCGTGGGTGAGGGGGCGGCCCCGGCGTCCAACTACCGTGCCGACGGAGTCCAGGGCCGAGTCCCGGGGAGAGGAATCGCATGCCTTCCGTTGCCGAGTCGCTGCTCTGGATCTCGATCGTCGCCGTCGTGGCCCCCATCGTCGCTGGCTTGATCCCACGCCGCCTGGTCCCGGAGGTCGTCCTTCTCCTCGGACTCGGAATGCTGATCGGGCCGTTCGGGCTCACATTGGCCGTCGAAGGCCCACCCATCGAGCTGCTGAGCGAGCTCGGCCTGGGCATGCTGTTCCTTCTGGCCGGCTTCGAGATCAAACCTGCGGAGCTGATCGGGCGGGCCGGGCGACGCGCGGGTCTGACCTGGTTGACGTGTCTCGGCCTGGCGTTCGCCCTCACCGCCTTGCTGGCTGCAGCGGGGGTGGTTGATGGAGAAGTGGCCCTGGCCATCGCCCTGACGTCGACCGCCCTGGGAACCCTGCTGCCGATCCTCAAGGACTCCGGCATGACCACAGGACGGGTGGGCGAGTCGGTCCTGCGCCACGGTGCGTACGGCGAGCTCGGGCCCGTCGTGGCCATGGCACTGCTTCTGGGCACCCGCGGCGCGACGACATCGCTCCTGATCCTGCTGGTCTTCGCCGCGGTGGCTCTCCTGCTGACGATCCCGTCGCTTCGGCTGCGCGGTGGCAACTCGTGGTTGCTCGTGCACATTCGTCATGGGGCGGAGTCGACCAGTCAAACCCCAGTTCGGCTGACTCTCCTGCTGCTGGTCACCCTCAGCTTCGTCGCGCACGAACTGGACCTGGACATCGTGCTCGCTGCGTTCGCAGCCGGCTTCATCCTCCGGCTGGCCCTCCCGGACGGCGACGAGAGGTTCGAGGCGCGGCTCGAGGGCATCGCCTTCGGACTGCTCGTGCCCGTGTTCTTCGTGACCTCGGGAATGGCCATCGATCCACGAGCCATCGGGCGCAACCCCGGCGCCTTCGCGGCCGTGCTCGCGCTCATCCTGATCGCCCGCGCCCTTCCCGTGTTCATCGCCAGCCGCTTTCTCGGGCCACCCCAGGACCGCTTCGACACTCGCGTCGGCGCGGCGGTGGCGCTCTTCGCCGCCACCGGGCTGCCCATCATCGTCGCGGTGACCTCGGTCTCGGTGTCATCGGGTGAGATGTCGACCGAGAGCGCGTCGGTGCTCGTGGGCGCCGGCGCCACCACCGTGCTCTTGTTGCCCATGCTTGCGACTGTGCTGTTGGGCAGGTCGCAGCCTCGCAATGAGTCCCGGTCCGGAGCGGACACGCCGACTGGCTCTTGAACCGCCCTGAAGCGCCTACCGTCCAGTCGAGACGGCATGCCCTACGAGGTCGGATCGGCGAGCACCGCTGCCCGGACCCGCCCGTGATCGGAGTAGCCCGCATCAGCCTCCACGGTGCCCGCGCCACCGAGCTCCCTCTCCCACTCCCGGGTGAGGGACTCGGTCTCGCCCGCCTCGCGGGCTCGCCGGTCGAAAGTGACCCGGGTGACGTACCCGTCTTCGGACCAGATCAGCACCCCGTCGACCTCGGCCTCGAAGCGCTCGCCGTCGGGCAGCACCAGATCGATCCGGTCGCTGTTGTAGTCACGCATCCCCGGGAACTCCTCGTTGTCCTCGGGCAGGCTGGAGAGCTGGATCGGCTCGCGCAGGTCGAGCTCGATGGTGTCGGGGTCGCGGGTGAGCTGGGCGAACACGACGAGCGTGGCGATGAAGAGCACCGGCACCGCGAGCACGCCGACCCCGGACCAGGCCAGTGGCTTGGGATTCTTCCCTGACAACCGGACCACTCCGGCGGCCACGAGCAGGATCACCCCGACGGCCACGAAGAACAGCAGGATCGCCCCGACGACGATGATCAGAACCGCCCCACCCGCACCCATGGCCCCAGTATCCCGGCCGTACGGTGCTCCGCACGCCCGAACGGGCTAGGAGACGGTCGCGACGACGCAGACGGCCAGGGTGGAGAAGTAGACGACGCCGGCGAACAGGGCGTGGAAGCCGACCCGGAGCGGCAGCCTGCGTCTGAAGATCGAGCGGATGGCGACCTTGTAGGCGTTGACCGTCGAGAGGTGGCTGCCGCCCATCCGCCGCGTACGCCACAGCAGCATGTTGTCGCCGAAGCCGTTGCCGATGGTGATGAACAGGAGTGCGGCCCACGCCCAGAGGACCTGGTCGACCAGGACGTACGTCGTCCAGCAGGCGAGTCCGAGGACGGAGAGGCCGACGTGGGTGAGCACCACCGGCGAACGGACGCGGCCATGCCGGAACCAGCCCGTCAGCAGCAGGACTCCGACCGCGGCCTGGACGAGCCACGCCACGAGGACGACGTACGACATGGTGCGACCGTACGGGCCCTCGTGGCGCGGTGGACGAGTCGAGCCGGCGATCCCCGATAGAGGGGATCGCCTCCCGGACCCTCAGAACGGGGTCAGCGTCACCGCCATCTCGGAGGCGTTGTCCTCGACGTACGAGGCGAAGCCGCCGACGTCGTCGAAGGCGAACCCGTAGGCCTTCCCGTCGACCGTGTTGTCGTGCATCGCCTTGCAGTACGCATGGACCGGATCGCCCTGGTAGAAGCCGCCAGGGTCGCTCGTGGGCTGGTCGGCGGAGGCCAGGAGAGTGGTCCGGTTGAAGCCCGCGCCGAGCACGGCGGCGACCGGACCGGTGATGCCGTCGTTGGGAGCGGCCAGCGCGCCGTCGCAGAAGAGCACGTCCCGGGTCGAGGGCCGGGTGAACGCCTTCACTCCGCCGTCGAAGACGAACTGGTCGCCGCTGACCCGGCCGGTGAAGGTGGTGTTGTTGGCCTTCACGACGAGCGACTCCGCGGCGTACTTCGACCACACCTGGTCGATGTAGGAGTCGAAGTAGGTGGCGGAGAACCGTCCCGCGTCCAGGCCGTGTCCCGGGGCGATGATGCGACGGTCGTCGACGACGAGGGAGCCGAAGTCGGGCGAGGCCGAGACGGCGGAGAAGATCTTCGCGCGGCCGCCCTCGACGAGGGTGCCGGTGGTCGGGGACTCCTCGCCGGTCAGCGCGATCGAGAGCGGGACGCTGAACATGTCGACCATGGTCGTGTTGCAGTAGATCCGGCCGCTCTTGTAGGTGAACTCGACGCAGTCGTGCAGCACGCCGTAGCTGGGGTCGGACTCGACCCACGCCGCCGGATAGGCGAGCGCGTTGCCCTCGTTGACCTTGAACTTCAGCTTGTCGCCGAGCGAGAAGTAGATCCGGCCCGACATGTCGGCGGGGATCTGGGAGAGCGTGTCGCCGCTGCCCGAGAACGGGATCGCGTAGTCGGCGTAGCCGTCGGCTCCGTTGTCGGCGAGGGAGACGGGCACGAGCGTGCCCTCGGGCGTGACCCGGGACTGCTCGCCCGTGGTCAGGTTGGTGCCGACGATGTAGAAGTGGATGGAGGCGTTGTCGTACGCGCCGGTCCGGTTGGCGAAGCGGAGCCGGATGGTGGCCTGGGCTCCGATTCGTTGCGGGCGCATGGCTTGTGCTGCCTGCCAGGTGGTGCCGCCGAGGAGCGGCACGGCGAAGGCGGCGGAAGTGGCGGCGAGTACAGATCGTCTGGTCAGCATGGGACCTCCCGAGTGGGGAACTGTAGGAACCTGAATTACAGTAAAGGGCCTTTACAGTAAAAGTCCATACCTTCGGCGAGAGGCGTCGGGACGGCCTCGGTTCGATCACAAACACCGATCGAGTGACCAAAACGGCGGTCCGGGGGCAGCGGATGTCTCGTCAACCTCGCTAGCCTGAATGCTTGTGAAAGTTGTCGTGCTCACCGGAGCCGGGATCTCCGCCGAGAGCGGTCTCGCGACCTTCCGGGATGCCGATGGGCTCTGGCAGGGTCACCACGTCGACAAAGTGGCGACACCCGAGGCGTTCCATCGTGATCCCGCGACGGTCCATCGGTTCTACGACGACCGCCGCCGGGAGCTGCGCGCGGTGGCGCCCAACCCGGCCCATATCGCGCTGGCCAGGCTCGAGCAGGTCCTCGGCGACGAGCTGCTGGTGGTCACGCAGAACGTCGATGACCTGCACGAACGCGCCGGCTCCCGCCGGGTGGTGCACATGCACGGCGAGCTGCTCTCGGCCCTCTGCGACTCCTGTCAGGGTCGGTTCGCGTGGGACGACGACCTCGCCGACGCCCCCGCCTGCCCGGGCTGCGGGAACGACACGCTGAGGCCCGACGTGGTGTGGTTCGGCGAGATGCCTTACGACCTCGACCTGATCGAGCAGGCGCTCGCCCAGGCCGACCTCTTCGTCGCCATCGGCACCAGCGGCGCGGTCTACCCGGCCGCCGGTTTCGTACGCATGGCCGCCCGCGCCGGGGCCAAGACGCTCGAGCTCAACCTGGACTCGTCCGAGACCTCGCACCTCTTCGACGACGCCCGCCAGGGGCCGGCCGGCAAGCTGGTGCCCGAGTGGGTCGCCGACGTACAGGCCCTCGCGCGTTGACCGCTTCGTAAACTCTGTCACGATAGGCCGCGTGCTTCGCCATGCCGTGCTCACGACCGCCCTCATCGTCGCGCTGACCAGCGCTCTCGCCGGCTGTGGTGACGAGGAGGGATCGCTGTCCCAGGCGCGTGAGTACGCGAAGGAGCCCGGCAACCAGATCGCCGAGGACGCCCGCACCGCGATGCACGACATCAAGACCGTGCATGTCGAGGGTGACGTACTCGACTCGGAGACCACCAAGATCACCGTCGACCTCGACGTCTCCGCCGATGACGCCTGCGTCGGCAAGGTCAGCATCGGCGACGGCCAGATCTCGCTGCGCTCCATCGACGGCTCGGCCTGGTACCAGGGTGACGAGGAGTTCTGGAAGTCGATCGCGCCGGCCAAGGGCGAGGGCGAGCGCATCGCCAAGAGGGTCGGAAAGAAGTGGGTGAAGCTCGAGGGCGAGCTGGCCAGCCTGCGTGCCTTCTGCAGCATCGACAGCCTCACCGCCCAGATGGTCCCGCCCGAGGCCGAGGCCCAGGCGATCGGCCCGGCGATGGCCGCCGACGGCCCCGCCGTCCGTCTCGACGTCACTCACGGCGAGACCGAGAGCCGGACGTACGTCCTGGCCTCCGAGCCCCACCGGATCGTGAAGTGGACCCAGGGCAGCTCCGGCGAGCTCACCTTCTCCGACTTCGACAAGGAGTTCCAGGTCGAGGAGCCCGCCGCCGACGAGGTCTTCGACCTCGCCGAGCTGGAGAAGTGAGAACAACTCCGCAGCTATTCTCACTTTTCAGGAAAAGTGAGAATAACGCGTACGCATCGCGGTCCGCGCGCGAGGAATGAATGGGCAGTCGTGAGGCTTGCTAACCAATGTGTCCACTTCGATCAGGCCCACCCGCAGCTCGGTAGGACTTCGTAGCGAACGCGGGCCGATCCTGCTCGCGGTGATGGTCTCGCTGAGCCTGGTCGCGATCGACATGACGATCCTGGCGACGGCGGTGCCGAGCGTGGTGAAGGACCTCGGCGGTTTCGAGCAGTTCCCGTGGCTCTTCTCGATCTACGTGCTCGCCACCGCGGTGACCACGCCGCTCTACGCCAAGGTCGCCGACCGGCTCGGGCGCAAGCCGGTGATGGTCGCCGGGATCGTGGCGTTCCTGGTCGGGTCGCTGCTGTGCGGTCTGGCTTGGTCGCTGACCGCGCTGATCGTCTTCCGGGCGATCCAGGGGATCGGCGCCGGGGCGATCCAGCCGATGGCGATGACGATCGTCTCCGACATCTACACGCTGGAGGAGCGCGCGGTCGCGACGTCGTACGTCGCCTCGGTCTGGGCCACCGCCGCCATCGTCGGGCCGACGCTCGGCGGCCTCTTCGCCGACTACCTCGACTGGCGGCTGATCTTCCTGATCAACCTGCCGGTCGGGGCGGTCGCGCTGTGGCTGCTGCGGCACTTCCGTGAGGACCGCCGGCCGGCCGACGATCAGGCCATCGACTGGACTGGTGCGGGACTGCTGACGGTCGGCGGGATCGCGCTGCTGCTCGGCCTGCTCGAGGGCGGGCATGCCTGGGCGTGGGCCTCCTGGCCGTCCTTCCTGATCTTCGCGGTCGGCATCGCGGCCCTGGTCGCCTTCGGGTTCGTCGAGCGTCGTGCAGCCGACCCGGTGCTGCCTCCGTGGGTCCTCAGCCACCGCGTCCTCGCGCCGGCCAACGCGGCCAGCCTGATCGTCGGCGTGGTGATGCTCGGGCTGACGACGTACGTGCCGCTCTATGCCCAGAGCGTGCTGGGTCACTCGGCGCTGGTGGCCGGGTTCGCGCTCGCCGGGATGAGCATCGGCTGGCCGATCGCCGCCGCCACGGCCGGCCGGATCTACCTCTCGAAGGGTTTCCGGACCGCGGTCGCGCTCGGCTCTCTGCTGGTCATCGCCGGCGGGCTGGTGCTGATCACCGTCGGCGAGAACTCGTCGATCTGGCACCTGGCGATCCCGTGCTTCGTGCTCGGCCTCGGCTTCGGCTGGTCGGTCAACCCGGGCGTCGTCGCGGCCGGGTCGGCGGTCGACTGGGAGGTGCGCGGGGTGGCGACCGGGTCCAACATGTTCGCCCGCTCGGTCGGCTCGGCGCTGGGCGTCGCGCTCTTCGGTGCGGTCGCGAACGGGTTGGTCAGGCGTGAGTACGCCGGGGGAGAGGTGCCCCCGCTCGAAGCCCTGCCTGCCGATGTCCTCGCGCCGGCGCTGCACGTCGTCTTCGTCGTCGGCCTGATCGTCTCGGTTCCGCTGGTGGTCGTGGCCTGGCGTACGCCGGTCCGGATCACCAGGTGAACAGTGGTTACCACCGAGTAACCACTGCGTCGTAGACTCCGATGCATGCTGAAGCGCGACCACTATGAGGAAGACCACGAGGACTTCCGAGCCTCCGTCCAGCAGTGGCTGGAGCGTTCGGTCAAGCCCCACACCGACAAGCACATCGCCGACAAGGCGCTGCCCCGCGAGTTCTGGCTCGAAGCCGGTGAGAACGGCTTCCTCGGTCTCGCTATCCCGGAGGAGTACGGCGGCGCCGGCGCCGACGACTTCCGCTTCAACGCGGTCCTCGCCGAGGAGCTCGCCAAGATCGGCGCGGCCTACCCGACCTGCGTCGGCATCCACTCCGACATCACCGCTCCCTACCTGGTCCGCCTCGGCACCGAGGAGCAGAAGCAGCGCTGGCTCCCGGGCGTGGCCTCCGGTGAGATCCTGCTCGCCATCGGCATGACCGAGCCGTCCGGCGGCTCCGACCTGGCCGCGCTGAAGACCACCGCGGTCCGCGACGGCGACGAGTGGGTCATCAACGGCTCCAAGACCTTCATCACCAACGGCTACTCCTGCGACCTGGTCATCACCGCGGTCCGCACCGACCCGGAGAAGGGCGCCAAGGGCATCACCCTCTTCGCGATCGAGGCGACCAAGGAGGGCTTCTCGCGTGGTCGCAAGCTCGACAAGGTCGGCATGGAGGAGTCCGACACCGCAGAGCTCTTCTTCGAGAACGTACGCGTCACCGACGCCGAGATCATCGGCGAGCTCAACCGCGGCTTCATCCACATGATGGAGGAGCTCCCGCAGGAGCGCGTCTCGTGCGCCGTCGCCAACGTGGCGCAGGCCAAGCAGATCCTGCTCGAGACCGTGCAGTACGCCAAGGACCGCAAGGCCTTCGGCCAGTCCATCGGCGCCTTCCAGCACAACAAGTTCCTGCTCGCCGAGCTGGTCACCCAGATCGAGGTCGCCGAGGCGTACGTCGACAAGTGCGTCGCCGCGCACGCCCGCGGTGAGCTCACCCCGGTCGAGGCGTCCAAGGCCAAGTGGTGGTCCTCGCAGGCGCAGTCCGAGGTCCTCGACCACTGCGTCCAGATCCACGGCGGCTACGGGTTCATGAACGAGTATCGCGTCGCTCGCGCCTGGCGCGACGCCCGCGTCACCAAGATCTGGGCCGGTTCCAACGAGATCATGAAGGAGCTCATCGGCCGCGACCTCGGCTTCTGAGTCTCACTTCGTACGTTCCCTTCGTACGTCTCTGACGGGCGTCCACCTCCGGGTGGGCGCCCGTCGGCGTATGAAGTGTGTAAAAGTGCCTCGCATGAGTCTCGGACGCAACGAACCTCGAACCGCTGACGTACCCATGGGTATGACCCCCACCAAGATCAGCACCGACATGAACAAGCGCAAGATCCGCCCCGCGGCGTACCTGCTGCCCGTTCTGGCGCTGACGCTGGCACCGACGTTGGCCGGATGTGGCTCCGAGGCGACCGACCCAGGCGCTAACGTGTCTGATGTGCCCACATCGTCCAGCCCGACGCCCGCCGAGGACCCGAAGGTCGCAGCCGCGATCGCCGACCTGGCCAAGCGTCAGGGGGTGAAGAGCGAAGAGATCACCGTCGTGTCCAACGACAAGGTGACCTGGCGCGACGGCAGCCTCGGCTGCCCCGAGCCCGGGAAGATGTACACGATGGTCCTGACCGACGGCGTACGCGTGGTGCTCGAGGTCGCGGGGAAGACCTACGAGTATCACGGCGGCGAGAGCGGCCCGGTCAGCTTCTGCGAGAACCCACAGGAGCCCGTCCCCGGCGAGGCGAGCAGTGACGCTCCCCAGTGAGGGTGCCCACGCGGGCCACGGGGACGCCGAGGAGCGGGCCGACGGGCTGAAGAACCGGCTCAACTGGCTGCGTGCGGGCGTCCTCGGAGCCAACGACGGCATCGTCTCCACCGCCGGTGTCGTGATGGGTGTCGCCGGCGCGACCACCGACGACACCTCGATCCTCATCGCGGGCGTCGCCGCTCTGGTGGCGGGCGCGATCAGCATGGCGGCGGGGGAGTACGTCTCCGTCTCGACCCAGCGCGACACCGAGGAGTCGCTGATCGCCAAGGAGCGCCGCGAGCTGCGGGAGATGCCCGAGGAGGAGCTGCGCGAGCTGGAGGGGTTCCTGCGCGAGCGGGGGCTGGAGCCCGAGACCGCCGCCGAGGTCGCGGAGCAGCTCACCGATCGCGACGCGCTGCGCGCCCACGCCGTCCTCGAGCTCGGTATCGACGTCGACGATCTCACCTCGCCGTGGTCCGCGGCCTGGGCGTCGATGCTGTCGTTCACACTCGGGGCGCTGCTGCCCCTGCTGTCGATCATGCTCCTCCCGGACAGCGCCCGCATCTGGGGGACCGTCCTCACGGTCACCGCCGCGCTCGCCGTCACCGGCTGGACCAGCGCGCGCCTCGGCTACGCACCACCTGTCCGGGCGGCCCTGCGCAACGTCGCCGGCGGCCTGCTGGCGATGCTGGTGACCTACGTCGTCGGCGACCTCCTCGGCACACAACTCAGGTGACCCGGCCCCTGTCGCCGGGCACAATGGGCATCGATGAATCGAATGTTCGTGGCGGTGATCCCGCCGGAGTCGGTGATCGAGGATCTCGACGAGTTCTTGTCCGTACGCCGCGACGCGGCCGCCTTTCGCTGGTCGGCGCCTGACCAGCTCCATCTGACGCTCGCCTTCGCCGAGCACGTCCCCGACCGGTCCCTCGATGACGCGATCGAGCGGCTGGAGACGGCTGCGGGGCGGCGTACTCCCTTCGAGCTGACCGTCACCGGAGGCGGCGCCTTCCCCAACGTGACCGAGGGCAAGGTCCTCTACGCGGGCGTCGAGACCGACGCCGCCGAGGAGCTCGACCGGGTCGCCGCCGGGACCCGGAACGCCCTGGTCAAGGCCGGGGTCGAGGTCGACGGTGGCCGGTTCCGGCCGCACTTGACGGTCGCCCGGACCGGCATGCCGACCGAGCTCAGCAACTGGGTGCGGCTGCTCGATGCGTACCGTGGCCCGACCTGGACCGTCTCCTCCTTCGCGCTGGTGCACTCACGGCTCGGCGAGGGGCCGAGGAAGCGTCCGGCCTACGAGGTCATAGCAGCCTTCCCGTTCGGGTGAGAGGAAGCCCCGGGCGGTACCGGTCGGGACCGCACATCGCTACCGTGTGCGCCCTGTTTCTGACCTGACCAGAGGAGAACCGGACATGAGTCGTCGAGTGGGGCGCAACGCCTACACCGGACTTTTCAACGATGTCGTGCTGCTTGCCGCCCGTGTGGTGGTCGGCGGCATCTTCGTCGCGCACGGCTGGCAGAAGTACGACCAGGGCTTCGCCGGCACCGAGCAGTTCCTGGGCGGCCTGGGGGTCCCGGAGCCCGCGATCGCCGCTCAGGTGGCGACGTACGTCGAGCTCGTCGGCGGTGCGCTGCTGGCGCTGGGCCTGTTCGCCCCGATAGCCGGGGTGCTGCTCGCGGCGCAGATGGCCGGAGCCATCTGGTACGCCCACCGCACCACCGAGGTCTTCGTCGACCAGGGCGGCTGGGAGCTCCCCGCCGCGCTCGGCGTCGCCGCCCTCGTGCTCGGTCTGGTGGCCCCCGGCCGCATCACCCTCGACCAGCTCGTCACCTGGCCCTTCAGGGCGCGGGCCGCCAGGCGTAAGGCCGAGAACGCAGAGACGGCCGAGGCCGCGGAGGTTCCGCCCCCGGTCGAGGAGAAGGTGACCATCAAGGCCTGAGCGGCCGTCGCCCGTGTAACACGTTGTTCGTAGGACTACTCGCCCTATGGGAACGACCGGATAGTCCTACGAACGACGTGTTACAGGGCCGCGAGATCAGCCTGCGACGCCGTAGAGCCGGTCGCCGGCGTCACCGAGGCCGGGGACGATGTAGCCCTTCTCGTTGAGCTTCTCGTCCATCGCTGCGGTGACGACGCGGACGGGGGCATCGATGCCCTCGAGACCCTTCTCCAGGGCGGCGACACCCTCCGGGGCGGCGAGAAGTACGACGGCGGTGATGTCGTCGGCGCCGCGCGAGACCAGGAAGTCGATCGCTGCGGCAAGGGTGCCGCCGGTGGCGAGCATCGGGTCGACCACGTAGCACTGGCGACCGGAGAGGTCGGCGGGGAGACGCTCGGCGTACGTCGTCGCCTCGAGCGTCTCCTCGTTGCGGACCATGCCGAGGAAGCCGACCTCCGCGGTGGGCAGCAGCCGGATCATCCCGTCGAGCATCCCGAGACCGGCCCGGAGGATGGGGACGATCAGCGGCTGCGGGTCGGTGAGGCGTACGCCCTGGGTCGGCGCGACCGGGGTGACGATGTCGACCGGGGCGACCCTCACTCCACGGGTCGCCTCGTAGGCGAGCAGCGTGACGAGCTCGTCGGCGAGACGACGGAAGGTCGATGAGTCGGTCTCTTTGTTGCGCAGGGTGGTGAGCTTGTGGGCGACGAGCGGGTGGTCCACAACGAGGGTCTCCATGGGCTGAACCCTACGATCGCTTCGTCCTAAGGTCATCAATTCCCCCTAGACCCACGGCGGTTTCGGTGTCACTCTGGTCGTGTGTCTGATCAGCTGGAGCAGATCGAGGGTGTTGACTTCGCCGTCGCGATGTATCGCGAGGACGGCGCCTGGGTTGTGCGCGAACTCGCTCACGACCTCCTGACCGATGTCGAGACTCTGACGCACGCGCTCCACCGCTTCCCAGGCGATGGCGGTGCGATCGCGATGGCGGCGATCGACGAGGACTTCTTCGTGATCGTCCGGGTCCACGGGGCAGCGACCAAGGTGCTGCTCTCCGATGTGACCGCCGCCGACGAGTGGGAGCTGGCGGCGTCGGCTCTCGACGTGCTCGGCCTTCCGCTGCCCGAGGAGGTCGAGGACGAGGAGGAGCCCGACCCCGCAGGTGACCTCGGCATCCTCGCCGACTTCGGAATGAGCGCGGTCGAGATGGGCATGCTGCTCGACGACATGTTCGAGGACGACCTCTACCCCGACGAGACGCTCTCCGAGATCGCCCGGGCGATCGGCTGCGGCGAGGCCTTCGACGACGCCGTCGGCCTCATGCCAGCGTGACCCCAGCCAGTCGATGGGAGGCCCCGATGCGGGCCGCTCTCGATGAGGGTCGTGCTGCGCTGGCGACAGGTGACGTGCCGATCGGCGCGGTCGTCGTCGACCCGTCCGGCGTGGTGATCGGGAAGGGCCGCAACGTACGCGAGGCCGAGGCCGACCCCACCGGACATGCCGAGGTGGTCGCGCTGCGCGAGGCGGCCAAGGCACGTGGCGAGTGGCGCCTGGAGGGCTGCACGCTCGTGGTGACGCTGGAGCCGTGCACGATGTGCGCCGGCGCCGCGGTCCTCGCCAGGGTCGAGCGGATCGTCTTCGGCGCCTTCGACGACAAGGCCGGTGCGGTCGGCTCGCTGTGGGACGTCGTACGCGACCGCCGGCTCAACCACCGGCCCGAGGTCGTCGCCGGGCTGATGGCCGAGGAGCAGCGCGCGCTGCTGGAGGGCTTCTTCGGATCCCAGCGAAGCGGCCCCGATTTCGGCGAAGACCCCCCGAGGTTGTAACTTATTCGGCGGTGACGTGTCCGAGCGGCCGATGGTGCAACACTCGAAATGTTGTGTAGGGAGACCTACCGTGGGTTCAAATCCCACCGTCACCGCCATCCGAAAACCCCTGGGTATCCAGGGGTTTTCTGGTTTCCCAGGGAATCAGAGGTAGCGAGCGGCCACCGTGGCGGCTCGGGCGCCGTAGCCGCCGCCGAACATGGCCGCGTGGACGAGCAGCGGGAAGAGCTGATGGAGACCCTGGCGGTCCTCCCAGCCCTCGGCGAGGGGCGCCGCGTCCTCGTAGGCGGACATCATCCGCTCCAGGTGGGGCAGGCCGAAGAGCGCGAGCATGGCGAGGTCGACCTCACGGTGACCGGCGTACGCCGCGGGGTCGATGAGCCAGGCCTCGCTGCTCCGGTCCCAGAGCACGTTGCCGTTCCAGAGATCGCCGTGGAGCAGAGCCGGCGGCTCCTCCGGGATCAGCGAGGGCAGCTTCCCGACGACCTGCTCTACGCGCTCGGCGCCGGCAGCGTCGATGGCGCCGCGGTCACGCACCGCCCTGAGATAGGGGAGCAGGCGGCGTACGGCATAGAACTCGGCCCAGGTGTCCGCGGGCTTGTTGGGCATCGGCAGCCGGCCGATGAACCCGTCCCTGTCGGCACCGAAACCGGAGACCGGGGTGCTGTGCAGGCGCGCGAGCGCGCGGCCGAGCTCCTCGGCGGTCTCGGCGTTGGGCCGGCCGGGCTCGATCCAGCGCAGGACCAGGCAGTCGGGCTCGGCGGCGAGGACCTCGGGGACCTTCACGGCCCCCGACTCCTCCAGCCAGCGGAGCCCGCGGGCCTCGGCGGCGACGAAGTCGTCACGTGGCGGGGAGAGAGCCTTCATCAGCACCAGCGAGCCGTCACTGAGGCGGATCTTGGTGGCGGTCGAGATGTCACCGCCCGCGACCGGAGATGTGCTCACCACCGCCGCCCCGAGCAGCTGCTCGACACGACGGGCGACCGCGGGCTGACGGGTCACGAACCGGGCCTCGCCGAGGCGACGGATGCAACGATCGCACCACTCGTACGCTCCACCATCGCCAGCACCTCCCGGAATCCCTCGGCACCACCGTAATAGGGATCGGGCACGTCGCCGGGGCCTTCGGGATCGAAATCACGGAACATCCGCAGTCCACTGTCCGGTGCCTGACCAGCCAGATCGGCCAGATTGTCGGCATCCATCGCGAGCACGAGGTCGTACGTCTCGGGGTCGCCGACCGGCCACTGCCGGGCCCGATGCCGCTCGGGGTCATAGCCCGCCTCGAGCAGCGTCGCAGCCGCCCTGCGGTCCATCTTCTCGCCCGCGTGCCAGCCGCCGGTGCCGGCCGAGACGAGCTCGACGTCGTCGAGCTTTGCGGCGTCGAGACGATCCCGCAGCACCACCTCCGCCATCGGAGAACGGCAGATGTTGCCCAGGCAGACGACCGCGATCTTCATGGCCCGAGTTTTACATTTCCGCCAAGAACGCGTGGCGGATGTGGAATCTGGGTCTCACTCGTCGCTCTCAGGCCAGACGCGGTCGAGGCCCCAGCCGACGATCGAGATGATGATGCCGCCGAGGACCGCCGCCCAGAACCCGTCGACGTGGAAGCCCACCCCGGTCGGGCCGAGGAGCCACGCGGTCAGCCCGAGCATCGCCGCGTTGATCACCAGCAGGAGCAGGCCCAGGGTGAGCAGGATGAACGGGAAGGCGAAGAACGTCACCACCGGCTTGATGAAGGACGACACGAGGCCCAGCACGAGGGCGACGATCAGCAGCGGGAGCAGCTTCTGCTTGACCTCGTCCATGCCGCTGGTCGGGCCGTCGAAGTAGATCCCGCCGACGAGCCAGGTTGCCACGGCCAGAGCGACGGCGTTGGAGATGAGCCAGGTCACGATGCGCATGTCCGTGAGTGTGGCAGGCTCCGCGTGACGTACATAAGGGGCGCGCGCGAGGTGTGGCGACTGTGTTACCCCGGGGTCACCGCTCCAGGCCGAGCGCCTTGCAGATGGCGTGGGCGGCGTCGGAGAGGTGCTTCTCCAGGAACTGCTCGGCGTCGTCGATGCGGTCGGCGTCGAGGAGGCGGACGAGGGCGGCGTGGTCCTCGGCCTGGTCGTGGGCATTGCGGCGGATGCGGTCGACCTGGGCGAGCGAGAGCTTGAGCTCGAGGACCAGATGCTCCTGCATCGCCACCAGCCGCGGTGACCCGGTGAGGGCCACCAGCGAGAGATGGAAGGCGAGGTGGCGCTCGTTGAGCTCGCGGTAGGTCGAGCGCTCCGAGTGAACCGCCGAGATGTACGCATCGAGCGACTCGTGCACGGCCCGGCGCGTCTCGGCGGAGGCGCTCCGCCAGTTGCGCACCCCGGCCCCTTCGAGCACCCAGCGGGCGGCGCAGACGTCACGTACCGAGGCGGCCTCGGGGGTGGCGACGGCGACGCCCTTGTTGGGGGCGCGGGTGGCCAGGCCCTCGGCGACCAGGATGGTCAGCGCCTCGCGGACCGTGGATCGGCCGACGCCCAGCGACTCGGCGAGACCGTGTTCGCGCAGCGGGGTGCCCGACTCCAGCTCGCCCTCGAACACCGCCCGGCGGAGCTCGTCGGCGACGCGGTCGACCGTCGATGCGGGTTCGTCCAGGGTGAGCGACTCGAACATGGGACCCATTGTCCTATCTGCGCTGTCTTCCGGTGCTGGCCGTTCATGCCCTAACCTATCCTCACGTGATTGTCTGACAATCAGGCAATCAGGCAATCGGACGATCTGACGATCAGACCTGAGAGGGGTACGAGTGAGCACATCGCTGAGCTGGGGCCGTCACTACCTGATGACCGAGCCGACGCACTACCGCATCGACTACGCCATCAACCCGTTCATGGACACCGAGATCCAGCCGGATCCGGTCCGTGCTCGCGCGCAGTGGGACACCCTGAGGGCCACCATCGAGGAGCTCGGCGGGCGCGTCGACGTCATCGCGCCGCGCGAGGACAGCCCCGACATGGTCTACGCGATGAACCTCGGCTTCGCGGCCTCCCTCGCGGACGGCCGACGCCACGTGCTCCTCTCCCACATGCGCTTCCCCGAGCGCCGCAACGAGACGAACTCCGCGGTCGAGTGGTTCGCCGCGAACGGCTGGGGGACGGCGTACGTCGGCAAGGACGGGGTCGGGCCGACCTTCGAGGCGGGTGACGTCTTCCCGTACGCCGGCCACCTGGTCGCCGGCACCGGGCCGCGTACCGACGAGATGGCGCTGAAGACGCTGGCGACCGAGATGAACGTGCGCGTCCTGGGCGTACGGACGACCCACTCGGGGATGTACCACCTCGACCTGGCCTTCTGCCCGCTCGACGAGCGCCGCGCGATCATCTGCCCGGACGCGCTCGCTCCCGAGTCGGCGCAGGCCCTCCTCGACCTCGTCCCGGAGCCGCTGGTCATCACCGAGGAGGAGGCGCTCACCACCTTCGCCGCCAACTCGATCGTGATCGGCCGCACCATCGTGATGCCGTCCTGCCCGGACCGCATCCGCACCGTCCTCGAGGGCTGGGGCTTCACCATCCGGATCGTCGAGATGAGCGAGCTCCACCTCGGTGGCGGATCCGTCCGCTGCGTCACCAACCCGCTCGACATCGTGGTCGGTCGCGACGTTCCCGTGGTTTACGGGGGCGAGGTCATCCCGACCTAGGATCTCACGATATGAGCACCCCACAGCCCCGTCCCAGTGTCGCCGCTATGCCTGCGTACGTCGCGGGCAAGCCGCCGGTCGAGCGGCCCGGTCTGGTGACCTACAAGCTCTCGTCCAACGAGAACCCCTACCCGCCGCTGGACGGTGTGGTGGAGGTGGCCGCCGAGGCGGCGGGGCGGGTCAACCGCTACCCCGACGCGGGCAACACCGAGCTGTACGAGGCGCTCGCGACGGCCTACAAGGTGCCGGCCGAGGAGCTCGCTCTCTCGACCGGCGCCGTGGCGCTCATCTTCCAGCTGGTCTCGGCCTACTGCGGTCCCGAGGACGAGGTCGTCTTCGCCTGGCGCAGCTTCGAGGCCTACCCGATCGCGGTGCTCGCGGCCGGCGCGACCGCGGTGAAGGTGCCGCTGTGTTCGATTGACGGGCCAGACGCCGGCCATCACGACCTCGACGCGATGGCGGCGGCCATCACGGAGCGTACGAAGGTCGTGTTCGTCTGCACCCCCAACAACCCCACCGGCACCTCGGTCACCCAGACCGAGCTCGACGCCTTCCTCGCGAAGGTGCCCGAGCACGTGCTGGTCGTGGTCGACGAGGCCTACGCCGAGTTCGTACGCATGGACGACGCCATCGACGGTGTGGCGACCTATCGCGCGCGGGCCAACGTGGTCGTGCTGCGTACGTTCTCCAAGGCCTACGGGCTGGCCGGCTTCCGGGTCGGCTACGCCTTCGCGCCTGCCCTGATCGCCGCCACCCTGCGGGCGATGGCGCTGCCGTTCGGCGTCAACGTGGTCGCCCAGGCCGCCGGCGTCGCCTCGCTCGAGCGGCAGACCGAGCTGCTGGCGCGCGTCGACGACGTGGTGGCCGAGCGGACCCGGGTGGTCGAGGGCGTCCGCGCGGCAGGCTGGGACATCCCCGACGCGCAGGGCAACTTCGTCTGGTTTGCCTTCGGCTCTCCCGAGCGCTGCGCCGCGTTCGCCGCGGCTGCCGACGAGGTCGGCCTGATGATCCGTCCCTACCCGCCCGAGGGCGTACGCGTCTCGATCGGCGAGGCAGAGGCCAACACCCGTCTCATCGAGCTCGCGGGTTCGTTCCCGAGGAGCTGAGACTCGGCCGTACCCGGCGAAATAGCAGAGGTCCAACAGCATCGATGCTGCTGGACCTCTGCTGATTGGGTGATGGTGGTGTGTGCTTCTACGGAACCGGGAGCTTCCCGAGGATCGAGCTGAGCAGGTCCGTCAGGACCGGGCCGACGACCGGGAGGCTGTTGACGATGCCCAGCAAGCTGTCGGTGACGCCAGGGAGCTCGGGAACTCCGGGAACTCCGGGGACGCCGGGAACGGGGACATCCGGGATCGGAACATCCGGGACCGGAACGTCCGGGACCGGGACCTCCGGAACAGGAACGTCTGCGGCAGGAACGTCCGCGGCAGGGCTGTCCGGAACGGGAACGTCCGGAACGGGAACGTCCGGAGTCTCCGGGATACCCGGGCCGTCCGGTACGTCCGGGATCGGTGTGTCCGGTACGTCCGGTGTGTCGGGTACGTCAGGTGTCTCCGGAACGTCCGGGGTGCCGGGTACGTCCGGGGTCTCCGGGGTGTCGGGGACGTCCGGAGTCTCCGGGACGTCCGGAGTGCCGGGGACGTCCGGGGTCTCCGGGACGTCGGGAACGTCCGGAGTCTCCGGGACGTCCGGGGTGTCCGGGGTGTCGGGCACGTCCGGAATCGGAGTGCCCGGAGTGCCGGGGACTGGAGGGTCAGGGATCGGTGGTGGAACGGGGCTGGCCATGACTGGTGCGGCGACCGTGGCCAGTGCGAGTCCAGCGACGACAGCGGCGATTCGAGTCCGAGAATTCACGAAATCTCCTTAGCTTGCTGTTGGGTCCTGCCCGATGAATCCTGAAGCGATTTGAACCATAATGTCAAGAACGCCCCTGAATTGATTATTTCCTATACCAAAGCCGGTTTGAATGACGTAAACTCATCGGATCGCATTCCAACTGGCGTTGAAATCCAAGTCTTGTTGCAAGCGAAGAGTTTCGGTGTTCAGGCCCGATCCTCGGCGATAAGCGGTCGCGAAATTGCTTGCCGTGCCTGATAGGCCGGCCCCTTTCCGGTGTACCTCCCGGGGTAATAGGGCTGTTCGAACTGGCGAATGGGTAATTTCCTGGGGCGGACACCCGGCATTTAGTCCAGGTGAAATGCGTTTACCAATCGGCGAATTCGGATCTCACTGATTCGCCTTCGTGGTAGGCCGCATTTGGAGCCCGGCGGCGGTTCGTTACCCCGGTGCAACCTCGATCGGTCAGTCTTGACCCCATGTCGATCAAGGTTGCGCTCGAACATCGGACCACCTACGAGTTCGCGCAGCCGGTGGGGGTCGGCCCGCACGTCGTACGCCTGCGCCCGGCGCCACACACCCGGACCCCGATCGAGGCCTACTCGCTGTCGGTGACGCCGTCGGCGCACTTCATCAACTGGCAGCAGGATCCCTTCGGCAACTGGCTCGCCCGGCTGGTCTTCCCGGAGAAGGCCGACAAGCTCGAGGTCACCGTGGGGCTGGTCGCCGACATGGTGGTGATCAACCCGTTCGACTTCTTCGTGGAGGAGTAC
Organism: Nocardioides sp. NPDC004968; assembly: GCF_040608935.1. NCBI lineage: Bacteria > Bacillati > Actinomycetota > Actinomycetes > Propionibacteriales > Nocardioidaceae > Nocardioides > Nocardioides sp. NPDC004968. The sequence goes on from NZ_JBEXJF010000002.1 coordinate 296,590, forward strand.
GCCGAGACCTTCCCGTTCGACTACGAGCCGCAGCTGAAGGCCGATCTGGCACCCTACCTCCGCGACGTGGAGTCGGCGACGGCCGCCGATGCCTGGCGGCAGCAGCTGCCGGCCCTGCCCGAGGACGGCCTCCGCACCGTCGACTTCCTGGCGAGCGTCAATCAGGCGGTCAACTCGGACGTCGCCTACTCGGTGCGGATGGAGCCAGGCGTACAGACTCCCGACGAGACGCTGCGGCTGGGCATCGGCTCGTGCCGCGACTCGGCGTGGCTGCTGGTGTCCCTGCTGCGTCAGTACGGCCTCGCGGCGCGGTTCGTCTCCGGCTATCTGGTGCAGCTGGCCGCCGACCAGGAGTCGCTCGACGGCCCCTCCGGGCCGACCGAGGACTTCACCGACCTGCACGCGTGGTGTGAGGTCTTCGTCCCGGGAGCCGGCTGGATCGGGCTCGACCCGACCTCGGCGCTGTTCGCCGGCGAGGGGCACATCCCGCTCTCGGCGACGCCGCACCCGTCCTCCGCGGCTCCGATCGAGGGCGCCACCGATCCGGTCGAGGTCACCTTCTCCTTCGCCAACGAGGTCACCCGGATCCACGAGGACCCGCGGGTGACGCTGCCCTACACCGGCCAGGAGTGGGACCGTATCGACGCCCTGGGTGAGGCGGTCGACCAGCGTCTCCAGGCAGCCGGCGTCGAGCTGACCATGGGCGGCGAGCCGACCTTCGTGTCGTTGGACGACCAGACTTCGGCGCAGTGGAGCACGGACGCAGACGGCCCGCACAAGCGTGAGCTCGCCACTGATCTGGCCGAACGTCTGCGCAAGGTCTACGGCAAGGGCGGGATCGTCCACCGCGGCCAGGGCAAGTGGTACCCCGGCGAGCCCCTCCCACGCTGGAACATCGACCTGCAGTGGCGTACGGACGGCCAGCCGCTGTGGAGCGACCAGACCCTCTTCGCCGACCCCTGGGCCACAACCGAGGCTGATCCGGCCGAGCCCGGCGCCGCGGAGGCCGTCGCCACCAACATCCGCAGCATCCTCGGGCTCCCCGCGGAGCAGGTGTTCGCTGCGTACGAGGACCCGCTGGCGAAGATCGCCCAGGAGGTACGCCGCCCCGACGGCCCCGAGCCGGACGACGCCGCGAACCGGGGCGATCTGAACGTCACCGAGCTCGACAAGGAGGTCACCGAGCCGGTCGGCTGGGTGATCCCGATCAACACCAACGACGGGGAGTGGACGAGCCCGCAGTGGCGGTTCCGGCGCGGGCGGCTGGTGCTGGCGCCGGGCACCTCGGCGCTCGGGCTGCGGCTGCCGCTGGACTCGATCTCCTGGCACGACCCGGAGTTCCCGGGCGAGCCGTCGTACCTGACCGCGGGCGAGCCGCTGGACCCCGAGATCCCGCAGGTCACCGTGACCGACCCCGACGAGGCGCCGACCACCGCGCTCGCGATCGAGGAGCGCGACGGGCTGGTCCACGTGTTCCTGCCGCCGACCGACCGGCTGGAGGACTACGTCGCCCTGCTCAGAGTGATCGAGCAGGCCGTCACCGAAGCCGGCGTACAGGTCGTGCTCGAGGGCTACGGCCCGCCGCCGGACGCCCGCCTGGCGCGGCTGACGGTCACCCCGGACCCCGGCGTGATCGAGGTCAACGTGCAGCCGACCGCCAACTGGGCAGAGCAGCGGGAGCTGATCACGACGCTCTACGAGCAGGCGCGGCAGGCCCGCCTGTCCACCGAGAAGTTCGATCTCGACGGGCTCCACACCGGCACCGGCGGAGGAAACCACCTCACCCTCGGCGGACGGAGCCCCGAGCGCAGCCCCCTGCTCCGGCGCCCCGACCTGCTGGCCAGCCTGATCCGTTACTGGCAGCGCCACCCGTCCCTCTCCTACCTCTTCTCCGGCCGCTTCATCGGCCCGACCAGTCAGGCGCCGAGGTTCGACGAGGGCCGCCCGGAGGCGGTCTACGAGATGGAGATCGCCCTCCAGGAGGTCGCCCGGATCACCCGTGAACACCCCGAACCCCGCCCGTGGATGATCGACCGCGCGCTGCGCCACCTGCTCACCGACCTGACCGGCAACACCCACCGCGCCGAGTTCTGCATCGACAAGCTCTACTCTCCGGACTCCTCCCGAGGACGCCTCGGCCTGCTCGAGCTCCGCGGCTTCGAGATGCCGCCGCACCCGCAGATGGCCCTTCTCCAGTCGCTCCTGGTCAGGAGCCTGGTCGCGTGGTTCTGGGAGGAGCCGTACGAGGCGCCCCTGGTCCGCCACGGAAGCGCCCTCCACGAGGACTTCCTGCTCCCGCAGGGCTGCCTGCGCGACATCGAGGAGGTCGTGGCCGACCTGCGCCGCCACGGGATCCCGTTCGAGTCGCAGTGGCTGGCTGCGTACGCCGAGTTCCGTTTTCCGCGGATCGGGCTCGCGCGGGTTGGTGACATCGAGCTGGAGCTGCGGCAGGCGATCGAGCCGTGGAACGTCCTCGGCGAGGAGGCGACCGGGTCGGGGACGGCGCGCTACGTCGACTCGTCGGTCGAGCGGGTCCAGATCTCGGCGAGAGGGATCGACCTCGACCGGCAGCTGGTGACGTGTCAGGGTGTTCCGGTGCCGCTGACCCCCACCTCTACCGCTGATGTGTTCTATGCCGGCATCCGGTTCAAGGCCTGGAGCCCGTGGTCGAGCCTCCACCCGAGCATCGACGCGCAGGCGCCGCTGCACTTCGACGTCGTCGACATCGCCTCCGAGACCAGTCTCGGCGGCGCGACCTACCACGTCGTGCACCCGGGCGGCCGCAGCTACGACCACCCGCCGGTGAACGCCAACGAGGCCGAGGCGCGCCGTGCGAGCAGGTTCGAGGCGCGCGGCCACACCTCCGGCCGGCTGGACGTCGCGGAGATGCGCGAGCGCGCGGCCCGCGGCACCACTCCCGACAACCCGCACACTCTGGATCTCCGACGGGTGGTGCGGTGACCGTCCTTCGCGAGTACGCCGACGCCCTCGGCATCCTCGACGCGACCGACCAGCCCTACGACGAGGTCGTCGGGCCCGACGGCACCCTGCGCCCCGCGTGGAAGCCGATGGCCGAGACGGCCGTGTCGATCACGCCGGCGACGCTGAGCCGGATCGGCCACGACGTGGAGCGGTTCCTCGCCGACGACGGGGTCACCTACCTGCGTCCCGGTGCCAAGCCCGAACCCTGGCGACTCGACCCGGTGCCGCTCGTCATCGATCCGGCGCAGTGGCGCATCCTCGAGGTCGGCCTGGCCCAGCGTGCCGAGCTGCTCAACGCGATCCTCGTCGACCTCTACGGCCCGCAGCGTCTCCTCCAGGACGGGATCGTCCCGGCACCGGTGATCTTCGGCCACCACGGCTTCCATCGCGTCGCCGCCCGCGCCAGCAACCACGACCCGCGCCCGCTCGTCCTGGCCGCCACCGACCTCGGTCGGACCCCCGACGGTGAGTGGCGGGTGCTCGCAGACCGCACCCAGGCGCCGAGCGGGATCGGCTACGCGATGGAGAACCGCCGGGTGATCAGCCGGGTGCTCCCCGAGCTGCACCGCGACGCCGGGTTGCACCGGATGGAGCCCTACTTCGCGGCTCTCCGCAGCGCGCTGCTGGAGTCGGCGCCCGGCGACCAGGCCGACCCCCGGGTCGTCGTCCTGTCCCCGGGAACCCACTCCGAGACCGCCTATGACCAGGCCTTTCTCGCCTCGACGCTCGGTTTCCCGCTGGTCCAGGGCGCCGACCTGACCGTACGCAACGGCGAGGTCCTCATGCGTGGCCACGGCGACCGGCTGGAGCGGGTCGACGTCATCCTGCGTCGTGTCGACGCGACCTGGTCCGACCCCCTCGAGCTCCGCGGCGACAGCCAGCTCGGCGTGGCCGGGCTGATCGAGGCCGTACGCCGCGGCAACGTGCGCGTGGTCAACGGGTTCGGGGCCGGCGTACTCGAGAACCCGGGGCTCGTTCCCTACCTCCCCGCAGCCTGCGAGGCCCTGCTCGGCGAGCCGTTGCGGCTGGCGTCGCTCGGCACCTGGTGGTGTGGCGACCCGGCCCAGCGCGAGGAGGTCGAGCGGCGCCTGGCCACGGACGACCTGGTCGTGCGGACGCTGGAAGGGACGATCGTCAACGGGACGCCCGAGGAGCTGGGCGCCAGGATCGCGGCCGATCCCTATCGCCATGTCGGGCAGGAGAGGATCACGCTCTCCCAGGCCCCGACCTGGGCCGAGGGGCGCGGCGCTGTGGGCCGGCCGCTGACGCTGCGTACGTTCTCGCTCCGCTACGGCTCGGCCTACCGCCCGCTGGTCGGTGGCCTGGCCTCGATCCGGGCCGACGAGACCGGGCTGCCGCCGTGCAGCAAGGACGTCTGGGTGCTCAAGGAGTCGCCGCAGGACGCCGACCAGGGCCTGGCCGACGTGCTCCCGATGACCCATTCGCGCTCGGTCACGGTGCTCGTCCCGCGCGCGCTCGAGGACATGTACTGGTCGGGCCGCTACGCGGAGCGGGCCGAGGACCTCATCCGGCTCATCCTGGCCACGCACGTGCTGGCCGAAGACTTCAGAACCAGGCCGCGTACGTCCGGAGGCATCAGCCTCGAGGTGATGCTGAGCGCGCTCGACCGGCTGGGCGGGCACGGCCACGCCGACGCCGATATCGACGCCGAGTTCCGCTCCATGCTGCTGGACGCCGACCGGCCGGGGTCGGCCGCGCAGTCGCTGGCCGGGATGCGACAGGTCTTCAGCGGCGTACGCGACCAGCTCAGCCCCGACATGTGGCGGATCTTCTCCTCGACCGACCGGGCTGCCGACGAGCTCCGGGTCAACCCGCACTCGCTGCAGATCGCCGAGTCGGGTGCCGAGATGCTGCACGGCATCCTGGCGATGCAGGGGATCGTGGCGAGCATGATCCGTGACGAGGGCTACCACTCGATCCGGCTCGGACGGTTCCTGGAGCGGTCGATGCAGGTCTGTCAGCTGCTCCGCACGACGACCACGGTGCGGAGGGGGCTCGAGGTCGACCGGGCCGTGCTCAACGCGGTCCTCGCCTCCGCCGAGTCCGCGGTCACCCACCGCCGCCGCTACCGGGGCTACGTACGCACCGGGGGAGTGCTCGACCTGCTGATCATGGACCGAGACAACCCCCGCTCGCTCGCCTTCTGCCTGCGCGAGCTGCGGCTGCACCTCACCAAGCTCCCCGGCTCGACCGGCTCGTCCCGCCCCGAGCGGCTCCTCGACGACATCACCGACATGCTCGACCGCACCGAGGTCGCCGGCCTCGTGGCCATCGGCGGCGTCGGCCGCCCCAACCTGGAGTCCTTCCTCGATCAGGTCCAGGCCCAGCTCGTCCGCCTCGCCGAAGCCATCAGCGACGTCCACTTCGCCACCGGCCCCGCCCCTCAGCCCCTCAACGCACTCCCGGCGCAATCGCATACTTGAGCATCCAAGACGTCGTAGGTTGGCGGCATGGGGAGTACGTCTGATCAGCAGCATCAGGAGCCGTTCCCCCGCCCGACACACGGTCGCCGTGTGGTCTGGGCGGGGAAGCGGCGACCCGCCGTGGAAGGTGCTCCGATCGCGCTTCCGGGCGTTGTCACAGAGGACTTGCCCGACGGCTGGACGTTCGTGTCGTGGCTCGACAAGGACGGCTGGTACAGCCCTGATGCGGTCTATGAGGTGAAGAACCTACGAGTGGTCTCCGAAGCTGAGTTCGACGACGCGGTCCGTGCTGTCCGCGGCAGGCCAGACTGGCAGGGGATCGTCCATGATGTTGTGGACGGTCCGGAGCCGTCGCCGTACGTCGTCGGTGCCTCGGTCATGTGGATCGGGCCGGTTCTTGGGGACAACGGCTGGGACCCTTGTATCGACGCCTGGAGACTGGCGGTGTTCGGCAATGCGTCGGGGCCGCCGACTCGTGGCCATCGGGGTCGAATCGTCGAGATCTCGCAGAGCGGGGCGCTTCGCGTGCGGTGGATCGACAGCGATGGCGAATTCGAGGGACGAGTCTTCATCGACCCCGGCGACGTGGCGGTGGTCGGGATAGCATCCGGCGGGTGAGATACCGGGTCAGCCACACGACGACCTATTCCTACGACGAGGACGTGACGAACTCGTTCGGGATCGCGAACATCACGCCACGGGAACTGCCTCACCAGCATGTCGGGAAGGCGGAGGTGCGGATCACTCCGGCACCCGCGGACCAGTCGAGCGATGTTGACTTCTACGGCAACACGGTGACGTACTTCCAGGTCCTCGAGCCGCATCGGCGGCTCGAGATCGCAGCGGTCTCTGAGGTCGACGTCAGCACTCCAGTCTATGACGAGACGAGCTTCGCCCAGCCGTGGGAGCGGGCGCGGCCGCTGGTCGACACGAGCCTTCCGGGCGCCTGGCGGGCGACCGACCTGGCGGTGGCCTCGCCGCTCGTGGAGCACACCCGGGAGGCGTACGACTTCGGTGCCGTCTCGCTGATGCAGGGGCGCGGGCTCGTGGAGGCGGCGGAGGATCTGATGCATCGGATCCATGCCGGGTTCGACTACGACGACACGGCCACGACCGTCACCTCGACGATCCCGGAGATCTTCGAGGCCGAGGGTGGGGTCTGCCAGGATTTCGCTCACCTGATGTTGGCCTGTTTCCGAGCGCACGGGCTCGCGGCCCGCTATGTTTCCGGCTACCTCGCCACCACCCCTCCGCCGGGGAAGCCGCGGCTCGTCGGAGCCGATGCCTCCCATGCCTGGGTGGAGGTGTGGGTGCCCCACTACGGGGCAGACCTCAGCGGCGCGGGGACGGGCCAGTGGCTCGCCCTCGACCCGACGAACGACACCAGGGCCGACGATCGCTACGTGAGCGTCGCCTGGGGACGTGACTATGCCGATGTGCCTCCTGTGAAGGGGGTCATCTACACCGAAGCCACCACCTCGACCTTGACCGTCTCTGTCGATGTGGCCCCCGACCAGCAGGAGTGAAGTTACGGTGTTGCTCGTGGGACAGCCTCCGCAGCGGGCGAGCATCGTGACCCGCGGCAGCCGCTGGCGTCGCGGAGTACGCATCTCCGGAGTGCTGGTGCTCGCCGCGGCTCTCACCGCGCTCACGCTCTGGCTGCTGGCGCGCGGCTCGACCCCGGCCGAGGTCACCCGCGAGTTCATGGAGACCACCTCGGTCAGCACCCTCTACGAGCTGGCCTCCGACGAGGGCGACGAGCTCCTAGACGGTGGCGGCGCCCGCGCGATGATCGACGCCGCTGAGGGGAAGCGGACCTACGCCGACCCCAATCCGCGCGCGGTGAGACGGACCATGGTCTTCGGCGAGCCAGAGATGGAGGGCAACGCCGCCCAGGTCACCATCAGGGTCTCCTACACCGGCGAGGACGGACCTGTCCCGGACGAGTCGATGGTCGTGGTCCTCGTCCAGGAGGACGGCGAGTGGCGCGTCGAGAGCTGGGGGACGGCCTGAGACGGCCGATGATGAAGCCATGGAAGCGTTCAGCTGTCGGGAGTGCGGCAACCGTCTCTACTTCGAGAACTCGGCGTGCGTCTCGTGCGGCTCCCGGCTCGCCTACTCCCGCGAGGAGCGCGCGATCGTTCCGGTCTCGCCCGAGGGCAGGTACGTCGACAGCGACGGCTACATCTGGTGGGTCTGCGCCAACACGCTCGAGACGGGATGCACCTGGCTGGCCCGCATCGAAGGCGGCATCTGCTTCGCCTGCGAGCTGACCAGGACCCGGCCCAACGACGCCGCACCCGAGTTCGTCCAGCAGCAGTACTCCCTCGCCGAACAGGCGAAACGTCACCTCGTGGTCGAGCTCGACAACCTCGGTCTGGAGATCCGCACCAAGGCCGAGGACCCTGCCGAGGGGCTCACCTTCGACCTGCTGGCCAGCGATGGTGTCGCGTCCACCCCCGACGTGGTCATCGGTCACGACGGCGGCGTGATCACGATCGACCTGGCCGAGTCCGACGACGCCTACCGTGAGCACGTCCGAGCGACGCTCGACGAGCCCTACCGCACCCTGCTCGGCCACTTCCGGCACGAGGTCGGCCACTACTACGAGTGGCAGCTGGTCCGTGGGCCCGAGCTGATGGAGCGCTGCGCCGAGGTCTTCGGCGACGAGTCGGTCTCCTATGAGGAGTCGCTCCAGCGCCACTACTCCGAAGGACCGCCCGCGGGCTGGACCGAGAACTACATCTCCACCTACGCGACCATGCATCCCTTCGAGGACTTCGCCGAGACCTGGGCCCACTACCTGCACATCCGCGACACGCTCGGGTCCGCGGCGGCGTACGGGCTCACCGACCCGGTGCCCGCCGAGATGCCGTTCCGGCAGGTCGTCACCGATATCTGGGTGCCCCTCTCGGCCGCGCTGAACGTCATCAACCGGTCCATGGGCCACGACGACCTGTACCCCTTCGTCATCCCGCCCGCGGTCCTGAACAAGCTCGACTTCGTGGCCTCGTTGGTGCGCGATCCGCGCTGAGCCGCGGGGCGATATTCCATCGGGCTACGCTCATCGGCACTCTATGCTCCGGACCATGACCGACACCGCCGTCATCATCGAGGCCAAGGAGCGCGCCCGCCCCGAGTCGGAACGGCTGTGGACGTCGGCGACGGTGATCACGTTCGTACGCACCATCGCGTCGGTGGTGCTGGCGGCGAGCGCCGCGTACCAGGGGAGCCTGAAGCTCCTGGTCATCGCGCTGATCGTCTACTGGGTCGGGGACAGCCTCGACGGGGCGGTCGCCCGATGGCGCGATGAGGAGACGCGGATCGGCGGGGTGCTCGACATCTTCTCCGACCGTCTCTGCGCGGCGGCGTTCTACGTCGGGCTGGCGTTCCTGCAGCCGGACCTGTCGCCGGCGATCTTCGTCTACCTGGCGGAGTTCATGGTGATCGACTGCTTCCTCTCGATCTCCTACCTGGCCTGGCCGATCAAGAGCCCGAACTACTTCTACGTCATCGACCGGACGTTGTGGCGGTGGAACTGGTCCCACCCGGGCAAGGCGCTCAACTCGGGGCTCTTCGCGATCCTGCTGCTGGTCACCGGCTGGATGTGGGTGGGTCTGGTGATCGCCACGGCCCTGCTGGTCATGAAGTGCGTCTCGCTGGGACGGCTCCTCAGGATCGGCTTGCCCGTGCCTCGATGAGACTTCTGATCGGCACCCTGCTCTTCTGTCTCGGCTCTGCGCTCATCCCGGTGATGAACGCCGAGGCGTACCTTTCCGTCGTCGCCGAGAACTCTGACTGGTGGCCACCGTTGCTGGGGTTCGTCGCCGGGCTCGGCCAGACCGGCGGCAAGGTGGTCTGGTACTACGCCGGTCGTGGCTCCACCAAGATCCCCTGGATCAAGAAGAAGCTCGAGTCGCCCAAGTGGCAGGGCTCCTATGACCGCTGGTACGCCCGGACCTCAGGCCGCCCGGTTCTGGCCACGGCACTCCTGGCCGCGTCGGGCTTCTCCGGCTTTCCGCCGCTCGCGGTGATGGCGGTGCTCTTCGGCGCCCTGCGGTTCAACCTGCCGATCTTCACGCTCACGGTGCTCGTCTCCCGTTCGCTGCGGTTCTGGTTGATCCTGGAGGCGGCGGGTCTCGCCTGGACGTACCTCTGATTCGCTTCAGGATTCAACCACAACGTTAGAGTGAGTCCATGCAGGAGCAGGCGACCTACGTACAGCCCGGCAACGAGTTCAACCGGGACATGAACTACATCCCGGACCGGATCACGCGAGACGCGCGGACGCCCGAGTTCGGGCCGAGCGACGTGCCGTTGTGGCCGGTCGAGCCGGGCCGCTACCGGCTGGTCGCGGCCGCCGCGTGCCCGTGGGCCAACCGGGCGATCATCGTGCGCAACCTGCTCGGGCTGCAGGACGTCATCTCCCTCGGCCTCGCCGGGCCGACGCACGACGCCCGGTCGTGGACCTTCGACCTCGACCCCGGCGGAGTCGACCCGGTGCTCGGCATCGAGCGGCTGCAGGAGGCCTACTTCAAGCGCTACCCCGACTACCCGCGCGGCATCACGGTGCCGGCGATCGTCGAGGAGGCCTCCGGCAAGGTCGTCACCAACGACTTCCCGTGGATCACCCACGACTTCTTCCACGAGTGGACCGACTTCTTCGCCGCCGACGCGCCCGACCTGTGGCCGCGCGCGCTGCGCGAGGAGATGGACGAGGTCAACCAGCGGGTCTTCACCGAGGTCAACAACGGGGTCTACCGGTGTGGCTTCGCCGGCTCGCAGGAGGCGTACGACGCGGCGTACTCACGTCTCTTCGCTGCCCTCGACTGGCTCGAGGAGCGGCTCTCCGGGCAGCGCTACCTGGTTGGCGACCAGCTCACCGAGTCCGACATCAGGCTGTTCACGACGCTGGCCCGCTTCGACGCGGTCTACCACGGCCACTTCAAGTGCAACCGACAGAAGCTGGTCGAGTTCCCAGCGCTGTGGGCTTACGCGCGCGACCTCTACCAGACCCCCGGGATCGGCGAGACGCTCGACTTCGACCAGATCAAGCAGCACTACTACGTCGTCCACACCGACCTGAACCCCACGCAGATCGTCCCCGCCGGCCCCGACCTCTCCGGCTGGGGCGAGCCGCACGGGCGCGAGTCGCTCGGCTCAGACCACTAGGCGCACTCCTCGGTGCGTGGGCGATCAGCTCGCGTTGGGGATGAAGATGTGGCCGACGGCGGGGTCCGTCGATCCGTCGTGAAATCCGGCGATGACTGTCGGGGCGTCATCGAGGCCGGTGTGCTCGAGCAGCTTGATCGATGGCTGCTCCGTACCTCCCACGCGCTCGAGGAAGTCACGTTCGTCGCGTCGATAGCGCTGCATGAACGCGCGCGACTGGCCTTCGGCCTTGTAGGCGTCGAGCTGGAGCGCTGCGAAGAAGAAGACCGGAGCCGGTCCCACGAGGCTGTCGTCGTCCTCGGGGAAACCGTCGGCTTGGGTCGACCCGATGAGGCAGTCGAAGGCGAGCCGGTCACCGAAGTGCTCGTGCACCCGGCGGCGCAGGGCACCGTCGCCTGACAGGTCGACGTAGACGGTCCGTCTGGTGCTGTCGATGGCTGTCAGGTCGGCGTACTCATGTGCCGCGGTGTAGTGGCCGAGACCCTTCACGAAGTCGATGTTGCGGGCCGAGGTGAGCGCGATCTTCTCGGCCGGTGAGTCGGCGAGGCAGTAGGCGGCGCCGTACGCCGTCTTGCTCGAGGCGCTCGAGATCACGAACTGCTCGGCGTCGAAGAAGTCGCGATCACGGAGGTAGTCGGCGGCGGTGTAGGAGGTGATGAACAGGGCGCGGAAGATGGCGGTGAGGCTGTCCAGGCGGGGATCGGATTCCCGGGGTTCGAACTCGTAGAGGTTGTAGACCTGGGGCGTCCCGGTGCGGTGTTCGGCACCGTCGACGAAGCTGCGGGAGGTGACCGATGTCGGTCGCATCGTCAGATGGGTCGCGATGGGGAAGTAGCCGAAGATCCGCGTCCCCACGGGGATGTCGGAGGCCCTCGACTCGACGATCTCCGCGTGCCCCCACGCCGGCATGCAGCCGTACCCGGACTGTTCGGCCGGGAACAGATTCCAATAGCCCAGGGCGTCGCCGTAGACCGCGTAGGTCATGTTGTTCGTCGTCAGGGCGAAGCGTTCGATCCGCGCCAGCACCTCACCCTCGTCGAGCTGCGGTGTCGGGAGATCCACCAGGTCAGCCACTCCAAGGTCGCTCTTGAGCGTTTCCACTCGGGCAAATCGAGTCATCGGTTCCTCATCTCCTGGGCCGGGGCGTCAGCGCGTCTCGTAGAACTTACTAAGCGCTTGCTTAGTTGTCTATGTTCATGTCACTCGGGCCCTTCTCTCCCCGGGGGCGGGTACCGTTTGGCTATGCCGATGTGCCACGGATCACAAGCCCGTGATCGGCGTAGCCAGCGGTGGCAACCCCACCCCGTGTGAAGGAAGCGTGATGACTGAATTTCTGGATCCGAGTCCCAGCCACACCGACATGGTGCAGCTGCTGAACCCCGAGGGAGAACGGGTCTCGCACCCGGACTTCGAGTTCTCACCCGACCGCCCTGAGGACGAGGCCGTACGCGGCTTCTACCGCGACATGGTGCTCACCCGTCGCCTCGACGTCGAGGCCACCGCGCTGCAGCGCCACGGCGAGCTGGGCCTGTGGGCACAGCTGCTGGGCCAGGAGGCGGCGCAGATCGGCGCGGCCCGCGCGCTCGCGCCCCAGGACTTCGTCTTCCCGACCTACCGCGAGCACGGCGTGGCCTGGTGCCGCGACGTCGACCCGATGCAGCTGCTCGGACTCTTCCGGGGCACCGACCAAGGTGGCTGGGACCCCGCCGAGCACAACTTCGGGCTCTACACGATCGTCATCGGCGCCCAGACCCTGCACGCGACCGGCTACGCGATGGGGGTGCAGATGGACGGCCTCGTCGGCACCGGCGACCCGACCCGCGACACCGCCGTCGTGGCCCACTTCGGCGACGGCGCCTCCTCGCAGGGCGACGTCAACGAGGCGATGGTCTTCGCCGCCTCCTACAACGCCCCGGTCGTCTTCTTCTGCCAGAACAACCAGTGGGCCATCTCCGAGCCGGTCGAGCAGATGGTCAAGGTGCCGCTCTACAAGCGCGCCCAGGGCTTTGGCTTCCCGGGCATCCGTGTCGACGGCAACGACGTGCTGGCGACGTACGAGGTGATGAAGTCGGCGCTCAAGCGGGCCCGCGAGGGTGGCGGTCCGACGATGATCGAGGCCTACACCTACCGGATGGGCGCCCATACGACCACCGACGACCCGACCCGCTACCGGCTGTCCGACGAGGTCCAGGCGTGGAAGCTCAAGGACCCGATCGCCCGGGTCGAGGCCTATCTGCGCCGCGGGGGTGGCGCCTCGACCTCCTTCTTCGCCAAGGTGGAGGCCGAGGCCGAGGAGTTCGGCGAGCGTCTGCGTGCCGGGATCCACGCTCTGCCCGAGCCCGATCCCGTACGCCTCTTCGACAACGTCTACACCGAGCTGCCCGACGAGCTGCGTGAGCAGCGCGACGGCTACGCGGCGTACCTCGCCTCCTTCGAGCACGAGGGGGCTTCCCGATGACGAAGATGACGCTGGCAAAGGCGCTCAACGCAGGGCTCCGGCGCGCGATGGAGGACGACGACAAGGTCGTCCTGATGGGTGAGGACATCGGCCGGCTCGGCGGTGTCTTCCGGATCACCGACGGGCTGCAGAAGGACTTCGGCGAGGCGCGGGTCGTCGACACGCCACTGGCGGAGTCGGGGATCGTCGGCACGGCGGTCGGCCTCGCGCTGCGGGGCTACCGGCCGGTGGTGGAGATCCAGTTCGACGGCTTCGTCTACCCGGCCTACGACCAGATCGTGTCGCAGGTGGCCAAGTTCCACTACCGCTCCGGCGGCCGGGTCGCGATGCCGATGGTCATCCGGATCCCGTTCGGTGGCGGCATCGGGGCCGTGGAGCACCACAGCGAGTCGCCGGAGGCGCAGTTCGCGCACACCCCTGGTCTCAAGGTGGTGGCCTGCTCGGACCCGGTCGACGCCTACTGGATGATCCAGCAGGCGATCTCCCACCCTGACCCGGTGATCTTCCTGGAGCCGAAGCGGCTCTACCACTCGACCAAGGCCGACGTGGACGTCGACGCCACGCCTGGCCCGCTGTTCGCCTCGCGGGTGACGCGGACCGGCACCGACCTGACGATGCTCGCCTACGGGCCGACCGTGAAGACCGCGCTGACCGCCGCCGAGGCGGCCGCGGGGGAGGGCAAGTCGGTCGAGGTGATCGACCTGCGCACGCTCTCGCCGCTGGACATGGGCCCGGTCTACGAGTCGGTGCGGCGTACGGGTCGTGCCGTCGTCGTCCACGAGGCCCACGTCAACCTCGGCCTCGGCGCCGAGCTCGCCGCCCGGATCACCGAGACCTGCTTCCACTCCCTGGAGGCACCGGTCCTGCGCGTGGGTGGCTTCGACACGCCCTACCCGCCGGCCCGGGCGGAGGAGTACTTCCTCCCCGACCTCGACCGGGTCCTCGATGCCGTCGACAGGAGCCTGGCATGGTGAACGAGTTCAAGTTGCCCGACGTCGGCGAAGGCCTCACCGAGGCCGAGATCGTCGAGTGGCACGTCGCGGTCGGTGACGTCATCAAGGTCAACGACCCCGTCTGCGACATCGAGACCGCCAAGTCCGTCGTCGAGCTCCCCTCGCCCTACGCCGGGGTCGTCCAGGAGTTGCTGGTCGAGGTCGGCACCGAGGTCCAGGTCGGCACCCCGATCATCCGCATCGGTGACTCGGCGGAGGCGCCCGCAGCCTCGTCCGAACCCCCGTCGGTCGAGCCCGCGAGCGAAGCGAGCGGTGTCGAGACCAACACAGCCGCTGACGAGCATGAGAAGCCGCTGACGCTGGTCGGCTACGGCTCCAAGGAAGACGCAGTCGTACGCCGCAACCGCACCGTCTCCGCACCGGCCGCCGCCGCGGGCACCGGTGTGCTCGCCAAGCCGACCGCCCGCAAGATCGCGCGCGACCTGGGTGTGGACCTGGCGACCGTCACCCCGGAGCGGGACGACGGCGTGATCACCACCGCCGACCTGGAGAACCTGACGTCTGGGCCGGGCTCGTCGACCGAGCCGGCAGCGCCGGTCGGTGGTGAGCGTCGCGAGCCGATCAAGGGCCTGCGCAAGCAGATGGGCCAGGCGATGGTCGACTCCGCGTTCAGCCTGCCGCACGTGACCATCTGGACGACGATCGACGTGACCCGTACCTCCGAGCTGGTCGCCACCCTCAAGGCCAACCGAGACTTCGCCGAGGTACGCGTCAGCCCCCTGCTGATCGTGGCCAAGGCGACGCTCCTGGCGATGCGACGTACACCGATCGTCAACTCGTGGTGGGACGAAGCCGCCCAGGAGATCGTCTTCAAGGAGTACGTCAACCTCGGTATCGCCGCGGCCACTCCCAGGGGCCTCCAGGTGCCGAACGTGAAGGGCGCCGACCGGATGTCCCTGGTCGAGCTCGGCACCGCGATCAACGAGCTCACCGCCACCGCTCGCACCGGCAAGACGCCGCCGGCCGACCAGACCGGCGGGACGTTCACGATCACCAACATCGGTCCGTTCGGCATCGACGGCGGCGCCCCGATCATCAACCCGGGCGAGTCCGCGATCCTCTCCGTCGGGGCGATCAAGCGTCAGCCGTGGGTGGTCGGCACCGGCGACGACGAGCGCATCGAACCCCGTGACGTCTGCACCCTCGCGCTCAGCTTCGACCACCGCCACATCGACGGCGAAGCCGGCTCCCGCTTCCTCGCCGACGTGGCCAGGATCGTCGAAGACCCGAGCACGGCGCTGCTGTTCTGACCCGTTCGACAATCACTCCACAGATCCTCAATTCGCTACCTCGAGGGGGGTATCGGATCTGGCACGATCCTCAGGCCCGCGCTGACGCGGGCCTGAGGATCTTCTGGAGGCAGGAATGGTGCTCCTGACGGGGCGCACGCTGCTTGCCGGGATCGTCGCGATGGCCGCCTCGGCGACCGTACTCGTGGCGAGCCCCGCAAGCGCGGCGACAACATCCACCGGCGTACGTTGCACCATCGTCGGCACATCGGGCGCGGACGTCTTGCGGGGGACATCGCATCGCGACGTCATCTGCGGTCGTGGTGGCGGCGATGTCATCTATGCGCGTAGCGGCAACGACCTGGTCGACGGTGGTGGCGGAAACGACCGGATCTACGGAAGCTACGGCACCGACAAGCTGATCGGTGGGACCGGGCGAGACAGTATCCGTGGTGAGGCCGGCGCCGATGTCATCTACGGGGGCTCTTCGTCCGACTACCTCTACGGCGGAACCTCGGACGACACGATCCGCGGTGGCTCCGGGAACGACCAGATCCAGGGCGATGACGGTCACGACCAGATCTACGGCGAAGCCGATCCGGACACGATCAACGGTGGGACCGGCTGGGACGTGCTCTACGGCGGGACAGGTGGCGATCGCATCCTGGGTGGCAAGGGCAACGACCGCGCGTACGGCGGAGACAACGCGGACGGGCTGTACGGCGGGGCGGGCAACGACCAGCTGCACGGCGGCAACCACAACGACCTGGTCCTCGGCGAGGCCGACGCAGATCGTTTGTGGGGCGACTCGGGAGCCGATCAGATAAGAGGTGGCAGTGGTGCCGACCAGCTCGCCGGCGGCGACGGCAACGATCAGCTCGAAGGCGAGGGCGACAACGACGCCCTCAGCGGTGGCGCCGGGACTGACCAGCTGACCGGCGGCACAGGCGTCAACCGCTGCAGCTATGACACCTATGACTATCTGCTCGGCGGGTGCGGCACCGACAAGTCGGCACCGAAGGTTCTCGGCGTCACCTTCTCCCCGAGCTCGATCGACACCACCCTGGCCGACGTGAAGGTGCGCGTGCGGGCACACCTCACCGACGACATCGGGGTCACCTGGGCACAGGGTCATGTGGTCGACCCCGAGCGCCCGAACAGCGGGCCCTCGCTGTACATGCAGAACATGACGAAGGTCTCCGGCGGCCCCCGCGACGGCTGGTGGGAGTACGTCATCACCGTCCCGCGCTACACGCCGGCCGGCACGCTGCGAGCGAGCGTCCTGCCCGAGGACGCCGCAGGCAGGATGGGCAGCGGCTACGAGATGGGGTCGCTCACGGTCGCGAACCGTGACCCCGACACCGAGCCCCCGACGATGAGCGTGACCGCGCTCTCCCCGAAGACCATCGACGTGACCACCGGCGCGAAGACCGTCCAGGTCTCGGTGCGCGGTGTCGACCCGAAGGCGGGGATCGGCAGGGTCGACATCTGTCTCTCGCAGCCGGGCATCGCGACGAGCGTCGACCCGCATCCGATGTACGACGGAGTCGCCTGCCAGGACGCGGTCCCGAGGACGTCCGGCACGATGCGCGACGGGATCTGGACGACCAAGCTGACCGTTCCGAAGAACTCCCCGGGCGGCGTCTACAACGTCGTGGTAGACGCCGAGGACCGCATCGGGTTCCGGGCGACCTGGATGGGCCCCGAGGCATATCAGGCCTACGCGGCGGGCACCTGGTCCGCTGGTGACGTCCGCGAGCTCACGGCCGCGCTCACCCGCGTCGAGGTCAAGGGACCGGGGCGTGACACGACGCCCCCGAAGCTCGCTCAGGTGACGGTCTCGCGGACGAGCGTGAACACGGCCGCCGGCGACGCGAAGATCCGTGTCCGTGCCCGGGTGACGGACGCGTACGGGCCGAACTCGGGGGTCAAGGGAGTCGACGCGAAGGTCCTGTCCGGAGGGTTCAGCTCCGACCCGTCCTTCCCGCGCATCACCTTGAAGCGGACGAGCGGAACCGTGTTCGACGGCTGGTGGGAGGGCGATGTGGTCGTCTCGCAAGGCACGCCCTCAGGGACCTACCACCTGTGGATCGGAATCTCCGACGTGGGAGGCAACGGCGACGGCTACACCGACGCCGATCTCGCCGGCGACGGGAGCTACCGGGCGCATCCCGACATCCCGGTGCTCACTGTCACCGGCTGACGCGGGCTCCGCCGAGACGTCAGCAACGCCGGTCGAGTGGGCACCGAGGTGCCTACTCGACCGGCGTATGTGACGCCTCGGCCGTGGCCTGGGGTCAGGCGGGGATGTTCCTGCGGCGGAAGCCGACGAAGGAGACCAGCAGCAGGATCGCGGCGACGGCGCTGAGGCCGATCATGTGCGAGGCCTCGATGGGCTCCTGCGGGTAGCGGCCGACCCACCAGAAGGGGGAGATGCCGGCGACCGAGTCCGGGAGGTCGAACAGCGGGCCGAACATGCCGGTGATGCACGTGAACGCGAAGAGCGCCCAGATGACCGGCGTGATCTTCGGGACCCAGGCATAGAGGGCCGCGGTGAGAGCCATGAAGACCGCGACCGCCGGCAGGAACGCCGCGCCGCCCTTCAGGAAGGTCCCCAGCTCGACCTCACCGTTGACCAGCGCCCCTGCCCACAGCGCGAGGGCTCCCGAGATCATGGTCAGGACGAACGCGCCGATCGCCACGACCGCGAGGTGTGAGCCGAACCAGCGACCGCGTGAGACCGGCTTGGCCAGCGTGATCTCGAGGCGGCCTTCGGTCTCCTCCGTCTTGGCCCGCAGGGTGGTGGCGATCGCGTACCCGGCGGCGGCCAGTGCCGCGTACAGGATCATGATCGCCAGGAATCCGGTGAGCGGGTCGTCGCCGAACATCTCGGTCCCGCCGGGCACGTCCGTCATCATCTCCTCGACACCCTCGCCGAGGTAGGTGCCGGTCGCGCCGAACATCACGAAGGTGCCGAGGAACCACCAGAAGAGGGCCGTACGCTGCTGGCGCCATGCCATCGCGACCGGGGACGAAAGCATCCCGGTCGCCTCGGCCCGGCCGGAGCGGCCGGCGAGCAGCGCGCCGTCGAAGTCGCGCTTCGAGGCCAGGAACGCCCCGAGGGCGAGGAGGACGACGACCGCCACAACGCTCAGCGCCAGCGGCCACCAGCGCAGGTCGACGTACGCCCTCATCTGCTGTGTCCACGCGATCGGCGAGAGCCAGGAGAGCCAGGTCCCGTGCTCGCCGGGCTCGGCCTGCAGGTCACCGATGCCGCGCACGAGCACCGCGACGCCGAGCACCGCGAGCGCGAGGCCGGTGGCGCCGCGCCCGTGGGTGGTCAGCTGCGAGGTGACCAGAGCGACCGCGGCGAAGACCAGGCCGCTGACGGCGATCGACGTGGACAGGGCGAAGGTGTCCTCGACCGCAAGGTCTCCGGCGGAGATCAGCAGCGCGCTACCGAGGACCGCGAAGACGACGTTGGCGATGACCACCGTCAGGAGCGAGGCGGCGACCGCCGCGTGCCGGCCGACCACGCGGGAACGGACCAGCTCCGCCCGCCCGCTCTCCTCCTCGGCGCGGGTGTTGCGGACGACCTCGAACATGTTCATGACCCCGAGCAGAGCGATCATCCACAGGGTCATCTCGTTGGCGAACATGGCGCCGATCGTGTAGTCGTCGAGCCCATAGTTCGGCCCGCCGAGGAACACCGACGCCGGCTGCTCCATCAGCGCAGCGCGCCCCTCGCGGTCCTCGGCCGTGGGGTAGACGGTGCTGAGCGCGGTGACGAAGTAGGCGTACAGCGCGAGCAGCGAGACCGTCCAGACGGTCAGCCGCACCCGGTCGCGCCGCAGCATGAAGCGGGTCAGGTGCCAGGTGCCGGCGAAGGAGGTCAGTGGCGTACGCCGGGGGAGGGCCGGAGCAAGCGTGCTCATCACGCCTCCTCCGTCTCGATGACGTCGCCGTAGTGCCGCATGAAGAGCTCCTCGAGCGACGGCGGCGTGATGGTCAGGCCACGTACGTCGAGGTCGGTCAGGGTCTTGAGCACGTCCCCGACGGCGTGGTTGTCCACGTCGAAGGCGACTCGGGTCCCGGCGCCGTTCTGGCTGGTCACGAGGTCGTTGACGGCCTGCAGCCCGCTCAGCGCCGACGGGTCGCCGCCGACGGTGGCGACGACAGCGGAACGGGTCAGGTGGCGCAGCTCGTCGAGCGTGCCGGACTCGACGGCGACCCCGGCCCGGATGATCGTGACGGTGTCGCAGACCTTCTCAACCTCGCTGAGGATGTGGCTGGAGAGCAGCACCGACGAGCCCGCGGCCTTGGCCTCCCGGGCGTACTCGGTGAAGACGGCCTCCATCAACGGGTCCAGACCGGAGGTCGGCTCGTCGAAGATGTAGAGCTCGGACTCGTCGAGGAAGGCCGCGACCAGGGCGACCTTCTGGCGGTTGCCCTTGGAGTAGGTGCGCGCCTTCTTGGTCGGGTCGAGCTGGAACCGCTCCAGCAGCTCGGCCCGGCGTGCCTTGCGCCTGGCCTTGTCGCCGCCCGGCTTGAGGCGGGTGAGGTAGTCGATGCACTCGCCGCCGGTGAGGTTGGGCCACAGCGACACGTCGCCAGGGACGTACGAGATCCGCTTGTGCAACTGGACGGCGTCGCTCCAGGCGTCACCGCCGAACAGCTTGGCGGCGCCGGCGTCGGCGCGCAGCAGCCCGAGCAGGACCTTGATGGTGGTGGACTTGCCGGCTCCGTTGGGGCCGAGGAAGCCGGCCACCTGGCCGGGCTGGACGGTCAGGTCGAGGCCGTCGAGGGCCTTGAAGGAACCGAAGGACTTGTGCAGGCCCGCGATCTCGACCGCGGGGATGTTGTCGGACATGGGAACTCGCTTCCGCGTTGGGAGGATAGGAGGACGTACGCCGACGGGCCTGGCGTCATGCAGACGGGGGCTCCGTGGCGGCGTCCTGCGGCGGGTCCGGGACATAGAGCAGGTATTCGTCGAGCATCCGGCGGGTCGTGAACACGCCCTGCGTGTAGAGCTCGATCATCGGCAGGTAGCTCGTGGACAGGAAGCCACGCACCATGCCGCTGATGTCGCTCGGGTCCTGGGGCGGGTTGAGGGTGAGCTCGAGCATGAGCGTGCCGAGGGCGGAGAGGACCAGATAACGGGCCCTGGCCGTCTCGTCGCGGCTGGGCTTGATCAGCCCGGCCTCGATGCCGTGCTTGGTGTAGCCGACCGCGTCCTCGATCATCTGCTCGATGAAGGTGCGGCCGACCGGCCCGCCGTTCTGCAGGGAGCGGAGGACGTAGCCGAGCATCGGTGCGTACTCGTCCGCGGCGGCGAACCTGTGCAGGATGCCCTGGCCCGAGGCCAGCTCGTCGATCGTCTCGTTCTTCGACGCCCGGATCTCGGCGAGCACCCGCTCATCACACTCGGCGTGGAGCTCGTCCTTGGAACCGAAGTGGTGGATCACCAGGGCCGGGCTGACCCCGGCGTCGGTCGCGATCGAGCGGACCGAGGCACCGAAACCGTCGCGCGCGAACCGCAGGATCGCCGCGTCGCGGATCCGCTCGCGGGTCGTCGGGTCGCCAGGGGCTGAACGCATGTTTAATCCTAAACACGTGTTCAGCCCCTGCGCAAGGGGTTACCCGATCAGTTGATGGTCCAGGTGAAGTCGACGGCGATCGGGAAGTGGTCGGAGAGCATCAGGCCGGTGCCGTTCTCGCGGAAGTCGGCGTCCAGGTTGCGGTAGGAGGTCGCGCTCAGGTCGACCCCGCCGCCGTCGCGGTAGAGCACCTTGTCGACGACTTCGCACTCCACGCCCGGGTTCACCTCCGGGCACCCCAGGGCCGGGCTGCCGCGGTCGGGCTCGTCCCCGCTGCGTACGAGCTCCACCCAGGCGTCGGTGAGGCCGTTGGTGGCGGCGAAGTCGGAGATCCGGTCGCCCTCTCTGGTGTAGCGGGTGTTGGTGTCGCCCATGACCAGGACGGCGTTGCCGGCCGAGTGCTCGGAGATGTACGCCGTGAGCTGCTCGAGATTGCCGCGGCGAGCGGCCTCGTCCAGGCTGTCGTCGCCGGCGTCGGCGTGCAGGTTGTAGACGTCGATCCAGGTGCCCGGGGCGATCTGTGCGCGGTGGAAGGTGAAGCCCTTCGGGGTCAGGCAGTCGGCCTGGTTGATCCAGCAGTCGTCCCAGGTGACGCGGTCGAGCGCCTCGTACGGCTGGTGGTGCAGGCTGTTCAGCCCGCTCCCGAACGGCACTCCGCCCGAGGTCGGGGTGCGGTGGGCGTGCACGTCGGTCTCGTAGAGGTAGGCGTGGTAGTTGAAGTCCTCCTGGACGTTGACGATGTCGAATCCGTCGATGCGGCGGCCGATCTCGTTGGTGGCGGACTTGCGTGGCGTCGGTGCGCTGGAGATGGCCTCGGGGAGGCCGGCGATGTTGTACGTCAGCGCACTGAAGCTGCCTTCGGCCGCCTGCGCCGGGGCGCCGGTGAGGGGAAGGGCCGCGGCGAGCGAGGTCGCGGCGGCGAGGGCGAGGAGACGCTTGATCTGAGGCACGAGAAACTCCGATCGAGTGTGGGGGTCGAGGGGCTCGTCGCGAGCCCACCCCATCGTGGCGGAGTTCGTGGTGCGTGTCCGAAGATCTCCTGCGTACGTCCTCAGCCCGCGTAGCGAGCGGCCCGAGCCGTCGGCTCGCCCGGTCCGGAGGCGAGGAGCGCGAGCAGCTCGTCCTCGAGGACTTCTCCGACCCGGCGGCAGAACGTCTCCGGCTCGTCGGCGGCGTCGGGCGACTCCGCAACGATCCGGTCGACCACGCCGATCTGCTGGAGGTCGACGGCGAGGACCCGCTGCGCCTCGGCCATCTCGGCGGCGTGGTCGGAGTCGCCGTACACGATCGCGCTCGCACCCTCCGGCGGAAGCGGGGAGAGCCAGGCGTGCTGAGCGGCGACCACCCGGTCGGCGGGGAGGAACGCGAGCGCGCCACCGCCGTTGCCCTCGCCCAGCATCAGGCTCAGCGTCGGGGTCTCGACGTTGACGAGCGTGCTCAACGTACGCGCGATCTCGCCGGCGATGCCGCCGTTCTCCGCCTCCGCCGACAGTGCGGCGCCGGGGGTGTCGATGACGGTCACGACGGGGAGCCCGAGCCCGGCGGCGAGCTTCATCCCGCGCTGCGCCTCGCGCAGGCCCTCCGGCCCGAGCGGCTGGTGTGCCTGCTCGCGCCGGTCCTGGGCCAGCACCAGACACGGCGCCGAACTGAACCGCGCCAGCGCGATGATCAGGCCCGGGTCTCGCTCGCCCTGCCCGGTGCCGTTGAGGGGTACGACGTCCGAGGCCGCGATCCGGAGCAGCGCCCGCGCTCCCGGCCGGTCCGCGCGCCGGGACCGCGTGATCGCATCCCAGGTGTCGACCGCCGAGAAGTCGGCCCCGTCGGCCGAAGCGTCACTCCCGTCGGCCGAGGCGTCACCGGCTGACGTCTCGGGCGACGCGAGCGACGTCTCGGCCGACGTGGGTGACTTCTCGGGGCGGAGGTCGAGGATGGTGAGGACACGGTCGACGAGCCCGGCGAGCTCGTCGGGAGGTACGACGCCGTCGACGAGGCCGTGGGCGAAGAGGTTCTCCGCGACCTGGACGCCGGAGGGGAAGGGGCGCCCGTTGAGCACCTCGTAGACCTTCGGACCGAGGAATCCGAGGAGCGCCGCGGGCTCGGCGACGGTGACGTGTCCCAGGGATCCCCATGAGGCCATCACGCCGCCGGTCGTGGGGTGGCGCAGGTAGACGAGGTAGGGGAGACCGGCGGCCTTGTGGCGGGTGACCGCCTCGGCGATCCGGACCATCTGCACGAACGCCGGCGTACCCTCCTGCATCCGGGTCCCGCCCGAGGCCGGGCCGGCCAGCAGCGGCAGCCCCTCGCGGGTCGCCCGCTCCACGGCCGCGATCAGCCGCTCGGCCGACGCGCGCCCGATCGACCCGGCCAGGAACCGGAACTCGGAGAGCACCACGGCCACCCGCCGCCCGGCGATCCGGGCCTCGCCGGTGACCACCGACTCGTCGGTTCCGGCCCGTTCCCGGGCGCGCACCAGGTCGGCGGCGTACGCCTCGGGGACCTCGCCGGCTCGATTGCCTCGGGCTCCGCTTCGGCCGTGGACGGGCGGGGTGTCCCAGGACGTCCAGGTGCCGGGGTCGAGGACGAGGTCGATCAGCTCAGCGGAGGTCAGGCCCATGGATCGGACGATACCCAGGAATTGGCTCAGTGGCTGAGCCTGTTCCGAGGGGCGACACCAGATGCGTTAGTCTATTAACTCAATAGACAATCCGAAGGAGTCTGGAATGAACGCCCCCACGAACCCCGAGCTCCTCTGGTATCTGCCCAACTTCGTCGAGGCCGGACACCGTGGCGACACCGCAGCGACGGAGGACGGCTACGGCACCCTCGACTACCAGGTCGGTCTCGCCGAGGCGGTCGAGAACGCCGGTTGGACCGGTGCCCTGCTCGGCACCAGCTGGGGGAGGCCCGACACCTTCACCGTCGCGACGGCCCTGGCCGCGCGCACCACGACCTTCGAGCCGCTCGTCGCGATCCGCCCGGGCTACTGGCGCCCGGCCAACTTCGCCACCGCGGCCGCGACCCTCGACCAGCTCAGCCGTGGCCGGGTGCGGGTCAACATCGTCTCCGGCCAGGACGACCTGGCCGCCTATGGCGACCGCGAGGACTCACGCGCCGCCCGCTACGCGCGGACCAAGGAGTTCATGCGGCTTGTGCGGCGGCTGTGGACCGAGGAGAACGTCACCTTCGACGGCGACCACTTCCAGGTCGCCGACTCCACCATCACCCCGCGTCCGTACGCCGTCGAGGACCGCCCGCACCCCAGGCTCTACTTCGGCGGCGCGTCCCCGGAGGCCGAGGCGGTGGCCGCGACCGAGGCCGACGTACAGCTCTTCTGGGGCGAGCCGCTGGACGGCATCGCGGAGCGGGTCGAGCGCCTGCAGAACCTCGAGCAGTCGCTGGGCCGCGACCTCGCGCCACTCGAGTTCGGGCTGAGGATCACCACGCTGATCCGCGACACCCGCGAGGAGGCCTGGCGCGACGCGGAGGAGAAGGTGCACCGGATGGCCGACTCCGTCGGGGACCGCGAGTTCCGACGCGGGCGGTCAGCGGTCGGGCAGAGCCGCCTCCTCGACCTCGCCGACCGTGGCGACGTGCTCGACGAGTGCCTCTACACCGCTCCCGGGAAGTACGGCGGCGGCGGCGCCGGAACCACCTGGCTGGTCGGCTCCGCGGACGACGTCGCCGCCGCGCTGAGCCGCTACCAGGAGCTCGGCGTGACCCACTTCGTCCTCTCGGACACGCCCTACCGGACCGAGGTCACCCGGGTCGGCGAGGCGCTGATCCCGAGGCTCCGCGAGGCGGACCGGGGCGCGCTAACGGGTCCAAACGGCGTACGTCGGGCGTAGTTAACCGGAAAGACACGCTCCTGACCTGGGAAAACCGTTGGTAGCTGGAGGGTGTTCGCTCTATTCTGGTAGCACCCGGTTTCGCCGCCGGGTGCCACCACTTGACCTTTTGAAGGGCCCACCATGAGCACGCAGCACTCGACCACCGCCCCGGCGGCCTGGTCGCTGACCGCTGCGCACGAGCGCGACCCTCATGCCCGCGGGAGCCGACAGTGACCTGGGTGCATAGCCGCACCGGATCACTCCGGGCCGCTCCTGCGAGACATGTCTGTCTCGTCGGGGCGGCCCTTTTTGTTTCCACCCGACCTGCACGCGATCTCTATCCGACTCTCCTGGGAGGTAACCGAGTATGACCACGACCATGGGCGCCGTGACCCTGTATAACGCCTCCTTCGAGCCGCTCGGAAGGGTCTCGTTCAAGCACGCCGTGCGGATGCTGTTCCGTGAGGTGGCGGTGGTTCACGAGCAACAGGGCGACAAGATGATCGGGCCACATCCATGGCCCAAGGCGGTGCGGCTGGTCCGCTATATCGCCATGCATTGGATGTACCGGCCGGCCGGCTACTCCCGCGAGGGAGTGCTCAAGCGCGACCAGCATCGTTGTGCCTACTGCGGCGGCCACGCCCGCACCATCGACCACCTGCTGCCACAGTCACGCGGCGGCAGATGGACATGGATGAACACCGTGGCGGCGTGCGGCAGGTGCAATGGCCGCAAGGGCAACCGCACCCCGGAGGAGGCCCACATGGTCCTCCGCATCGAGCCGTACGTCCCGACCCGTGCCCAGCTTGCCGCCATCATCTGACCCGCCGAGAGGTCAGTTTCTGCCACCGAGGAGTCGATCGCTGTCAGAACCTGACCTTTCGGCGTCAGAATGTGACCTCTCGGCGAGGAAAATGCCGTGTCGACTTGACGCAGCATTAATAAGTACGATGGACTAACAAACATGTCCAAGGCGAGACGTCGTACGTTGCGGCCGATCGGGAAGTTGCTGCAGGAAGATGCGCGGCGGCATCACCGATCCCTGGTGCTCCAGCACCTCTTCGCGGTGGGTCCGGCGAGCCGCGCCGACCTGGCCCGAGCCTCGGGGCTGACCCGGGCGACGGTCTCCGATCTGGTCGGCAGCCTGCTCGAGGACGGGCTCGTCGAGGAGCTCGGCGCGCCGGTGGAGAGCCGGGTCGGGAAGCCGCCGATGCTGGTCGGTCTTGCCGCTGACGCCACGCACATCGTGACCATCGACGTCTCCGGTGACGACCAGGTCGCCGGAGCCGTGCTCAACCTGACCGGCGATGTCATCCATCGCACCACCAGGTGCCGGGAGGGCCGTACCGGAAGCGAGGCCGTGCGCCTCGTGAAGGAGCTGGTCACCGAGCTGATCGCGAGCACCGACCGGCCGATCCTCGGCATCGGGATCGGCAGCCCCGGTGTCGTCGCGGCCGACGGCACCGTGGTCGCCGCGCCCAACCTGGGCTGGACCGATGTCGGCCTGGCCGATCAGGTGCGCCGTGAGACCGGCCGACCGACGTACGTCGCCAACGACGCCAACACCGCGGTGCTGGGGGAGTACACCTTCGGCCAGTCCGGCGACGGCGGGCTGATGCTCGTGCGGGTCGGCACCGGTGTCGGTGCGGGGCTGGTGCTCGAAGGGGCGCTGCTCCACGGGTTCGTCGACGCCGCCGGTGAGGTCGGGCACGTGACCGTCGACCCCGAGGGTCCGCTGTGCGCGTGCGGCCGCCAGGGCTGCCTGGAGACCTTCCTCGCGGTGCCGCGCCTGCGGGAGCGCCTCGAGACAGCCCACGACGATGCGCTCGTGGAAGCCGGCGAACATCTTGGAAAGGCATTGGCCCCTGTGGTCGGAACCCTGAATCTTCACGAGCTGGTCCTCTCCGGGCCGGCCGACCTCCTGGACGGACCGCTGCGCGAGACCGCCGACCGGATCATCCGCGAGCGGACGATGCCGGTCAGCGGCGAGCCGCTGGAGTTCCGTACGTCGACGCTCGGCGAGGACGTCGTCATCGTCGGCGCCGCGGTGCTCGTCCTCGCCGGTGAGCTGGGGGTGTCCTGATGCCTGACACCACCGTCGAGACCCTGGCGCTGCGCGTGCAGGTCTCCGCCTTCGCCGGGCCCACCCTGCCGCCCGGCTACGCCGAGCTGCTCCGCGAGGGCCTGGGCGGGATCTGCCTCTTCGGTCCCAACACCGAGGCCGGTGAGGATTCCGTACGCAGCCTGGCGGCCGAGATCCGGGCCGCGTCCGCCGAGGGCGGCTGGGCGCCGGTGATCACCATCGACGAGGAGGGCGGGGACGTCACCCGCCTGGAGGCTCTCACCGGTTCCTCGGTGCTCGGCGCCGCCGCCCTCGGCGCGGCCGACGACCTGGCGCTGACCGAGGAGACCGGCCGGGCGGTTGGGTTGCGGCTGGCGCGAGCCGGCATCAACCTCAACCTGGCTCCTGTCGCCGACGTGAACTCCAACCCCGACAACCCGGTGATCGCGACCCGGTCGTTCTCCCACGACGCCGGCGTGGCCGCCAAGCACGTGGCCGCCTGGGTGAAGGGCCTGGAGTCGACCGGCGTCGCCGCCTGCGTCAAGCACTTCCCGGGCCACGGCGACACCGGCCAGGACAGCCACGTCGCCCTCCCCGTCCTCGATGCCTCCCTGGACACGCTGCGCGACCGTGAGCTGGTCCCGTTCCTGGCCGCCGCCGAGGCCGGTGCCGCCTCGGTGATGACCTCCCACATCGTGGTGCCGGCGCTGGACCCCGAGCTGCCCGGCACGCTCTCCGCGCCGGTGCTGGGACTGCTGCGCGAGCTGGGCTACGACGGGCCGATCGTCTCCGACGCCCTCGACATGGCCGGTGCGTCGGCGAGCCGGGGGATTCCGGCCGCTGCGGTGCTCTCGCTCGAGGCAGGCGCCGATCTGCTCCTGCTCGGCCCCGACAAGCCCACCTCGCTGGTCCACGAGACGACCGCCGCGATCGTGGCCGCGGTCGATTCCGGTGAGCTGCCGCTGGAGCGGCTCCAGGACGCGGTCGCGCGCATCGACCGGCTGCTCGCCGACCTCACCGACGCGCAGCGACCGGACGGCGCGCTCGACCCCCGGTTCGAGGAACGCTCCGTCGAGGGCGCTCGCCGGGCGCTCGCGACTGCCAGCGACGACCTCAGCGAGATCCCGCACCTCGCCGGTGCCCGGGTCGTGACCGTCGACACGGAGGCGAACATCGCCGTGGGTGACGTGCCCTGGGGGCTGCCGCCGGACATCGTCATCCGCCCTGGCGACCCGCTCCCGGATCTCCCCGACGCACCCCTCATCGTGCAGGTGCGTGACGCGCACCGCCGTCCCGAGGTCGGCCGGACCGTCGCCGAGCTTCCGGGCGCCGTGGTGCTGGTGGAGTGGGGGTGGCCCGGGGCGTACGACGGACCGGGGGTGCCGCGACTGTGCCCGCAGGGGTTCTCGCTGCCGGGCATGGCCGCTGTCACCGAGGTGCTGCGACGATCGGGCTGGAACCGGTGAACGGGGCACGGGTAGGCCTCGACATCGGCGGCACCAAGATCCACGGCATCGCGATCGGCGCCGACGGGGCGGTGCTGGCCGAGGACCGTGCCGCCACCACCCCCGGCGGCGAGGGCGTCGTGAAGAGCGCGGCCGCGGTGGTCGCGAGCCTGCGTGACGCGCTCGACGGCGGTGAGATCCGCTCGATCGGGGTCGGCATCCCCGGCATCGTGGACACCCGCGCCGGCACCGTGAAGCATGCGGTCAACCTGGGCCTGGACGGCGACGCCTTCCCGCTCGCGGAGCTGCTCGGCGCCCGCACCGGAGCTGTCGTCACCCTCGAGAACGACACCAACGCGGCAACGCTCGGCGCGCACGCCGTCGAGGACGTCGACGACCTGGTCTACCTCTCGCTCGGAACCGGCCTGGCGGCCGGTCTCTACCTCAGCGGCGCGCTCCGCCGAGGCTTCCACGGCGCCGCCGGGGAGGTCGGGCACCTCCCGGTCGACCCGGAGGGCCCGGTGTGCGGGTGCGGCCAGCGCGGCTGTCTCGAGCTGGTCGCCTCCGGTGCCGCGCTCGCGGCGGCTTGGCCGACCGCCACCGGCCACCCCGCCGCGGCGCTCTTCGCCGCAGCCGCCTCGGGTGACCCGGCGGCCGTGATCGTGCGGGACCGCTTCGCCGACGGCGTCGCCGCCGCCGTACGCTCCCTGGCTCTCGCCGTCGATCCCGAACGTGTCGTCATCGGCGGGGGTGTCGCGACGGTCGGTGAGCCGCTGCGGGAGGCGATCGCGCACGCGCTGGCCCGACAGACCGAGACCTCGCCGTTCCTCGCCTCCCTCGAGCTCGCCTCGCGCCTGCGGGTGGTCTCGGCCGCCCCGGTCGCCGCCATCGGCGCTGCTCTGATCACCCCGACGAAGGACTGACATGGAAGTAGTTGTCCTCGAGACCCCCGCCGAGGTGGCATCCCTCGCCGCGGACACGATCGAAGACGTCGTACGCCGCCGGGCGGCCGCCGGCACCGCCGCCGTGCTCGGGCTCGCGACCGGCTCGACGCCGCTGGCGACGTACGAGGAGCTCATCCGGCGTGCCCGGGACGGTCGCGGGCCGTCCTATGACGGTGTGGAGACGTTCAACCTGGACGAGTACGTCGGCCTCCCCGACGGGCACGAGCAGTCCTATCTGGCGACCATCCGGCGCGAGTTCACCGACGCGATCGGTATCCCGCCGGAGCGGGTCCACGGACCCGACCCGACCGAGGAGACCCTGCCGACCGCCGGGGAGCGCTACGAGGCGGCGATCGTGGCTGCGGGCGGGATCGAGGTGCAGATCCTCGGCATCGGCTCCGACGGCCACCTGGCCTTCAACGAGCCCGGCTCGTCGCTGGCCTCGCTGACCCGGATCAAGACGCTCACGGCCACGACGCGCAAGGACAATGCGCGCTTCTTCGGCTCACCCGACGCGGTGCCGCACCACGTGCTCACCCAGGGACTCGGCACCATCACCCGAGCCGGCCACCTGCTCCTCCTCGCCACCGGCGAGGGCAAGGCCGAGGCGGTCGCCGCCGCGGTCGAGGGCCCAATCTCGGCGACCTGCCCGGGATCGGTCCTCCAGCTCCACGGCCACGTCTCGGTCCTCCTGGACGAGGCCGCGGCCTCCCGGCTCGTACGCCGCGACTACTACCGCGAGGTCTACGCCGGGAAGCCGGACTGGCAGGGGCTCTAGAGTGCGTCGCGGAGCCGCTCGGCGGCGGTCTCCGGCGGGATGTCGTTGACCCAGAGCGCGACGCCGGACTCGATGCCGGCCAGGTACTTCAGCCGTCCCGGCGCCCGCCGGATGGTGAAGATCTCGGCGGCCAGGTGCCAGGTGTCCTCGCGGCCGGTCGGGGCCTGCTGCCAGCCGGCGATGTAGGGCACCGGGCCGGCGTCGTCGAGCCCGTCCATCCGCCGCAGGCACTCCTGGTAGAGCGCGGCGAGGTCGTCCATCTCCTCGGCGGTCAGACCGGGTAGGGAGCCCACGTGACGGCGCGGCACGACGCGGATCTCGTAGGGCCAGCGTCCGGCATAGGGCACGTACGCCACGAACGTCCCGTTCTCGGCCACCACCCGCGACCCATCGGCGATCTCGTCGGCGAGCACCGCACACTGCAGGCACTCGCCGGTCGCCTCGCGATGGGCGTCGGCGGCGTTCACGAGGGACTCGATCCTCGGCGGCAGCACCGGCATGGCGTAGATCTGCCCGTGGGGGTGCTGCAGCGTCACCCCGATCTCCTCGCCGCGGTTCTCGAAGCAGAAGACGTACGCCACCTCCGGCATCGCCGTCAGCTGCTCGGTGCGGTGGGCCAGCGCCGCGAGCACCGTCCGCACCCGCTCGGGAGGAAGGTCGACGAAGCTCTGCTCATGGTCGCTGGTGAAGCAGACCACCTCGCACCGACCACGCCCCGGCTGGGAGACGAACGGCTCCCCGGTCGCCTCGCCGACCGCGACCGTCGACAGCGCCGGGAACCGGTTCTCGAAGGCCACCACGTCGTAGTTCTCGGCCGGGATCTCGGTGAGCCGCCCGTCGACGGACGGGCACAGCGGGCACTCGTCCGAGGGCGGCTTGAACGTACGCGTCTGCCGGTGCCCCGCCACCGCCGTCCAGGTCGCGGTCAGCCGGTCCCAGCGCAGCTGCGACCCGCCCGCCCGCGGCTCCAGCGGCCGCTCGTCGTGCACCGAGCGCAGCGTCGGCTGCTCGTCGAAGAACCAGATCTCGCGTCCGTCCGCCAGCTTCGCTGACGTGGCCACCGGGTTGGTCGGCGCAGGGGTGTTCGGCATGCGCTCAGTATCGCCTGCGCCGGGCTACTTGCTGACGCAGGCCTGCGCTGCGCCCTGGGAGACGTTGCCGTTCTCGCCGAGGGAGCGGACCTGGATGCAGACCTTGGTGGCGCCGTCGAGACGTACGACCGCCTTGGGACGGTCCACGTTGCCGCTGGTGGAGTTGTCACCGACCCACTTGTAGCCGGTCGCTCCGGGCACACCGGACCAGGTGAAGACGGCGCGGTTGCCCTTGAGGGCGCCCTTGACCTTGCCCGGCGCGGCTGGGCCGGTGACACCGGGGAGGTCGGTCTCGACGGGTGGGGGCGGGACCTCGTCGGGCTTCTCGTCCTCGCCGCCGCGGGAGAGCACGATGCCGATGGCTGCGGCGAGGAGGAAGAGGACGACGACGCCGATGATCGCCGGGGTCTTGCTGCGGCTCTCCGCCGGGCGCGCGCCGGTGAGGACCGAGGGGCCCTCCTCCGTCCGCGGGTAGCTGAACCGGGTGCGGTCGGCCGAGGCCGAGCCGGCATCCGCCACCGGCGCCGACGCGAGCGAGGCCGGCGGCTGGGTGATCGGCGCCTGCGCGATCACCTGGGACGGCGGCTTGAGCTCGGTGGCCTTCTCCATCTCCGGGTCGGAGGGTGGAGAGGAGAGACGTGAACGGCCCGAGCCCGTGGTCGGACCCTCACCCCGCGCTGCCGGAATGTCGGGAACGACCGGGATCGACCCGCTGCCACCGGCATCGCGGTCGAGGACCTGCACCTCGGTGCGGCCCAGCCGCAGCTCCTGCTCGATCCGCTGGAAGTGGCGGGCCAGGTCGAGGACGGTCCGCGGCCGGTAGGTCGGGTCCTTCGCCATCGCCTGCTGCAGCACCCGGTCCAGCGACGGAGGTACGTCGGCCCGGCCCGTGGCAGGGGGAGCCGTGTGCAGGATGCGGGAGAAGACTGCGCGGTCGGAGTTGTTGCCCCGCTCCGCGAAGGGCGAGCGGCCCACGAGCAGATGCCAGACGGTCGCGGCCAGCGAGTAGACGTCGGAGGCGACCGAACCGTTGGACGCCGAGGTGAGGACCTCGGGCGGCGACCACGGCAGGGAGACCCCGATGTCGCCCTCGTCGTCGCGCGGGCGGCCGGCGATGCCGAAGTCGGCCAGACCGGGCACGTCGTAGCGGGAGAGCAGGATGTTGGACGGCTTGATGTCGCGGTGGATGATCCCGGCGCGGTGCGCGGTCTCGACGGCCGACGCCATCTGGATCCCGAAGCGCAGCGCGTCCTGCACCTTCATCGGGTTGTTGCGTACGCGGGCACCGAGGTCGGCGTTGGGGTAGTAGCCCATCACCAGGTAGGGGCGGCCGTCCGGTGTCTCGCCGGCGCTGTGCACGGGCACGATGAACGGGTGCTCGGCCAGCTCGGCCATCACCGCCGCCTCCGCGGCGAACTGCGCGCGCTGCGCCTCGGCGAGGTCGGAGGACCGCATCAGCTTCACCGCGACCCGGACCTTCGGGTGGTGGCGCTCGTAGAGGTAGACGTCGGCGAAACCGCCCGAACCGAGCCTGCCCAGGCAGTTCATCCCGGGCAGCTCGGGGCCGAGCTCCGGGTGTGGTGTCTGAGTCACCCGAGGACCTCGTAGTTCAGGTTGATCGAGCCGGCGAGGCTCACCACGGCGCCGGGCTCCAGGGCGTACTCCTCCATCGGCCGCATCTGCTGCGGACGCCCGCCGGGCAGGGTCAGGTAGGACCCGTTGGCGGAGCCGAGGTCGCGGACGAGCACCTGCCACTCCTCCAGGCGCACCTCGGTGTGCAGCCGGCTGATGTCGGGCAGCATCACCTTCACCAGATGCGGAGGTACGCCACCAGCCCCCGTGTTGCCGTTGGCATCAGCGCGCGGCGACCGCCCGAAGACGGCACCTCGGTCCAGGATGACGACCCGGCCGTCGCCCAGCTTGAGCTGGCCCAGCGCGGGGCGCGGGACCGAGACCGGCTGCTGGTGCGGCGGCAGCGCCATCCGGCAGATGCGGCAGGTCGGGGAGTAGGGCGGTGAGGCGTGGCCCTGCGGGCAGTAGACCGCCCACACGGTCGGCCCGCCCGCCGGTGGCACCGGGGTCGGCGTCGCGACGTCGCGGACCCGGGTCGCCATGTCGTTGGGCGGCGTCGGCGCGGGCGCGGGCATCGGGGGAGGCGGCACGGAGGGTCGAGCCGCGGGCGGCGCAGCGGGCGGGGGCGAGGGCTGCCGGTCCGGCGGGCCCCACGCGTTGGGATCGGGCTTCTTGGCACCCTTCTTCCGCCACGGAAGACCGTCGATGATGCCTTTCTTGGCTTCGGGCGCAGGCTGGGGCGGTGCCACCGGTGGCGGCGGCACGGGCGAGGGGGGAGGGCTCTGGAAGGACGAGACGCCCGGCACTCCCGGAGGGGGCGCCGCGGGTGGCGGAGAGGCCGCCAGGTCCGAGCGCCGGATGGTGTGGTCCAGCGGCATCATGGTCGATTCGGCCTGAACCTGAGCATAGAAGTCGGGGTCGAAGACGACGTCCAGCGAGCGAGCGTGGGCGGTGTGGACCAGCGGCTGGTCCTCCTCCATCCCACCCCAGGCCCCGTTGGCGAGCTCGGCGCGCTCGGGGACGGCAGCGAAGTGGCCGTCGGCCCACTTGCCGGCGACGTCGATGCCGTCGATGAAGACCGGCACCTCGTTGACGACGGCGGTCACCTTGGCAGGGGAGCGCACGGCGTACCGCACCCGCGGGCCCTCGCGCCCGATCAGCGCGAAGCCGGGGGCTCGCGGTCCGTCGACGGAGAGCAGCCCGGCGATCGCGTCGACCGGGTGGGGGTCGGCCAGCGCGGCCTGGACGCCGCCGACCCGCGGGTCACCGGGGCCGAGCTGCACCAGCGCCCAGCACCGGTCGCCCTTCAACGCGAGCCAGTGCCCAGCACAGTAGGTAGCGGTATCACTCATGGGACGACGAGACGTCCCCTGCGGATCGTGAGGAGCCTGATGTCGAGACGTCAGTCTCCGCGGGCGCGGCGAAGAGCGAGGGAGGGGGTGTCACGAGTACCACAGTGACATTGTCGCGCCCGCCCGATGCAACCGCAGCGTCCACCAGCCTCTGGGCGAGGTTGTCGATGCTTCCGCCCACACCGAGCGTCTTGGACGCGATCTCATGGATCTCGTGGTCCTCGAGCTCGCCGGTGAGGCCGTCGGAGCAGAGCAGGAAGAGGTCGTCGGGCGACACGGCCACCAGCCACGTGTCCGCCTCCGGAGACGGGTAGGTGCCGAGCGACCGGGTGATGACGTTGCGCAGCGGGTGGACGCGGGCCTCGGCGGCGGTGATCATCCCCGCCTCGACCATGACGGCGACCTCGGAATGGTCGACGGTCACCTGCGTGACGCCGGCCGGCGAGAGCCGGTAGACGCGCGAGTCGCCGACGTTGAACACCAACCAGTGGGGAGCGCCCTCGAACTCGACGAGCGCCACGCCGGTCAGGGTGGTGCCCATGCCCTGCTTCTCGGAGTTGCGAGCCGCCTCCGAGGTGATCGCGGAGTTGGCGGCGTGGACGGCGTCCTGGATGTCCTCGGGGACCGGGCAGATGGTCGCGAAGCGGCTCTGGAAGGTCTCGACCGCGAGGGCACTGGCGACATCGCCGCTGGCATGACCGCCCATCCCGTCGGCGACGACGGCCACGGCGGGCAGCATGACGAACGAGTCCTCGTTCACCTCGCGGACCCGGCCGACATCAGTCGCCCCCGCGGCACGCAGGGCTGGGTAAGCGGTCATGCTGTTCCTTTGCGGTGCCAAGTATCTGGGGCATCCCGGGCAGGATGCGAAAATAGTGGTGCTGGAAGCGGACACTTTAGAACATCCCGTACGGTAACGGTGAGCGTGTTCACTGAGCCGTGTGCCACGTTTGGCTAGTTCGTGTGGCTTCTACCCTGAGGCGCGCCTAGAGTAAGCCCGACTTTTTGTGTCGGCTGGCCATTTGGCCTGGAAGGACTTGGGGAGAGTCTTGGTGGCACGTTTCGGGATGGCGTCCGGGTGGATGCGGCGTCATCGGACCTCCATCGCGTCCTGGGCGGCTCTTGCCGTCGTTGCGAGCGGTTTGACCGTCTACGCGATCCAGTCGACGGGTTACCCCGTGCACAAGGCCGATCTCGACGACGGCGGCATCTGGGTGACCAACCAGTCCTGGGGCACCCTGGGCCGCCAGAACCGCCCCGTCGCCCAGCTCGACGGTGTCGTCTGGGCGGGCAACGAGGCCGGGTCCAGGTCCGAGCGCGCCGGCCTCGACGTGGTGCAGAACGGCATCGCGGTGGCGTCCGTGGACCGCGACGCCCGCACCATCACGCCGGTCAACACCAAGCTCGCCGAGGGCATCGACGACGACGCGGTGACCGTGAAGGACAGCCGCGTCGTGATGGGTGGCAACACCATCGGCGTCGCCGAGCAGAAGACCGGCAAGGTCTGGCTCACCTCCGTCGACCCGACCGCCGGCGTCGGCGACCTCTCCGACCTCTCCGGCTCCACGAAGCCCACCGAGACGGTCGGCGCCGACGCGGTGCTCACCATCGGCACCGACGGGACCGCGTACGCCGTCTCCGCCGCCAAGCGGACGCTGACCACCTTCGCCCCGGACGGTGAGCGGTTCGCCGATCCCGAGGAGACCAAGCTCCCGAAGGCTCCGGAGTACGCGGAGACCCCGACCTCGGCGACCGTCGTCGGCCGCGACGTCATCACCCTCGACCAGGCCGGCTGGCTGCTCGGCGCCGCCAAGGGCTCCGACATCGCCGTGGACTTCGGTGACACCGCGGAGAGTGCGGTCCTCCAGCAGCCCTCCGTCAAGGCCAAGGAGGTGCTCGTCGGCGACGCGACCGGCCTCAAGGCCGTCGCCCTGAGCAACGGCGAGATCCGCCACGTCGCCGAGTCCGCCGGTGACCCGGCCGCCCCGGTCCGGCTCGGCGACTGCGTCTTCGGTGCCTGGGCCAACGGCTCGACCGGCTCGGTGGCGACCCAGTGCGGCGAGGGCGAGCCGATCCTGGGCGAGATCCCGACCCTCGGCCCGGCCGCCGAGCTGGAGTTCCGGATCAACCGTGGCCAGCTGGTGCTCAACGACCTGCGCAACGGTGATGTCTGGGAGATCGACGGCGCCGACATCAAGAAGATCTCCAACTGGGAGGCGTTCCAGCCGCAGACCCAGAAGCAGAACCAGAAGAAGGACAAGCAGCAGCAGCAGACCAAGGCCGCCCAGGCGCCGAAGGCCAAGGACGACCAGCTCGGTGCCCGCGCCGGACGCACCACGGTGCTGCACGTCCTCGACAACGACTCCTCGGCCAAGGACTCGATCCTGAGCGTGGTCTCGGTCGGCGAGGCCTCCGTCAAGGGCGTCGAGGCGACCATCGCCCCCGACCGGCAGTCGGTCCTGGTGACCGCCCCCGAGTCGGCGCAGGGGAAGAAGACCAGCTTCAAATACACCGTCGACGACGGGATGAAGGGCAAGGCCGGCCAGGACGACGCCAGCGTCGAGCTCAGCATCGAGGGCTCGGGAGGCACCGGCAAGCCGACGCTGCGTGAGCACTACACGCCGACCGACTACACCGTCGCGGCCGGCGGCACCGTGGAGATCCCGGTGGTCGGCGACTGGCGCGACGAGCGCTACGGCGACCCGGTCACCGCTCAGTCCCCGACCGCGTCCAAGGGCAAGGCGAGCGTGACCCCCGACGGGCTGCTGCGCTACACCGCCGCCACGGACGCCTCCGGCAGCGAGAACCTCGGCTATCAGGTCAGCACCGGCGGCAAGCCGTCGAAGGACAAGGTGCGGGTCAACATCGTCGCCGGAGCCACCACTGCCTCCCCGGAGCCGAAGGACGACGTCGCCGAGGGCACCCAGGGCTCCTGGGTGACGATCCGTCCGCTCGACAACGACATCCCCGGCGCCGACCCGTCCAACCTCGACGCGAGCCTCACCCTCGCCGGCGACGTCCCTCCCAAGGGCGGCCTCGAGGTGAGCACCGACCGGGAGACCGGCGTCGTGCGCGCCCGAGGGAGCTCGCCGGGCACCTACCAGCTCAGCTACAACGCCGGGTTCGGGGCCGCGAAGCCCGCCGCGGCGAAGATCCGCGTCGACGTCAAACCCGCCTCCCAGGCGGCGGACGAGCCGATCGCGACGCCGGACACGACCGCCGTCCTCGGCACCTCGACCCGCACCCTCGACGTCCTCGCCAACGACTACGACTCCCGGGGCCGGCTGCTCGCCGTGACCCACGCCGAGCCGGTCGGCGACAGCGATCTGACGGTCGCGGTGCTCGACGGGCGCTGGCTGCGGATCCAGGCGTCCAAGCCCGACATGGACCCGTCCACCCAGGCGATCCGCTACACGATCAGCAACGGCGCGGCCGAGGCCGAGGGGTCGGTGACGGTGAGCCAGCGACCGGCGCTGCGCGGCGCCGAGAACGCCCCCGAGGCGGTCGACGACGAGGCCACGGTCCGGGCCGCCGACTCCGTCTCGATCCCGGTCCTCGACAACGACTCGACGCCCTCGGGTGACCCGGTCGGCCTGGTCGTCGACCAGACCATCGAGACCAAGGGTCAGCTGCAGGTGCTGGGCCAGCCGACGGTCGGTGAGGCCTACATCGACGGCAACCGGGTCCGCTACGTCGCCCCCGACGACGTGAAGGGGCCGGTCGACGTCGACGTCCGCTACGTCGTGCAGAACACCGGCGACCCCTCCGCGGAGCACTCCTCGGGCAACATCCGCATCCACGTCAAGCCGTTGCCGAAGAAGAAGGCCGACAACTCCGCGCCCGCACCGAAGGCGCTGGAGTCGCGGGTGGTCCAGGGCGACGAAGTCACGCTGCGGCTGCCCACCGTCGGCACCGACCCCGACGGCGACTCGGTCTCGGTGACCAGGATCAACAGCGCGCCCGCCTACGGCCGCGTCCTGGCCCACGGCGCCAACACGATCACCTACCAGGCCTTCCCCAACGCCGCCGGCACCGACGAGTTCACCTACGAGGTCAGCGACCCGTTCGGTGCCGTCGCGACCGGCACGGTGCGGATCGCCGTCGTCGCGCCCGGCGCGCCCCAGCGCCCGGTCGCCGTCGACGACCTGGTCACGCTCGACCCCTCCAAGAAGCTGACCTACGACGTGCTGGCCAACGACCTGCGTACGCCGGGGACCGAGCTGCACCTGGCCTCGACCGACGCGACCGAGGGCTCCAACGTCAAGCAGCGCTCCGACGGCATCGTCACCGTCCAGGGTGGCTCCGGCGAGCCGTTCCAGCACATCCCCTACCGCGCCACCACGGGTCTCCACGAGGACACCGGCGAGCTCGCGATCCGCTATCAGGAGGGCTACGACAACCCGCCGATGGCGGGAATCGTGGTCGCCCACCCCGAGGGCGACTCGTCGACCACCACCGTGGACGTGATGACCAAGGTGACCGACATCGACGACTCGCTCGAGGACCTCACCGTCGACGCGGTCAAGGGTCCCTCGGTCGGCGAGGACGAGTCCAAGCCGAAGATCGACGACGGCAAGGTCACCCT
The DNA here is from genome assembly GCF_040608935.1 of Nocardioides sp. NPDC004968. Classification (NCBI taxonomy): domain Bacteria; kingdom Bacillati; phylum Actinomycetota; class Actinomycetes; order Propionibacteriales; family Nocardioidaceae; genus Nocardioides; species Nocardioides sp. NPDC004968. The sequence continues at coordinate 335,141 of NZ_JBEXJF010000002.1, forward strand.
GCCGGTCGGCGACAACACCCGGGTGTGGACCTACCGGGTCACCGACCCCGACGGCGCCCAGGCGGTCGGCTCGATCTACGTCCCCGCGCGTCCGAAGGACGCCCCCTACCTGAAGCCGGGTTCCGAGCTCCAGCTCAATCCTGGCGAGACGAAGAACGTCGACATCACCGACTACGTCGAGGACCCCGAGGGCGACCCGGTGGTGCTGACCACGACCGACAAGATCGTGGCCGCTCCCGAGGGCATGCTCAACACCGGCGACACCACCGCGACGACCGTCAAGGTCACCGCCGGCGAGACCAAGGGTCCGGCGACCCTGACGTTCGAGGTCGCCGACCGCGAGAAGATCACCTCCGCCGACGCACACCTCTCGGTGATCTCGCTGCCGGTCCAGATCGGCAAGGAGGAGCCGGAGATCAACTGTCCGAGCACCCCGGTCGAGGTCCCGGAGAGCGGCAACGGCGCACTGGTCGACATCGCCGCCATCTGCCACGTGTGGACCGCCGACCCGGGCGACGCCGACGACCTCGACTTCACCGCCGAGGTCGGCGACGGGCTCGACGGGGTCGAGGTCAAGCCCGAGGACGGCGGCCTGCGGCTCACCGCCGAGCACGCCGACGCCGGCGCCCAGGGCGCCCTGGAGATCGGCGTCGAGGGCACGGACGCGACCGGCCAGCTCCTGGTCACCGTCATCGCGCTGCCGGCCCCGTCACTCTCACCGATCAAGCCGCTGCAGACCGAGGCCGGGAAGACGGTCGCGATCGACATCGCCGACTATCTGCAGACGCCGGTTCCGTCGGAGTCGCAGGAGGTCGTGATCACCAAGCTCGACCCGGTCGACGGCGACTCGCCCGACATGGGCAAGGCCAGCGGCTCGAAGATCACCTTCAACACGCCCGAAGAGGGTCACGGCCACTATCGCTACGCGATCGAGGTCAGCGACTCCGGCAAGGACTCCAAGCGGGTCAAGGCCACCGGCGTCATCGAGGTGGACGTCATCGACGTCCCCGGCGCGCCGACGGGGCTGCGTACGACCTCCGACTTCCTCTCCAACGTGGTCGCACTGTCGTGGAACGCGCCGAAGGACAACGGCGACGACCCGATCCAGCGCTACGAGGTGGAGGCCAACGGCGACCACGTCCAGGACTGTCCGTCGACCTCGTGCCGGATCACCGGGCTGAAGAACGGCGTCGTCTACGACTTCCGGGTGCGTGCGGTGAACTCCGTGGGCCCGAGCCGCGAGTGGAGCAACTCGGCCGAGGGCGAGCCCGACGCCTACACCGGTCCGGTGCAGAACCTCCGGGTCACCCGCCAGCGCGACCACAAGGTCGAGCTGAGCTGGAGCAAGCCGGCCCCGTGCGACTGCTCGGACGTGCAGAAATACCGGATCAGCTGGCCGGGCGGTGGCATCAAGGACATCTCGGCAGGTCAGACGACCTATCCGGCGGCAGTCGCCACCAACGGCGACCCGGTGCAGTTCACGGTCGTGCCGCTCAACGACAAGGGCGTCAAGACCAACAAGGGCCCCTCGGCGACGGTCGAGGGGATGGGCGCCGGCAAGCCGGACACCCCCGCGACCCCGACCTTCGAGTGGGCCAACACGGCCAACAACTCCGGCAAGGCGGTGACCGTCTCGTGGAGCCCGGTCGCGGCCAACGGCCCGGCGCCGGTCACCTATGAGGTACGCCGCACCGGCGGCACCGGCGAGAAGATCGTCTGCTCCTGGGTGACCGAGACCAGCTGCCGCGACGACGTCGCCAACGACGGCACGATCTACACGTACGCGGTCAGAGCCCGCAACGCGGAGGCGACCTCGCCCCGCGAGACCGGGTCCGGCGGTTCGCCGGAGGCGCACATCTCCAGCTACTCGGCGGGCGGCAAGGTCGAGGCGGCCGCGACGCCCGAGGCGGTCTCGTTCGCGAGCGCGACCCCGACCGGGGCAAACGGCACGGCCGAGATCGTCTTCACCCCGCAGGCCTCGCACGGCAAGACCAACCGGGTCGAGTGCCTGCGCAACGGCTCCTCCTGCGGGAGCTGGACCTATCCGCCCGACGGCGCCGGTCAGCAGACCAAGACGATCACCGGCTTCACCAACGGCACCTCGACGGCCGTCCAGCTGCGTGCGTGCAACGACTCCTCCGGTGGCACCGGGGCCGGGGCGTCCTGCGGCGCCTGGTCGTCGAAGAACGTGACCACGTACGGCCCGCTGGGCACGCCGTCGATCTCGGCGAGCGTCGACGGCAACAAGGTCAACTGGAACGTCAACTACAACCCCAACGGCAAGGCTGCGACCGTCACCGTCAAGCGTGGTGGCACCGAGGTCGCCCAGTTCGGCACGGGCACCGGCGCGGGCAGCCGCTCGGGCACGGACACCGCGCCCGAATGGAACACGTCCTACACCTACACCGTGACCATCAGTGACTCGCCGCGGGCGAGCAAGTCCGACTCGGTCACGGTGCGGACCGACCCGCCGCCGGACCCGATCCTCGAGGTGAACAAGGCCGGCGAGTGCTCGGGCGCCTCCTGCCCCGAGCCGGACGTGGCGTGTGGCGGCACCTGTTGGTACGTCGGCTCGACCATCACCGACCTCGCCTTCCCCGGCAAGACCTGGGAGTGCAGCACCAACTCCACCACCTCGCGCTGGAATGTGAACATCGGGAGCAACGGCAAGGGCACGGGCAGCGGTCGCGGCTGGGTCGGCGCCAACACCCCGTTCCGAGTGACCTGCACGACCTCCGGTCGACCCAATCTTTCGAAGAACGTTACGTGGTAGGAGAGAAGAAATGACCGTCACGACCGAGCAGGCTCGTTGGTTCCACGAGACCTTCGAGAAGCTTGCCGACAACGTCGAGAAGGCGGTGCTGGGCAAGCGCAACGTGATCCGCCTGGTGTTGACCGCGCTGCTCTCCGAGGGCCACCTGCTCCTCGAGGACTACCCCGGCACGGGCAAGACCCAGCTCGCCCGCGCACTGGCCAACACGGTCCAGGGATCGCACGCCCGCATCCAGTTCACGCCGGACCTGCTCCCGTCCGACGTCACCGGTGTGACCGTCTACGACCAGGGCAAGGGCGCCTTCGAGTTCCACCCGGGCCCGATCTTCCACTCGATCGTGCTCGCCGACGAGATCAACCGTGCCTCCCCGAAGACCCAGTCGGCGCTCCTGGAGGTCATGGAGGAGGGCCGGGTCACCGTCGACGGCGCCACCCGCGACGTCGGCCGTCCGTTCATGGTGATCGCGACCCAGAACCCGATCGAGCAGGCCGGGACGTACCGGCTGCCCGAGGCGCAGCTGGACCGTTTCCTGATGAAGACGTCGGTCGGCTACCCCGACCAGAACGCCACCGTCGAGCTGCTGATGAACTCCTCGGTCCGCGACCGCGCCACGCTGGTCACCCCGATCATCACCGCCCCGACGGTCACCCAGATGGCCGAGATGGCCGACCAGGTCTACATCGACCAGGCGATCGTCGCCTACGTCTCCGCGCTGGTCGACGAGTCGCGTCGCCACAAGCACGTACGCCTCGGGGCCTCCATGCGTGGCTGCCTCGCCCTGGTGCGCACAGCCAAGGTCTGGGCGCTCGCCGAGGGCCGTTCCCAGGTGCTGCCCGACGACATCAAGTCGCTCGCCGAGCCGGTGCTCTGCCACCGCCTGATCCTCGACCCGGAGGCGATGTTCAACGGCGTCACGGTCGAGGACGTCATCGGCGACCTGCTCACCTCGATCCCGGCTCCCACTGAGCGTGTCGCCTGAGATGAGCAGGCTCAGTGTCCGCAACATCGTTGCTGACCTGCGGAAACGACTCGCCCCGGTAGCGTCCGGGGCGGGTTCGGTCTACTCGTTCGTCGCCGATCGGGTCCGTCCGTGGTTCGGCACGGTGACGTCGATCGGGTGGGGCGTGCTGCTCCTCGGCGCGCTGGCCTGGGTCGCCGCGACCGCGCTCGGCTGGATCGAGGCGTCCGTGGTGGCGATGGCGGCGCTGTTCCTCGTGATCGGCGCGGCCTTCTTCATGATCGGGCGCACCCGGCTCGCGGTGGCGACCGTGGTCGAGCCGCCGCGCGTCGCGGTCGGCCAGGCCCTGACCGGCGAGCTGCGGGCCCGCAACGAGGCGCGCGGTCCGCTCGTCTCGACGAGCCTGGAGTTCCCCATCGGAGCGGGTGGGGTGACGTACGACCTGCCGATGCTGCTTCCCGGCGCCGAGCACACCGAGCTGTTCGTGGTGCCGACCCAGCGCCGTGGCGTGATCGACGTCGGTCCCGTCCGGACGGTGCGCGGCGACCCGCTCGGACTCTTCCGGCGGGTGCAGGAGTGGACCGACCGCACCGAGGTGTTCGTCCACCCGCGCACCACCCACCTGGAGCCCTTCGGGGTCGGTCTGGTCCGTGACCTCGAAGGGTCCACGGCACAGAACACCTCGATGAGCGACCTCGCCTTCCACGCGCTGCGTGAGTACGTCCCGGGTGACGACCTGCGCCACATCCACTGGCGCTCCTCGGCACGCCACGGACAGCTGCTGGTGCGCCAGTTCCTCGACACCCGCCGCTCCCACATCGTCGTCATCGTCGACTCCTCGCCGATGTCCTACGACAGCGAGGACGAGTACGAGACCGCGATGTCGATCGCGGGCTCCCTGCTGCGCCGCGGGATCCTGGACGAGTTCGACGTCTCGTTCGCGACCGGCGACGTGCTGATGGTGCGCGCCACCGCAGCGAGCGGGGGAGGGCGTACGGCCCTGGACGCCTGCTCCCGGGCGAAACCGCAGCAGACCAACCTGATCGAGACCACCGCCGAGGCGGCCCGGCAGGCGCCGGACGCGTCGCTGGTGATGCTGGTGACCGGGCGCTACCCGGAGTTCGTCGCGCTGCAGCGCGCGGCCGGCCAGTTCTCGGTCGATGCCACCACCGTCGCCGTCCGGGTCGACTCCTCGCAGCGTGCCGGCTTCAAGGCCGTCGCCGACCTGCCGATGATCACCCTGCCCGACCTGGACCAGCTGCCGATCGTGCTGTCGAAGGGGTTGTCCGGATGAAGAAGCACCACGCCGTAGACGGCCTCCTCCTGTTCCTTCTCGGCACCATCGCCTTCCTCGGCTTCGACGACACCTACGCCGGCTGGACCTACCTGGTCGCCGGTGTCGCCGGGCTGCTGCTCGGGATCCTCATCGCCTTCGTCGGCCGCGGGCAGCCGGTGGTCGTGCTGGCCGTCGGGCTCCTGGCCGCCTTCTTCGTGCTCGGTGGCGCAGTCGCGCTGCACGGCATCGGCGATCTCTCGTTCCTCCCCGTTCCCGACACGATCGGCACCCTCGCCGACAACTCCGTGCACGGCTGGAAGCGACTGCTGACCACGCTGCCGCCGGTCGACGGCGGGGCGCTGCTGACGATCCCCTACATCCTCGGCCTCGTCGCCGGCTGTGTCGGCTTCGCGCTGGCGGTGCGGACGAAGGCGGCGCTGCCGCCGGTGCTCGTCGCGTTCGCGCTGATGGCCGGCGTGATCCTGCTCGGCGTACAGGACCCGTCCAAGACCGCTCTGCTCGGCGCGCTCTTCGGAGCGATCGCGATCACCTGGCTGTGCATCCGTGGCATGCGGGCCCGTGCCCTCGCCGCCGGCGGCCGCCGTCTCTCGCGGACCGCCATCGGAGCCGGCCTGTGCCTGGGTGCGGCCGGGCTGGCGTTCCTCGCCGGGCCGCTGCTCCCGGGTCTCGCGCCCGAGCGCACCGTGCTGCGCGGCGAGATCGAGCCGCCCTTCAACGTCGGGCAGTACCCATCGCCCCTGGCCGGCTACCGCGTCTACACCAAGGGCTACCAGACGCCGGAGGACGACCGCCGGCTCTACGAGAAGGACCTGTTCACCGTCTCTGGCCTCCCTGAAGGAACCCGGGTCCGGGTCGCCGCGATGGATTCGTACGACGGCACCGTCTGGCGTGCGGCCAACGACTCCGGCGAGACCGAAGGTCCCGACGACACCTTCCAGAAGATCAGCTCGACGCTGCGCAACCCGCTCGCCGACGGCAAGCAGGTGCGCGGCACGATCACGATCGGCGAGGACTTCGGCGGCGTCTGGGTGCCGCTTCCGACCGCGCTCACGCACATCTCGTTCGACGGCCCCGACTCCGACTCGTTCCGCTACAACCTGGCGACGTCCACCGGTGTCCTGCCGTCGGCGCTGAAGCCCGGCGACTCGTACTCCTTCACCGCCTCGGTCGTCGACGAGAAGGTCGGGGAGAAGAGCGAGAACTGGTCGGGCGGGTCGCCGATCGGCGACGAGGCCGCCCAGTTCCAGGCGCTCGCCGCCGAGTACGCCGGCGGTGGTGACTCACCGATCACCAACGCGCTGGCGGTGGCGGAGAAGCTCAAGGAGGAGGGCACCTACACCGACGGGGAGCCGCCCAACCAGCAGTACCCGGCCGGTCACTCCCTGCGTCGTCTCGCCGACTTCACCGCCAAGGGCGGCCAGCTCGCCGGCAACGACGAGCAGTACGCCGCGCTGATGGCGATCCTGGCCAACCAGGTCGGCGTCCCGGCCCGGGTGGTCCTGGGTGCCGTCGTCGGCTCCGACGGCGTCGTCGAGGGCAAGGACATGCACGCCTGGGTCGAGCTGCGGATGTCGGACGGGTCCTGGGCCACCCTGGACTGGTCCGAGTTCATGAACACCGAGAAGCCGCCCGAGCAGAACGCCCCTCAGCCCGAGGAGCTCGTCACCGGCAAGGTCGTCCCGCCGCCGGCGCCCGTACGCCCGCCCGCGACCTCCGGCGACCCGCTGGACGAGTCGGTCAACCAGAAGGCCAACTCGCGGCCCGACGGGTTCACGCTGCCCGGCTGGCTGATCGCCGTCTTCACGTACGTCGGCATCCCGCTGCTGCTCATCGCAGCCGTGTGCGGGGCGATCATCGGCGCCAAGATCTGGCGGCGACATCGCCGGCGGACACGTGGGACCCCGGTCGCGCGTCTCTCCGGTGGCTGGCGCGAGACCCTCGATCACGCCCGTGACTTCGGGGTCGGGGTGCCCGTCGGCGCGACTCGCCGCGAGCAGGCAACCGCGCTGTCCGGGTCCCCGGGCATGGACGGTGCGCCGGGGCTGGCGCTGCTCACCGACACCACCATGTTCGCCGAGGCGGGGCCGCAGGACGACGAGGTCGCCGCCTTCTGGGAGCAGGTCGGGACGCTTCGCTCATCGATCTCCGACTCGCGCACCAGGTGGCAGCGCATCCGGGCGGCGATCAACCCGCTCTCGCTGGTGCCCGCCCGGCTGTTCCGGAAGCGCTGAGTCAGTCACCCAGTCCGTAGTCCCTGATCGAGTCCGCCGTGATCCGGAGGACCTCCCGTGAGGTCCCCGGCATCGGCGGGTCCACGTCCGTGAGTGCCTCGGCCGTGCCGCGGATCTCGACCATCCGCGGCTTCCACGGGTTGGTGGACTCGAGATCGTCGACCACGAAGGCCACCTTGGCGTGCTTCTGGGCGTTCCGGAACTTCCGTGATCGGCCCATCTCGTAGCCGCCGATCACGATCCGGTGCTCCTCGTCGATCGTGAACCCCACGGGGTTGTTCTGGAGGCCCCCGTCGGGGGCGAGGGTCGCGAGCCTGCCCAGCGGCTGGGTGCGGAGGTAGCGGAGCTGCGTGTCGGTGAACTTCATGCCCCCAGCCTCGCGGCTCAAGTCGAGTTGAGGTCAAGGAGAGGCGTAAGCGGAAGGCGTACGTCCGGAACCCGGCCTAGCGTGGCGTCATGACCACCACCGACGTCACCCAGCCGGTCGAGATGACCCCGGTCATGGACGAGACCGGCACGCTGCTCAGCACCCTCGACCGCATCCGGCGTACGTTCGCGTGGAAGTGCGGTGGCCTCACCGACGAGCAGCTGCGCCAACGGCTCGAGCCCTCGAAGATCACGCTCGGCTGGCTCCTCAAGCACCTCGCGTTCTGCGAGGACCACTACTTCACCGCGGTCCTCGCCGACGACGGCTACCCGGACGTCTGGGTGCCCTACGGCCCGGATGAGGAGGGCTGGGACTGGAAGACCGAGGCCGAGGACACCGCCGATGGGCTGATGGAGCTGTGGGAGGGTGCGGTCGCCAGGTCCCGCCGGTCGATCGCCGAGGCCCTCGACAGGAACGGGATGGACACGCTGGCGCCCAACCCTGAGTGGCAGCTCGAGGCCAACGCCCGCCGCTACGTCGCCGACATGATCGAGGAGTACGCCCGCCACACCGGCCACGCCGACCTCATCCGCGAGTCCATCGACGGTCTCGTCGGCGAGGACCCCGGGGACGGTGAATGAGATGGCCGGGATCAGGGGCGCCACCGGATGGATCGGTGTCAACGTCGCCTGTACCGACCCGCTCGCACTCGCCACCTTCTATGCGGACCTGTTCGGCTGGGAGGTCAGCAGCTCCGAACCGACGTACGCCACCGTTCTCATCCGTGATCCGTCGGGCAACGCAACTCACAGCAACCTCGCCTTCGAGTTCGACCGCCGCTACCGGCCGCCGGTCTGGCCGAGCGAGCCCAACGCCCAGCAGCAGATGGTCCACCTGGACATCGGAGTGACCGACCTGGCCGCGGCAGTCAACGACGCCGCCGACCTGGGTGCGCAGCTCGCGGACTTCCAACCCCAGGACGACGTACGCGTCATGTTCGACCCCGACGGCCACCCTTTCTGCCTCTACCTCGATCAAGGCTGAACGACGCGGAAACGTGACGCCGAGCGAGCATGCTGTCGCAGACTCGAGTGACGCCCTGGGCTGACCCTGCTGATCAGCCCAGGGCGACGGTGAGGGCGAGGAGCATCGCGGGATCGTCCAACCGGTCCCCGTACACGTCGCGCAGCTGCCCCATCCGGTAGCGGACGGTCTGGGGGTGGATGAAGAGGTCGGCGGCAACCTCGTCGCGCCGGCCCTGGTGGAGGAGCCAGGAGCGGAGGGTCTCGGTGAGCTTCTCGGCGGTGGCGGGGCGCATGTCGGCCAAGGGGGCGAGGACCTGGGCGCGCAGGTCCTCGCGGGCGTCGGTGTCGGCGGAGAGGACCAGCTCGACCAGGTGCTGCTCGGTGTCGGAGCCGAGACCCGCGTCCTGGGCGCGGCGGGCGCGCTCGTACGAGACCCGAGCCTCACGCCAGGGCTTGGCGGGACCGGCGACCGACCGGCGACCCTCCAACGCCTTCATCAGCGCCCGGCGCCGGCGACCGTGCGCGTCGGGGACCAGCAGAAGAGTGTGGTCGTCGAGGTCGCGCAGGTCGTCGTGCTCCAGGGTGCCCTGGTTGACCTTGGCGAGAATGGTGCCGACCTGGGAGTTGGGGACGAGCACGGCGGTCAGCGTGCTCGGCGGGGTCCATTCGGCCCGTACGGCCGCGTCGTCGAGCTCCTCCGGGGTCGTCTCGGCCAGCAGCTTGCGGGCGAGCCGTTCGCGCAGCTGTCGGCGTACGCGTCCGGTCGTGGCGCGCTCGTCGGCATGCCCGGCCGCCGAGGCCTCCGAGATCTCGTCGATCCAGGCGAAGACCAGTGCGGAGAACTCCACCAGCATCGCCGGTGCCATGCCGCCCTCGACGGCCTTGCCTGCGAGCTCACGCCAGGCCACGCGGGCGCCTATGCGGTAGGCGGCCAGCAGGGCCTCCATGGTGCGCCCGCTCCTGGCCTCGCCTCGCCCCAGGTCATAGGCGCCCTGGACCGCAGGCGGCGTCGCGGCCGACACGTCGGAGGCCAGGCCCGCCCCGGAGGCGAGCGACAGGAAGCCGCCCAGTGCTACGCCCACGGCGTTCCGGATGGTCTCGCCCATGTGTCCCGAGAGCGCGTCCTGATACGGCGGCACCTCGGCGATGATCGCCGCGACCACGTCCTCGCCGACCTGGGGGAGCACGGCACGGATCGAGGCGACGACCTCGGGCGTCAGGTGGACGTCATAGGACGAAAGATCGGGCACATCTCGGGAACTTTTGTTCGTCACGTATAAATCCGCCTATCAGATTCACGTCGCTAACACAGGAGTTTACCTCGCATAAGTAGCACTATGGATACATGGCTGAGATCTCTACATCCCCCGCCCTGTTCGCCCCGGGCGAGGCCAGGCGACCCGCGCTGCGGGAGAGGCTCTCCCGCAAGGTGTGGGGAGTCGCCGAGAAGATCGCCACGCCCTTGGCGCCGGCCGACTACCTGGACATGTTCAACCCCCTCCGACCCGGCGCTGACCTGCGCGGACGCGTCGTCAAGGTCACCCCGGAGACCGCCGACGCGGCCACCATCGAGATCAAGCCGGGCGCCGACTGGAACGGCCACACCCCGGGTCAGTACGTCCGTGTGGGCGTCGACGTCAACGGCGTACGCCACTGGCGGGCCTACTCACTGACCCACGGCCCCCGCAAGGACGGCCTCATCTCGATCACCGTCAAGGCCGTGCCCGACGGCAAGGTCTCCAGCCACCTGGTGCGCCGCCTGAGCCCCGGCAAGATCGTCCACCTCGAGCAGGCAGCCGGCGACTTCGTCCTGCCCAGCGACCTGCGCGGCCACAAGTTTCTGATGGTCACCGCCGGCTCCGGAGTGACCCCTGTCATCGGGATGCTGCGCAACCTCTTCCCGGTCACCGACGAGGGCGTCGTCGAGCACCAGCGGCTCGACGTCACCGTCGTCCACGTCGCCCCCAGCCGCCCCGACTCGATCTTCATCCGCAACCTCGAGTCACTCGCCGAGGCCGGCGCGATCCGCCTCGTCACCCGCTACACCGGCTCCGAGGGCCGCATCGACATCGACACCCTCACCGAGCTCGTCCCCGACCTGAGGGAGCGCAAGGCGTACGCCTGCGGTCCCGCCGGTCTCCTCGACAACCTCCAGGCCTGGTACGACGAGGCGGGCCTGCCGCTCCAGACCGAGCAGTTCCGGCTGGCCACCGTGGTGACCAGCGAGGGCGGCACCGTCGCCTTCACCGGCAAGACCGTCGACGCACCTGGTGACAGGCCGATCCTCGACGCCGCCGAAGAGGCCGGCGTCCTCATGCCGAGCGGTTGCCGTATGGGCATCTGCTTCGGCTGTGTGCTTCCGATGAAGGAGGGCGCCGTCCGCGACCTCCGCAACGGCGAGCTCACCGTCGCCCGCCCGGGTGAGACCGGCCCCGAAGGGGTACCCATCCAGACCTGCATCTCCGCCGCCGCCGGCGAGTGCGTCATCGACCACCCTGCCTCCTGAGGCAGCCCCCACAAGACGAGAGCGAGACAGCCATGACCATCGCACCCGATGCCCCGGCCTACACCGGCCCGATCGCCCACCTGACCCGCGACGACATCGAGCAGCTCGGCCGCGAGCTCGACGCCATCCGCCAAGAGGTCATCGACACCCGCGGTGAGCGCGACGCTGCCTACATCCACAAGGTCATCAAGGTCCAGCGCTCGCTGGAGCTCGGCTCCCGTGCCGTCCTGCTCGCGAGCATCTTCCCGCCGGCGTTCGTCGTCGGCACCGTCGGTCTCTCGATCGCCAAGATCCTGGACAACATGGAGATCGGCCACAACATCATGCACGGCCAGTGGGACTGGATGCGTGACCCGAAGATCCACTCCACCGTGTGGGAGTGGGACAACGCCTCGACGAGCGAGGGGTGGAAGCACTCCCACAACGAGCTGCACCACACCTACACGAACATCGTCGGCAAGGACAACGACCTCGGCTGGGGCATCATGCGCGTCGCCGAGGATCAGCGCTGGACCCCGTCGAGCCTGTTCCAGCCCGCGATGAACTTCATCAACATGTGCATCTTCGAGTATGGCATCGCGATGTACGACCTCGAGCTCGGCCGGGTGATCCGGCAGAAGAAGAAGGGTCGCCGCCCGTCCGCCGAGTGGCAGATGTCGGCGAAGCGTACGCTCGCCAAGATCCGCCGCCAGGCGTTCAAGGACTACGTCGCCCACCCGCTCGTCTCAATGGTGACCCTCTCCGGTCCGACCACGCTGCTGGCCAACGTGATCGCCAACTTCACGCGCAACGTCTGGACCCACTCGGTGATCATGTGCGGCCACTTCCCCGAGGGCGTCGAGACCTTCGAGCTCAAGGACATCCCGGAGAACGAGACCCGCGGTGAGTGGTACGTCCGGCAGATGCTCGGCTCGGCCAACATCTCCGGCTCGAAGTTCCTGCACGTCATGTCCGGCAACCTGTCCCACCAGATCGAGCACCACATCTTCCCGGACCTGCCCTCGAACCGCTACGCCGAGATCGCGCCGAAGGTCCGCGCGCTCTTCGAGAAGTACGACCTCAACTACCACTCCGCGCCGATGCCGCAGCAGGTCGCTTCCGCCTGGCACAAGGTCCTGCGACTCTCGCTGCCCAACGGCTTCCTCGAGTCCACCAACGTACGCAACGCCCCCTCGCAGGCCGTCAAGCTCGTCAAGGCGGTCCGCGGCGACACCCGCACCCGTCGCCGCCTGCTCAAGGAGTTCGAGGCGGCCGGCGCTGCCTCCATCGGCAAGGCACTCTGACCAGCTGATACGACGGGACGTTCTCGTCGGTTACCTACGGGTAGACCGACGAGAACGTCCCGTCCTATCTGTCAGGCGTCGTAGGCGCCCGAGTGCCGCTGGTGAACACCTCGGCCACACCTGGACCACGGTGACGAATGTCGTATGGACATCACCCGCCAGGACCGGTAGACAACTAGCCACTATGGAGAACGAGTTGATTCCCGGAACCGGGTCGCCGACCGCGGTGCGCAGCTATGTGACCGCCAACAAGCCGAACCCGTCGGCGCTCGCCGAGGGTCTGTGGGTGCTTCCTCCCGACGTGCTCTCCAGCGGTGACCGCGCGGTCCTCTTCGACCAGTACAAGCTCTATGTCGCCGAGGCCGAGCGGCTCAGCGTGCGGCGTACGCTGACCAGCGCGTTCCTGCTGGTCCTCAACGTCGGGCTCCTGGTCGCGGGCACGGCTCTCGTGGCCAGCTCGCCCGAGCGGCCTTGGATCTTCACGGTCGCCCTGATCGCCGCCCTCGGCTCGTGCCTCGGCTGGTTCTGGATCATCCGCTCCTACCGGCAGATGGCGAGCGGGAAGTACTCCGTCATCTCCCACCTCGAGAAGCAGCTCCCCGCGGCTCCCGGCGTCGCGGAGTGGTCGGCCGTCGGCCTCGGTCGCGACAGCTCGCGCTACCTGCCGATGAGCAACATCGAGGTGTGGGCGCCCGCGCTCTTCGGGTTCTGCCACCTCGCGACGTACGCCCTGCTCTACCTGCCGTAGAACCTGCCCTAGTCGAGCACTCTGACCTCGAGCGGGGTCTCCCCGTCCGGCCCGACGGCGAAGGCCACTGCATCGGGCCGCTCACTGATCGCTTCGACCAGCTCGCCGTCGCGCCACAGCAGGGCGACGCCGTCATCGGCCGCGTAGCCCGACGGCAGCGCCCCGGAGCCGACGAACCGGACGTACGTCTCGCGCCGGTCCTCCTCGCCGAGGTAGTGCGGGCAGAACGAACCGGGGAGGAAGCCCAGTCCGTCGGGGAGCGGCGCGGTGGGGCCGAAGGAGTCGGTCGAGGACGCCTCGTACCAGCAGTTCGCCCCGGCCGAGATCCCGGCCAGGATCGTCCCGCCGGCGGCGGCCTTCTCGAGCAGGGCGGGCAGCCCGTGCAGGCGCCACACCGCGAGCAGGTTGGCCGTCGACCCGCCGCCGACGTAGACGATGTCCTGGTCGAGCAGCTGCTCGAGGTCGTTGATCGGAAGCTCGTGCCCCTCGGGCGCCTTGTTGAACAGCGACAGCACCTTCGCCTCGGAACGGCCGGCGTACGCAGCGAGGAACCTGTCGTGGTAGCTGTCCGCGTCCCCGCTCGCGGTGCCGATGAAGCAGACCTTGGGCCGCGGCTTCCCGCTCAGCCGGTTCAGCTCTGCATCGAGGGGAGAGACCTCCCGCCCGTGCACCTCCGGCATCGAGAAGCCGCCACCGCCCATGGTCAGGATCGTTCCGCGCATGGCGTGAGTGTAGGGACACAGAGGGCCCCGCCGAACTGGATTGTTCGGCGGGGCCCTTGAAGGTGTGACGGCTACTTGACCCTGACGGTCACCGTCTCGGTGATCGCCTCGTTGTTCCGGTCACCCGAGTAGACCACCTTGTAGGTGTGGGTGCCTCGGAACGCCCGGAAGGTCGCCTCCTCCTTCTTCAGCCGGAAGCGGCCGACGCGGATGCCCTTCTCACTGACGACGATCTCGCCGGAGGCGCGCTCGCCGTCGACGGTGATCTCGACCTTGCCCCACTTGGGCGAGGTGGCGGAGATCTCCGGGACCGCCTTCTCGGTGCAGTAGCTCACCGAGACGTTGTCGACGGCCCAGCCCTCGACGCCGTTGCAGCCGTCGCGACCGAGGTCGAAGCGGAACTTCACGGTGTCACCGGCGTCGGCGATCGCATCGAGGTCAACGATCGTCGTGCCCCACTGGCCGGTGAACTTGCCACCGTCGGTGCCCGTCCAGGCGGGCTCGCTGGCGAGGTAGCCGCTGTCGGGGTCCATCGTCGCGCCCGGCGCGTTGAACAGGTACGCAGCCTGGTCGACGAGCGTGAAGTCGCCACCGTTGACCGACACCTTGACGTTGCCGCCGTCCCAGCTCGACTCGGTGCGCACCGAGTGGTCGAACGTGAGGCGAGGCGTCTGGCCCGCGGGCACGGTGATCTCCGGGGAGATCAGGCCGTTGCGGCTGGTGATGTCACCAGTCGCGTCACCGCACTGGCCCTCGACGGGGTCGGGGCCCCACGCCGCCTTGGTCTCGTTGCCCTCGACGCCGCTCAGGGTCTCCCAGGGGTAGTCGTTGCCGGGGACCAGGGACTCGGCGTCCTGGGTCCAACCGGTCAGACCGTCCTCGAAGTCCTCGGTGTAGGTGGTGACCTCGTTGGTGCCCTCGCCACACAGGGCGGGGGTGTTCGGGTCGAGCATCGGGCCGAAGTTGCACTGAACCGGCTCGTCGGCGAGCTCGGTGGCCGTGTTGGCCGCCGCGACCGCCGCACAGTCAGCGGCCGTGATCGGCTCCAGAGCCGGAGCCGCCGCCTCGCCACCCGGAGTCTCGCCGCCGCCGGTCTGCGGCGTCGAGGTGCCCAGGGTGAGCTTCTTGAGCGAGTTCACGCCGGTCAGATCGGCGCACGAGGAGACCATCGCCTGGGCGTACTCGGGGAAGCCCGAGGTCGGCGTCAGGTAGTTGGTCTGGGCGTGCCAGATCAGGTTGGCCGCCTTGTCCAGGCCGATGCCGGCCACGGTGACGTCGTTGTAGGCGCCGCCGTCCACGAGCAGGGCGTAGTGGTGGTTGATGACACCCGAGTTGGAGTGCACGCCGCCGGAGTCGTCGGTGGTGCAGTGGTACTCCTCGTCGGAGACCTTGCCCGGGTCGCCGTAACAGGTCGGGTTCCACATGTCGCGGATCGCGCCGCCGAAGGCGGTGGAGTCCTCACCCATCAGCCAGCGTACGGACTCGTCCTTGGACTCGGCCGAGGCGTCCTTGATGGTGATGTTGACCGCGCCGGTGGCGTTCTTGATCTTCTGACCGGTGGCGTAGTCGGTGGTGGCACCGTAGATGTCGGAGTTGCCGGCGATGCTGCCGAGCGGCTGGCCCTCCAGGAACGCGATCACGACGCCCTTGGCGCCGGCGTTCTTGGCGTTCGCGACCTTCTGGGTGAACGGGCAGGTGCCCCGGTCGACGAGCACGAACTTCCCGTTGACCGCAGCGGCGTTCTCCAGCGGCGAGCAACCGTCGGTGGTCGTCGGGCCACCGGCGTCGGCAGCGTCGAGGCCGACCACGATGTCGCTGGTCACTCCGGCGGTCGGGAACACCGGACCGAAGCTGGCAGCCGCGGCCGGACAGTCTCCGGCCACGTCGGCCGGCGAGTTGATCGTCAGCGTGATGGCGCCGCGGGTGGAGGAGGAGCAGTGCCCATCCGTACGGGCCACGTCGTCGGTGGTGTTCTCACGAGTGTTGAGGAAGTCGAGCGTGTTGCCCCACATGTCGGAGTACGCCTCGTTGAGCGCACCCGGCTGCCACTGGTAGATGAGGCCGGAGGTGTGCTCGGTGTAGGCGTGGCCCCACTCGTGCGCCACCACGTCGTCGGAGGTGACCCCGGAGCAGTAGTTGGTGGTCGCGCCGTTCCAGTTGGCGTTCGGGCACGAGATCGCCGGGTCGTTGTTGACCGTGACCATCTTCGAGCCGGAGCCGTCGTAGGAGTCGCGGCCGAAGGTGTTCTTGAAGAGCCAGTAGGACTCGCCGGTGGTGGCGACCTCGTTCTGCTGGTCCTGGTCGAGGGTGCCCGGGAAAGCGTCGTTCTCGACCCAGACGGTCGCGTCGTCGCCGGTGTCGGGCGTGTTGTGCTTCTCGACCAGCTCTCGCTCGTTCGCCGAGTGGATCATCGAGTAGCGGTTGACCGGCTTGCCGCTGGCGGCGTCGATCACGACGGTCTCGCGCACGGTGGACCGGTTGGACACCTCGATGACCCAGGCGAGCAGGCTCTTGCCGCTCACGCCCTGGGCGGCGCCCATGCGGTAGATGTTGAGGTCGGCCTTGACGACCTCGACGCCGGCGGTGTCGACCTTGCTGTCGGTGTGGGCCTCGGCCGGCTTCGCCTTCACCAGCTCGAGCGCCTTGGCGCTGGCCTTCTCCTTCGACCACTTCGGGGTCGTGCTGAGGTCGAGGTTCGGGGCGGCGAAACCGTTGACCGAGGTCAGGTCTCCGGCCTTGTCGACGTGGGCCTTCAGGACGCCGCCGAAGACCGGCACGTCCTTGTAGGCCTGCTCGAACTCGACCGTCCACCCCGCCGGGGTGGTGCTGACCTTCGACTGGTCGAGCTGGCCGGCCTCGGCGCCGAAGACCGGGGCGTACTTGTCGAGATACTCGCGTGCCTTCGCGGCCGCCTCCGACTTGCTGTCAGCGGCGACGCCGGGCAGCAGGTCGCCCTTGGTGGACGCGTAGCCGATCAGGCCGGTGGCGCCCTCCTTCTTGAGCGTGACGGTCTGATCGGCCGCGGCCTTCAGTTGGTCGATGCCGCTTGGATCCGGTTCCGCGGCGAAGGCGGCGATCGGTGTGGCCACCAGGCCTGCCGCGACGAGCGCAAGGCTGATTCCTTGCTTTCCGAGCTTCACGGGTTGCTCCTCTCGGGGTTCCGCCGCGTCGAGTCGCGGCGATTTCGCATCGTAGAGAGATTTGCGATGAAGAAGGGTGCAAACGCGAAACACGAGTCCGAAACGATTCGCCCTCGGGAGATTCTCAGTGGAAGCTCCTCAGGGGAGATCTAAGGTAGTTTCCCGATGTGCGGGCCTACCTCAGGCGCAGATTCTCAAGGGGTGCCCTTGGAGATCATCCCGCCTTTGTACGCCGCCGGCCTTCCGTGCCACGGAGACGACTCTGCGTTGTGGTTCTCAGAGTCCCCTGCCGCCCTCGAGGTGGCGAAAGATCGCTGCCTCGACTGCCCGGTGATGCGTGAGTGTCTCTCCGGTGCTCTGGCCCGCTCCGAACCCTGGGGCGTCTGGGGCGGCGAGATCGTCGAACGCGGCCAGGTGGTCACCCACAAGCGTGGCCGCGGCCGACCCCGCCGCCAGGCCGCCTAGGCCTGGCCGTGCGCTGACTCCAGCCCCAGGCTCGCGGCGAGCTTCGCGACCTGGGCAGGGGCGGCGTACGCCTCGATCTCGGTGATCCGCCCGTCGACCACGGTGAACGCCATGACGCTGTAGAGCTTCCCGTGGAAGGTGATCGCGACGCC
The DNA here is from genome assembly GCF_040608935.1 of Nocardioides sp. NPDC004968. Classification (NCBI taxonomy): domain Bacteria; kingdom Bacillati; phylum Actinomycetota; class Actinomycetes; order Propionibacteriales; family Nocardioidaceae; genus Nocardioides; species Nocardioides sp. NPDC004968. The sequence continues at coordinate 352,808 of NZ_JBEXJF010000002.1, forward strand.
GGCGGAGCCGTTGACGAGGGCGGAGTGGGTGACGCGGTCGGCGTGGGCGTACATGACGGCGTTGCCCGCGACCTTGGCCGCGCCGCGGTAGGTGGTGATCCCGGAGCCGAGATCGGCGTGCAGGACGACGTCGGGGTGGAGCGCACCGATCAGCCGGTCCAGGTCGCCGTCCTGGGCGGCCGCGAAGAAGGCGTCGACGACCTCGCGCTGCGTCGTGACCTCGCGGTCCGGCCCACTCCCTTCAGCACTGCGTCCTCGGACCCTGCGTCGCGCGCGGCTGGCGAGCTGGCGGGTCGAGTCTGACGAGCGGTCGAGCATCGTCGCGATCTCGTCGAAGGGGACGGCGAAGAGATCATGGAGTACGAAGGCAAGCCGCTCGTCCGGGGAGAGCTGGTCGAGCACGACGAGGAGGGCGATGCTGACCGAGTCGGCGAGCATCGCGCGCTCGGCCGGGTCCTGGGTGGTGCCGTCGTCGAGGACGACCGTTGGGTCTGGCAGCCGGCTCCCGAGTGGCTCGGCATCGAGGGACAGCTCGCCGCGGGTCTTGCGTGAGCGGAGCATGTTGAGCGAGACCCGTGCCACCACGGTCGTCAGCCAGCCGCCGATGTTGTCGATCTCGTCGGTGTCGCTCCGGCTCAGCCGGAGCCAGGCGTCCTGGACCGCGTCCTCGGCCTCGGAAGTCGATCCGAGCATCCGGTACGCCACCCCGAACAGGTGCCGCCGCTCCTCCTCGAAGCGCTCGGCCAGCCACTCCTGCTGCATCGTCGGTCCTCTCGTCGTCGGCCCGTACAGTCCGGACCCCTATGGACCCGACCCGCGAAGCAGACCAGATGTGACCGCTTCCGTGAAAGAAATTTTTCTTTCACCGACCTGTCACATCGATGCGGCGGGGCGGGTCAGGGATGGCATGAGCAACCGAATGAAGAACCCCGCAGAAGTCATCCCGCAGGCATTCAAGGGCATCGGCAACCTCTTGGCCGCCGTGGCCGAGGGTGGCCTTCCCGAGACCACGACCGAGCTCGTCGCCATCCGGGTGAGTCAGCTCAACGGCTGTGCCGCCTGCCTCCAGGGGCATGCCGTACGTCTCGCCGAGGTCGGCCTGCCGATCGAGAAGGTCGTCGGCCTGGCCGCCTTCCGTGAGTCGCCGTTCTTCGACGAGGCCGAGAAGGCAGCCCTCTCTCTCGCCGATGCCCTCACCCGCCTTGCCGACTCCGAGGACGCCGTGCCGGACGAACTCTGGCGTGAGGTCACCAAGCACTACGACGAGAAGCAGACCGCTGCCCTGGTCCTCTGCATCGCCACCCACAACCTCTTCAACCGGGTCAACGTGACGGTGCGCGAGGACGCCGAGCGCCCGTTCTGGATGCGTTGATCAGGCCAGGGCGGCGGAGACGACCGCCTTGGCCTCCTCCTGGACCTTTGCCAGGTGGTCGGGTCCACGGAACGACTCGGCGTAGATCTTGTAGACGTCCTCGGTCCCCGACGGCCGGGCCGCGAACCAGGCCGACTCGGTGGTCACCTTCAGGCCGCCGATGGCCGCGCCGTTGCCCGGCGCCTCGGTGAGCTTGGCGGTGATCTCCTCACCGGCCAGGGTCGTCGCGGTCACCGCCTCGGGGGAGAGGGCGGCGAGCTTCGCCTTCTCCTCGCGCGAGGCCGGGGCGTCGATCCGGGCGTACGCCGGCTCGCCATGGTCCGCGACCAGCTCCGCGTACCGCTGGGACGGGCTTTTCCCGGTGCGCGCCAGGATCTCGGAGGCGAGCAGGGCGAGGATGATGCCGTCCTTGTCGGTGGTCCACACGGTGCCGTCGAAGCGCAGGAACGAGGCGCCCGCCGACTCCTCGCCACCGAAGCCGAACGAGCCGTCGATCAGTCCCGGCACGAACCATTTGAACCCGACCGGAACCTCGACCAAGGGCTTGTCGAGCGCACCCGCGACCCGGTCGATCATCGAGGACGAGACCAGCGTCTTGCCGATGCGCGCGGTCGCCGGCCAGTCGGGGCGCGCGCCGCCGAAGAGGTGGTCGATCGCGACCGCGAGGAAGTGGTTGGGGTTCATCAGCCCGGCGTCGCGGGTGACGATCCCGTGCCGGTCGGAGTCGGCGTCGTTGCCGGTGGCGATGTCGAACTCCGGGGTGCTCTCCACGAAGCGCACCAGCTCGGCCATCGCACTGGGGGAGGAGCAGTCCATCCGGATCTTGCCGTCCCAGTCCAGCGGCATGAAGCGCCAGGTCGGGTCGACCAGCTCGTTGACCACGTTGAGGTCGATCTTGTGCCGCTCGGCGATCTCGCCCCAGTAGGCGACCGAGGCCCCACCCAGCGGATCGGCGGCGATCTTCACCCCGGCATCGCGGATGGCGGCCAGGTCGACCACGTTGGGCAGGTCGTCGACGTAGGAGCCGAGGAAGTCGTACGCCTCGGCCTTGCGCCGCGCGGCGGCGAACGGCACCCGCTTGACGCCGGAGAGCCCGGCGCGGATCAGGTCGTTGGCGCGGGCGGCGATGACCTTGGTGGCATCGGAGTCGGCGGGACCGCCGTGGGGCGGGTTGTACTTGAAGCCGCCGTCGGACGGCGGGTTGTGGGACGGGGTCACGACGATCCCGTCGGCGAGGCCGGACCCTCCGGTGGTCGAGCTTGTCGAGACCCGCCCGGCGTTGGCACGAAGGATCGCGTGCGAGACCGCCGGCGTGGGGGTGTAGCCGTCGCGGTCGTCCACCAGGACGCGTACGTCATTGGCGACCAGGACCTCCAGCGCGCTCGCCCACGCGGGCTCGGAGAGGCCGTGGGTGTCGCGCCCGATGAACAGCGGCCCGTCGATTCCCTGCGAGGTCCGGTAGTCGACGATCGCCTGGGTCGTGGCCAGGATGTGCGTCTCGTTGAAGGCCGATTTGAGCGAGGACCCGCGATGCCCCGAGGTGCCGAAGACGACCTGCTGGGCCGGATCGTCCGGGTCCGGCTGCAGGTTGTAATAGGAGGCGACCAGGTGAGGTACGTCGACCAGGTCGGCGGGCGTAGCGAGCGTTCCAGCGCGTGGGTCAGCCATGTGCCCCATCATGCCTACTGCCCCGTAATGTTCTCCCCATGCCCCTCGTCACCACCGAAATCAACGACGGCATCGCCCAGGTGCGTCTCAACCGCCCGGACAAGCTCAACGCGCTGACGCTCGAGCTGCTCCAGGAGCTGGTCGACACCGCCAAGGTGCTCGGCAAGAACCACGACCTGCGCGCCGTGGTCATCGCCGGTGAGGGGGACGCGTTCACCGCCGGTCTCGACTTCGCCTCGGTCCTGCGTGACCCGAAGAAGATCGTCGGCGCCTTCCTGCCCAGGCCCTTCCGTGGCACCAACCTCTTCCAGGAGTCGGTGTGGGCCTGGCGCCGGCTGCCGGTCCCGGTGATCGCGGCCGTCCACGGTCACTGCCTCGGCGGTGGCGTACAGATCGCCCTCGGCGCCGACTTCCGCATCGCCGAGCCCGACTCGCAGTGGTCGATCCTCGAGGGCAAGTGGGGCATCATCCCCGACATGACCGGCATCCGGTCGCTCTCCGAGGTCGTCGGCATCGACACCGCCAAGAAGCTCACCATGACCGCCGAGCAGTTCTCCGGCGAGCGCGCCTACGAGCTGGGCCTGGTCACCGAGCTCTCCGCCGACCCGGTCGCCACCGCGACAGCCTTCGCCCGCAAGCTCTCCGAGCGTTCGCCCGACCAGCTCGCTGCCGCCAAGCGCCTCTTCAACGACACCTGGTACGCCCCGATCAAGCGCACCTTCTCCCGCGAGCGCATCGAGCAGCTCCGCCTCCTCTTCGGCGAGAACACCAAGATCGCCCGCGAGGCCGCCTTCAAGCGCGAGAAGCCGACCTACAAGCCCCGCCGCTGACCCTCCTCCGCCGAGTCCGCAACCGCGTCGGCCGAGACGTCACCCCCGTCGCCCGAAGCGTCACTCGCGTCGGGCGAGGTGTCATCCTCTGCCTTCTCGGCCAGCGGGCGTGACTTCTCGGCCGACGTAGCTGACGCCTCGGCCTGTGCGGCTGACGCCTCGGCGTGCTTGCGGCGGCGCTTGATCTCGCCCTGGGCCAGGACGAAGGCGAGGACGATGGGCCAGACGTACTTCAGGTGGTTGGCGACCCACTTGACCCATTCGGGGACCTGTACGTTCGGCAGGTCCGGCCACGGGATCGATGGCCACGGGATGCTGGGGAGGTCGGGGAGCGGCAGGTCGGGGAGATCCGGCAGGTTCGGGAGCGGGAGGTCGATGTCCGGGAGCGAGATCCGGGCGACGATCCACGCGACGATCATCGCGGCGACGATGCCGCCGACCACGCCCGCGGCACCGCCGAGGGTCTCGATGAGCGCATAGCGCTTGGGGTGGTCGATCACCCGCTGTTCGTACGCAGCGGCCCGTGATCCCGGCTCCGGGTTGAGGTCGGTGCCGCCGATGCCGGCCATCCCAGCCAGGTCCTCGCCAGGCTCGAAGTAGGTCGCGCGACGCGGCGTACCGAGCCCGGAGTGGATCACGAGCAGGCTCCCGTGCTCCTTGCTCTCAAGACGGGCCCGGTCGTCGGAGGTCTTCCGGGTGAGGACCTCCTCGCCGTCGACGGTCCACACGAACGTACGGATGATCTCCCCGGTCACCTCGAGATGATGGGCATGCCCGGAGATCGTCCGGGACCAGATCTGGACCTTCTTGCTCACCCTGGTGAATCTAGGATCCGAGGCACCTTCGGGGCATCGGCCGGAGGTAGCGATCGGGGCCAGACTTTGGTCTGGGCCGGTCAGGGGTAGGCGATGCCCGTGGTCTGCTCGGAGAGCTCCCACAGCGCCCGAGCAGCCTCGGGGTCGCGGGCGAGGCGCGAGGCGTTGACCGGCTTCGGCACACCGCGACCCTCGAAGGCGTCGCTCGGCCCGACGTACGTCCCGGGCTCCAGCCCGGGGAAGGTCGCCGCCATCAGGGCCGGCCAGGCGCCGGCCTCCGGGGTCTGCGCCATGGCCCGGACGGCGGCCTCGCCGATGCTCGCGATCGGCGCGATCATGGTCCGGGAAGCGCCGTTGGCCATCAGCCGGGTCGAGGCGAGCCCCGGGTGGGCGGCGTACGCACCGACCGGCAGCCCCGCCTTCTCCAAGCGCCGCTGGAGCTCGAAGGTGAAGAGCAGGTTGGCGAGCTTCGACTGGGAGTAGACGCCCCACGGCGAATAGCGCCCGACCTGCACCGTCGGGAACCCGAGCGGCGCCTTGCGGGCCACCTTGTGCGCCACGCTCGCCATGGTCACGATCCGCCCCCCGCCGCTCTCGGCCAGCGGCTCGAGCAGCAGCCCGGTCAGCAGGAACGGCCCGAAGTGGTTGGTCGCCATCTGCAGGTCGAGGTCGTCCACCGTCCGCGACTGCGGCGTCGCCATCACGCCCGCGTTGTTGACCAGCAGGTGCAGCGGCCCGCCGCCGTCGAAGGTCGCCGCCGCGATCGCCTCGGCCCCCGCCCGTACCGCCTGGAGCGAGGAGAGATCGAGCGCGACCCGGTCGAGGCTCGCGCCGGGAACCTCCTCGGTCAGTGCCTCCGCGGCCGCGTCGAGCTTCTCCCAGGACCGCCCCGCCAGGATCACCCGTGCCCCAGCAGCCGCGAGGCCGCGCGCGACGAAGTAGCCGATCCCGCCCAGCGTCGGTCCGGTCACCACGGCGTTCTTGCCGGTCAGGTCAGGAATATCGGAGGTCGTCCACGGCATGCGGCCACACTAGGCGGCTGGTCAACACATTGGCCGGATTTGACTATGGCCGGATTTGAAGGGCGGCCCGCCCGGTCAGCCCAGCCCGCCCAGCGCGAGCCCGCCGGCGATCGCGAGCATCATGCACCCGATGAGACTGTCGAGCACCTGCCAGGCACGTCGGCTGGCGAGCAGCGGCGCGAGGAGCCGAGCGCCGTAGCCGAGACCGGCGAACCAGATGATGCTGGCCAGGCATCCGCCGATGGCGAACCCCCAACGTGTCGAGCCGTAGGTCGCCGCGATCGACCCGTGGAGCACAAGTGTGTCGATGTAAACATGCGGGTTGAGCCAGGTGAAGGCGGCGGCTTTGGCGATCACCCGGGGGAGTGTCTCCCGGGGCGCGTCCGCGGCATCCATCCCCGAGGGCCGCAGCGCCCGCCGGAACGACCCGATGCCGTACCAACCGAGGAACACGACCCCGAACCAGCGCAGTACCTCCACCGCCCACCCGGCGCTCTGGACGACCGCTCCCATGCCGGCGACCCCGGCACAGATGAGGAGGAGGTCGGAGACCGCACACACGGCCACCACGGCGAGCACGTGCGAGCGCAGGATGCCCTGCCGCAGGACGTACGCGTTCTGGGACCCGATGGCGATGATGAGGCTGAGCCCGGTGAGGAGCCCGGCGAGGCTGGCGTTGATCACATCAGCGACGCTAAGCCGCCACGTGTCTACAGACCAGCGAAAGAATCTAACCGAAGATGAGCCACACTTAAGACATGCCCGCCCTCGACCCGACCCAGCTCGAGACGCTCGTCGTGATCGCCGAGGAAGGCACCTTCGACGCCGCGGCGAGACGCCTCCATATCACCCCGAGCGCCGTCAGCCAGCGGATCCGGGCGCTCGAGCGCGCGGCCGGGCAGGTGCTGGTGCGGCGTACGACTCCCTGCACCCCCACCGAGGCCGGCGAGCCCCTGATCAGGCACGGCCGACAGCTCCGCCTGCTGCTCGACGAGGCCGCCGCGACCCTGAGCGCTGACAAGACCGGCGACGCCACTGTCGTCGACCTCTCCGTCGTGGTCAACGCGGACACCCTCGCAACCTGGTTCCGTCCGGTGCTCGACGAGGTGGCGACCTGGGATCGGACGGCGCTGCGGATCACCGTGGAGGACCAGGGCTACTCGGCCGACGCGCTGCGCCGTGGCGAGGTCCTCGCCGCGGTCACCAGCGAGCCGAAGCCGGTCCAGGGGTGCACGGTCGAGCCGCTCGGCCGGCTCCGCTACACCCCGGGCGCGGCCCCGACGCTCATCGAGCGCCACCGCAAGGGCCGAGGCATCGACTGGGGCGCGATCCCGATGATCGTCTTCAACGAGAAGGACCATCTCCAGGACGAGGTGCTGGCGGCGCACGGCGCGACCCGGCCACCGGTCGTCCACCGGGTCCCGAGCAGCCACGACTTCCACGAGGCCATCAGGCGCGGTCTCGGCTGGGGGATGCTCCTCGACGCGCAGGCCGAGGCCGACCTCGAGTCAGGCGCGACGGTCCCGCTCCCGGGCGCGAAGCCGATCGACATCCAGCTCTTCTGGCAGCGCTGGCGCCTCGACTCGATCGCTCTCGACGACCTGAGCGAAGCGGTACGCCGCGCCGCCCGCGACCAGCTACGCCCGACGCGTCGTCGCTGATCGGGTCAGGCCCGGCCGCCGGGGTGGCCGGAGCCGAACTGCTGACCGTGAGGGGCGCCCTGCATGGGCTGGCCGGCCGGCGGGTAGTGCCCCTGCGACGGAGGGCCAGGAGGGTAAGCCCCCTGGGGGCTGCCGCCATAGGGGCTGGGGTCGTACTGCCGGTGCTCGACGGCGGTGGTGTGCTGGGACCGGTTCACCGACAGCAGCACGCCGATCACGATCGCGAGGCCGCCGGCGATCACGAAGATCCAGCCGAGTGGCTCGCTGGCGATCGCGTTGGCGAGCTCGTCGGGCAGATCCACCGCGCTGGTGAGCAGGATGAGTCCGAGGACCAGCAGGATGATCCCTAGGCCGATGGTCATGGCAGAACTCCAGAGGTTGGGGGTGGCGCGCCACGCTACCCAGCCGGTTCAGGCCTCCATACCGTCCCCCGCATCACGGCCTGCCGCAGATCAGGCCGTACGCCGCGCCCCCGCCACCCCACGAGCCGCGACCCCGAGCAGCACCAGCAGCAGCGCGCCGAAGGCGAGCATGGCGGGTTCGGTCGCGACGTACTGCACCAGGATCCCCAGCAGCACCACCGGCACCGTGATCCCGAGATAGGCCATCAGGAAGAGCCCGGCCAGCGCCTCGCCACGGCTGTTCGCCGGCGCCACCGAGATCACGGTGGCGACCGCCGCCTTGAACGACATCCCCGACCCGGCCCCGGTGACGACGGCCCCGACGACCAGCACCCAGAACGTGCCGGCCAGCAGGGCGCCGACGACCAGGAGCAGTCCGGCGGTCAGCGCGACAAGCCCCGTGGCGTACAGGCGATGGCGGGGCCAGCGCCCGGCCAGCACCTGGAAGAGCGCCGCGGCCCCGAAGATGGAGAACCCGACCATGCCCGCGACGGCGTGCGAGTGCATGCCCAGATCCTCGGCGAGGAACGACGGCACCAGCGAGGTGAAGAAGCCGAACATCGCGAACGCCACGAAGCTCGCCATCCCCGCGGCGAAGTAGGCGCCGCGCGCGTCGGCCGGGACCCGCACCCGCTGCGGCCGGTAGGTCCACCCCGGCTGGTCGGTGTCGACCGTCTCCGGCGCCGCCACGACCGCGAGCAGCCCGAGCACCATGAGGAACGCGAAGACCGCGTACGGCGTGTAGAGCGGTCGCGGCGCCCACTCGGCCAGCGCGCCCGCGACCAGCGGGCCCAGGCCCAGTCCGCCGATGTTGGCCGCGGTCGCGACCACCTCGGCCCGGGTCGCCGGAGCCTCCGGCCGGCTGCGCCGGTGCAGCTCGGCGAGATGGGCCGTCGCGGTCGCGGTCAGCATCCCGACGCCCAGTCCGGACAGCAGCCGCGCCAGCAGCAGCCAGCCCAGCTCATGGGTCGAGAGGAAGATCAGCGCGGAGAGCACGTTGAGCAGCACCGCCGGCGCCACCACCCGCCGCCGCCCGAACCGGTCCGAGAGGTGGCCGGCGAGGAAGAGCGAGATCGCCACCCCCGCGCCGTACGTCGCGAACACCACCGTGATCACGAACGAGCTCCAGCCCTGCTCGTCCACGTAGAAGACGTAGAGCGGCGCCGGCGCGGCCGCGAAGCCCATCGTCACCGCGAACAGGAACGCCACCGACCAGAAACCGCGGGTGTGTTGCGCGGAGTTCGTACGCAGCCGGGGTTCGGTCACAGAGGTCACGTGACTTCTCAACCACCGAGCGTGCCCGAGGAATTCCGCCGGACGCACAGCGGCCCGCCCGGAGAACCGGGCGGGCCGCAGCGTACGAGCGGATCAGAGTCAGAAAGCAGACTCGGGCAGATCCATGATCGAGTTGTCGATCGCCTCGGCGATGGCCCGCTCAGCGGTCAGCTTCGGCAGGTTGTAGGAGGCGAAGAACTTCGCGGCGGCGACCTTGCCGGTGTAGAAGTCCTTGTCCTTGCCCGGGTCACCCGCGAGGGCGGCGAGGGCGATCTCGGCCTGGCGCAGCAGCAGCCACGCGACCACGACGTCGCCGACGGCGAGCAGCAGGCGCGAGGTGTTCTGGGCGACCTTGTAGATGTTGGTGATCTCCTCCTGGGAGGCCATCAGGTCGTTGAACATGTGCCCGACGATCGCGTTGACATCCTCGAGAGCGGTCCCGAGCAGCGCACGCGATTCCTTGAGCTCGGCGGAGCCCTCGGCGTCGAGGAAGGCCTGGATCTCGCCGGCGATCTGGCCGAGCGCGGCGCCCTGGTTCTTCACGATCTTGCGGAAGAAGAAGTCCTGGCCCTGGATCGCGGTGGTGCCCTCGTAGATCGAGTCGATCTTGGCGTCGCGGACGTACTGCTCGATCGGGTACTCCTGGAGGAAGCCCGACCCACCGAAGGTCTGCAGCGACTCGGTGCCGAGCAGCACCCAGGCACGCTCGGAGCCGTAGCCCTTGACGATCGGCAGCAGCAGGTCGTTGACCGCGGCAGCCAGCTTGTTCTCGTCGGAGCCGTCCTCGGTGAGGACGACCTTCTCCTGCCACGCGGTCGTGTAGTAGACCAGCGCGCGCATGCCCTCGGCGAACGACTTCTGCACCAGCAGCGAGCGGCGTACGTCGGGGTGGTGGGTGATCGTGACGCGCGGGTCCGTCTTCGCGGCGGCGACGAGGTCGGCGCCCTGGACGCGGGTCTTGGCGTACTCCAGAGCGTTCAGGTAGCCGGTCGAGAGGGTGGCGATCGCCTTGGTGCCGACCATCATCCGAGCGTTCTCGATGACGTCGAACATCTGGCGGATGCCGTCGTGCACCTCGCCGAGCAGCCAGCCCTTGGCGGCCTCGCCGCCGCCGACCTGCGGGTCGCCGAAGGTGAGCTCGCAGGTGTTGGACACCTTGATGCCCATCTTGTGCTCGACGTTGGTGACGTACGCACCGTTGCGCTCGCCGGTGAGCTCACCGGTCTCGTGGTCGAAGTGGTACTTCGGCACGAGGAAGAGCGAGAGGCCCTTGGTGCCCGGGCCGCCGACGCCCTCGACGCCCTTCGGGCGGGCGAGGACGAGGTGCATGATGTTCTCCTGCAGGTCCGACTCGGCGCTGGTGATGAAGCGCTTGACGCCGGTGATGTTCCAGGAGCCGTCCTCGTTGGGCGTGGCGAAGGTCTTGCCGGCGCCGACGTCGGAGCCCGCGTCGGGCTCGGTCAGCACCATGGTGGAGCCCCACAGCTTCTCGACCATGAACTTGGCGATGCGCTTGTCGCGCTCGTTGCCGTTCTCGAAGACGACCTTCGAGAAGAACGGGCCGGCGGCGTACATCCAGATCGCCGGGTTGGCCCCGAGCAGCATCTCGGCGGTCGCCCACACGAGCGAGTTCGGGGCCACCTGGCCGCCGATCTCCTCGGGAGTGTGCAGGCTCCAGAAGCCCGACTCCATCCACGCGTCGTACGACTTCTTGAACGCGGCCGGGACCGGCGCGGTGTTGGTCTTGGGGTCGAAGACCGGCGGGTTGCGGTCGGCCTCGACGAACGACTCGGCGAGATCCTCGCGCGAGAGACGCTCGACCTCGGCGAGGATCTCCTTCGCGGTGTCGACGTCCAGGTCCGCGAAGGGACCGGTGCCGAGGACCTTGTCGGTGCCGAAGACCTCGAACAGGTTGAACTCGATGTCGCGGAGATTGCTCTTGTAGTGGCTCACTGATCCACCTTCATAACCTTTGTCGGATTTACCAGTTGCGGGAGCGCCGGTCGGCACGCACTACTGGCGGGTAACATTAAGAATAGGCTTGCCCTCGAGGGGTGGCAAGCCCGGGGCTACTCACAGGTAGGGTTCTTCGTCACAACGGTGCGCCAGGGAAGCAGTCCGGAGGAGAGCAGAAGTACGCCTCCGGCCACCGCGATCGCGGTCCGAGGGCTCGTCGCCGCGGCCAGTGCGCCGGCCGCCAGGACGCCGACGGGCTGGGCGACCTTCATGGTGATCGACCATGCCGCCTGCACCCGCGCCATGTGATCGTCGGCGGTCTCGCGCATCCGGTAGGTGGCGAAGGTCGGGTTGAAGACGCCGGCGCAGAGGATCAGCCCGAAGTTGGCGGCGGTGAACCACGCGAAGCCGACCGGGCCGCTCGGGGTGAAGGCGATCGGGATGGTCCAGAGGGTGCGCGCGACGCCGGAACCGAGCAGCACCGCCCGCTCGCCGAGCCGGTTCGTGAGGCGAGGTGCGCACATGGCGCCGAGGATGCCGCCGAGGCAGGGTAGACCCATGGCGACGCCGTACATCCACGGCTCCATGCCGAGCACCCGCAGGGTCAGCACGGTCTGCAGCGGGCTGGTCGCGATCACGCACGAGCCGAAGAGGGCCGCGTTCAGGAAGAGTGCGCGCAGATCGCGCCTGGCGAGGATGTAGCGCCAGCCGGCGGTCACCTCGGCCAGCCGGTGCTGCGGCTTCCTCGTCGGTGGTTGCGGTTCCGGCGTACGGATCGAGCGGATGCCGAGCGCGGAGAGCAGGTACGTCACCGCGTCGACGAGCACAGTCAGCGTCGGCCCGAACGCCGAGACGAGTGCGCCGCCGACCGGCGGGCCGGCGGTGAAGATGGTCCAGAACGTCGTCTCCAGCCGGCTGGTGGCGACCAGTCTGGCCTCCGGGGCGACCAGTGCCTTCAGGTGGGCGCCGGCGGCCGCGGTGAAGGCGAGCTCGCAGGTCGCGGCCAGGACACCGACGACGCACAGGTGGGCGTAGGTGAGCAGGTCGAAGATCCCCGCCGCCGGGATGCTGAGCATCGCCGCGAACCGGATCAGATCGGCGCCGATCATCGTCGGCCGCTTGAACCGGTACTCGATCCACGGCCCGAGCCGGACTCCCGCCGCCGCGGCCGCGAACCCGGACAGCGCCGCCAGCAGCGACACCTGGAACGTCGAGGAGCCGAGCACCAGCACCGCGACCAGCGGCAGGGCGCCGTACGCGATGGTCGACCCGGCCTGGCTCGTCGCCGTCGCCAGCCAGAGCCGATCGAAGTCCCGCCCCGGTGTCGCGGTCCCGCGAGCGGTCTCCGAGACGGTCACCCGGTGACCCTATCCGGGCGGGACTCCACGATCAGGTAGAACACGTTCCAGTTTCGGCGTACGATCTGCCGCATGATCTCCTCCGACGCCATCACCTGGAACGCCCCCGACGACGAACACCCCGCACGTACGGCCGGGCAGCGCTCCTATGCCGCCGTCGCCAAGGGCGATCTCGACGAGTGGCTGACGATCTACGCCGAGGACTGCGTGCTCGAGGACCCCGTCGGGCCGTCGATGTTCGACCCCGAGGGCAAGGGCCACCACGGTCACGAGGGCCTCAAGGCGTTCTGGGAGAAGGCGATCGCCTCGGTCCACAAGTTCGAGTTCGAGATCAACGACTCCTTCGCCAACCCCGCCGGCAACACCTGCGCCAACATCGGCAAGATCAAGACGTCGTTCCCCGACGGCAGTTACACCACCACCGAGCTGATCATGGTCTACACCGTCAACGACGAGGGCCGCATCGCCTCCATGAAGGCCTTCTGGGAGCCCGAGCGAACGATGGCGAGCTTCACCAAGCCCTGACGCCAGATAGTCCGGGACGTTCGAGCCCATCTACCGACTGGTAATGGGCTGAAACGTCCCGGACTATCTCGTATCGGTCCTGTCACGCAGGAGTTCACGCCACGGCGTGCTCGGCGATCCACTCGACCAGGGGACGTACGGCCCGCCAGTCCTTCTTCACCTCGCCGACGAGGTCGGGGGTGTGGATGATCGGCTCGAAGCCGATGGTGCGGCCGAGGTGGATCGACTTGTAGCGGAGGAGCTCGATCTTGGGGTGGTCCTTGTCGAAGCCGCGCGGGGCGGTCTTGAGGCGGTCACCGGTGACCTCGTAGCCCTTCTTCTCCGAGACCGCGAGGCGTTTCTCCAGGTCAGCGCCGTAGTGGTCGTGGACGATGGCGTCGCGGAAGGCCGCCAGCCGGGGCGGCTCGAACCAGTAGCAGCCGCCGCCGGTGCGGATGCCGCGCGGTGAGACCTCGACGTAGTAGCCGGTCTGCGGCGCCACGGCCACGAAGGCACCCTGGTGGGTCTTGTAGGGGAGCTTGTCCTTCGAGAAACGTACGTCGCGGTAGGGCCGGAAGATCTTGGCGCTGCCGAACTCCTCGGCGAGCTCGTCGGTGAGCGCCTTCATCGGCGCGTGGACCGACTCCTTGTAGACGTGCTTGTGGGCTTCCCAGAACGACTTGGTGTTGTCGACCTCGAGGTCGTCGTAGAAGTCGAGCGCTGCCACGGGAAAACCTTCGAAAGACACGTACGCAGCCTATCGACGTCCGTGCAACGCCAGCCTCAGACGGCAGGAATCTGGATGTCGTCGGCCACCCGGCGGGCGTGCTCGGCCATGGCGCGGGCGATGTTGGCGGACTCGCCGAGGTGGCGGCACGGGTCGAGCAGGTCGGCGATCTCGCTGCGGGTGAAGTGCTCGGAGACCTCGGGCGAATCGGCGAGGAGCGAGGCGAAGTCGATGTCGTCGACCGCGGAGCGCTGGGCGAGCTCGAAGACGACGTCGTGGGCGACCTGGCGGCCGATCCGCTCGCCGAGCTCGAGCATCAGCGACTCGGAGCCGATGAGGCCGCCGGAGAGAGCCAGGTTGGCGCGCATCCGCTCCTCGTCGAAGGTCAAGCCGGTGAAGATGACCACGAGCCTGGCGAGTACGTCGCCGGCCAGGCGAGAGGCCTGCGCGACCGCGTCCTCGAGGATGCCGGTCATGGCGCCGTTCGCCTCGTGGTCGTGGAGCATCGACTCCATCGCCGGGGCGACGAGCCCGCGCAGCTGGGTGGCGGCGGTGATGACGTCGAGGGTGAGCTGCGGGTTGCGCTTGTGGGGCATCGTCGAGGAGCCGATGGTGCCTTCGGGGATCGGCTCGAAGGCCTCCCCGAACTCGGGCTGCATCATCGAGTAGACGTCCTTGCCGATCTTGCCGGCGGTGCCGCCGAGCATCCCCAGGATCGAGACCCACTCGACCATGCCGTCGTTGATCGCGCGCGAGGGGACCGGCATCGAACCCATGTCGAGCCGGGAGGCCGTCTCGGTCTCGATGGCGCGGGCGTGGGAGCCGAAGGAGGCCATGGTGCCGGCCGCGCCGCCCATGAGCAGCCGGAAGACGCGGTCCTCGACCGAGCGGAGCCGGTCGACGTGGGCGGCGATCTCGTCGATCCAGATGGCGACCTTGAAGCCGAAGGTGATCGGGACCGCGTGCTGGGAGTGTGTGCGCCCCGGCATCGGCACCTCGGCGCCGGCCTCGGCGACCTTCGAGAGCGAGCGCAGCAGATCGCCGAGCAGGTCGAGGATCTTGTCGTGTGCCTGGCGCAGCAGGATCAGGTCGGCGGTCTGGGTGATGTTCTGCGTGGTGGCGCCCCAGTGGACCCAGCCACCGTGCTTCGCACCGACGACCCGGCAGAGCTCCTCGACCAGCGGCGTCAGCGGGTGGCTGTGCTCGGCGGTGGCCTTCTCGATCCGGTCCATGTCGAGCTTGCCCAGATCGGCGGCCTCGGCGATCGCCTCGCCGGCCTCCGCGGGGATCACCTTCACGGCCGCCTCGGCCTCGGCCAGGGCCGCTTCGACATCGAGTCGCGCTTGGAGACGCGCCTCGTAGGTGAACAGATCTCCGATGCCGTGGTCGGGGACTCGTCCGTCGGTGAATCGGTTGCTCGAGCCCGCGGGCATGTCGAGTGATCCTTTACGTGTCGTTCACACAATGATTGGAAAACAGAAACCCAATCTTAATGGACGCAAGTCGCAAACACCCGCGATCGTGTGCTGCGTCACTTGGATCGTGCAAGTGAACTGAAACAGGCCGCGCCACATGGCACGGCCCGAATCTATGGAGCGGACGACGAGATTCGAACTCGCGACATCAACCTTGGGAAGGTTGCGCTCTACCAACTGAGCTACGTCCGCAGGTGCGACCAGGATGTTACCCCACACACCCAGCCAGGTGTGAAACCGGTCAGGAAAGTCGCGTCATCTGGGGATAGCGGGCCGAGAGCCCGTCGCCCGCGGGGCCGCGGAGCACGCGGCGTACGGCCCAGGGGAGGGCGCGGGCAGCCAGCCGCCGGACCTCGCGGATGGGCCCGCCGATGCTCGGCTCCTCGATGACGACCAGGGGTTTCGGGGTGGGCAGGTGGTGGCGTACGCCGAGGGTGTCGAGGACCTTGATCGCCATCAACTGGTGGCCGGGGGCGCCCAGGAAGCCGTGGCCGTCCCAGTAGCCGGCGTCGTCGTACTCGGTCATCCGCCAGAAGTCGACCAGCGTCGCACCGCGCCGTTGAGCGATCTCGCGCACGGCCTCGTTGTAGACCGCGAAGCGTCCGCGGAGCAGGCGCCCGACGGTCGACGCCCGCGCGCCGTACGCGGTGAAGACGAGCACCTTCGCGCCGCTGTCGACGAGCTGCTCGATCGCCGACTCGTAGGTCGCGAGCAGGGCGTCGATGTCGACGTGCGGCCACATCAGGTCGACCGACCCGCCGTAGATCGTCACCACGTCCGGCTCGAGCGCGATCGCCGCCTCGACCTGCTCCTTGACGATCCGGTCGATCCCGCGGCCGCGGACGGCGAGGTTGGCGTAGGTGAACTCGGGAGTCCGCTCGGCCATCACCTCGGCGACCCGATCGGCCCAGCCGCGTACGCCGTTCGGGCGGCGGGCATCGGCGTCACCGACGCCCTCGGTGAAGGAGTCGCCCAGCGCGACGTACCGGCGATATCCGCCGGGGATCAGCGCATCCAGTGCCATGGCCCTGATTCAACCGGATTTGGACTAGATTTGCCCCGTGCTGCTCAGCGACAAGGACATCCTGACCGAGATCCACGACGGAAGGATCGTCATCGACCCCTGGGACGAGTCGATGCTGCAGCCGTCGTCCGTCGACGTACGTCTGGACCGGTTCTTCCGGGTCTTCGACAACCACAAGTACGCCACGATCGACCCGGCCGTGGACCAGTCGGAGCTCACTCGGCAGATCGAGACCGAGGGCGACGAGCCGTTCATCCTGCACCCGGGCGAGTTCGTGCTCGGGTCGACGTACGAGACCGTCAGCCTGCCCGACGACATCGCCGCGCGGGTCGAGGGGAAGTCGTCGCTGGGGCGTCTCGGACTGCTCACCCACGCCACCGCCGGCTTCGTCGACCCGGGCTTCTCCGGCCATGTGACGCTCGAGCTGGCCAACGTCGCGACCCTGCCGATCAAGCTCTACCCGGGGATGAAGATCGGTCAGTACTGCTTCTTCAGGCTCACCTCGCCGGCTCAGAACCCCTACGGCAGCGAGAAGTACGGGAGCCGCTACCAGGGCCAGCGCGGCCCAACCGCCTCGCGCAGCTTCCAGAGCTTCCACCGCACCAAGATCTGAGCGGCCGGTGGGCGAGGTCTTCGCGGGGCGCTACGAGCTGCTGGAGCCCATCGCGGAGGGAGGGATGGGCGCGGTCTGGCAGGTCCAGGACCGTCGCGAGGGCGACATCAAGGCCGCCAAGCTGCTGCGTCAGCGCGATGCCGCCTCGTTGCTCCGGTTCATCCGCGAGCAGGCCACCCGGATCCACCACCCGCACGTCGTGACCCCGCTCGGCTGGGCCGGCGAGGACGACAACGTGCTGTTCACGATGCCGCTGCTGCGCGGTGGCTCGGTCGCCATGTTGCTGGGTGACTACGGCGGGCTCTCCGAGCAGTGGGTCGACGCGGTCCTCGACCAGACGCTGGCGGGTCTCGAGGCGGTGCACGCCGCCGGCGTGGTGCACCGCGACGTGAAGCCGGGCAACCTGCTGCTGGAGGTGACCGGCGCGGGCGTCCCGCACGTGCGGCTCTCCGACTTCGGCGTCGCTGTGCCCGCCGACCAGCCGCGGCTCACCGAGGCGAACGTGATGATCGGTACGCCGGGCTACATGGCACCTGACCAGGGGTTCGACCCGGACCCCCGTGACGACCTCTACGCCACCGCGGTCACCGGCCTGCATCTGCTCACCGGGATGAGGCCGCCGCACGATGCCGCGTACGTGCCACCGACGCCGCTGGGGCGGCTGCTGCTGCGCGCGGTCGGCGAGGATCGCGCCGCCCGGCCGCAGTCCGCGGGGGAGTTCCGGCAACTGCTTGCCGAGGCCGTGCCGTCGAGGCCGTGGGAGCCGGGCGAAATCGAGGTCCTGGACCAGTACGCCGCCGGGCGCATGTCGCCTCCGCCCCCTCCGCCTCCGCCGACGCCCCGGGACACTCGGGAGAAGACCGCGATCCGGCGTACGAATCAGCACGACGACCGGCCGGTGTGGCCGATCGTCGTGCTGGCGCTCGCCGGGGTCCTGCTGCTGGCGGGCAGTGCGTTCCTGTTGAGCTAGGCGCGCCGCCTCCGGATCAGCAGCACGGCCGCCGCCGCGAGCGCGGCGATCCCGAGCCCGGCACCGCCGATGCCGGCGACCAGCTTGACCGTGTCGCCGGACGCCTTGGCGTCGTCGTCCGTGCCGGTCCCGTTGCTCGCCTCGTTCTTGCCGGAGCCACCCGAGCCGTCCGGGTCCTCGGCGCCGTCCGCCGAGTTCAGGTTGAGGTCGGCGGTCGGCGGCGTGAGCCCGGAGACTTTCTCGTAGTCGGGTTCACCGGCGCCGTCCTCGCCGACGGTCTCGATGGTGAGGGTGTAGGGCACGTTGATGTTCTCGTCGAGCTGGTACTGCACCCGTACGTAGTGGACACCCGGCAGGCCGGTCGAGGCCTCCGCGTCGGCGTAGTCGAATCGGTTGCGGTAGGCGATGACGTTGGAGAGGGTGCCGGTGCGCCAGGCGTCCGGGCAGTTCTGGAGCAGTCCCGTGGTGCACCAGCTCTCCGGCGACTTGCTGCCGAGGTCGACCGTGGCCTCGCCGCCGAGCGGCCCGATGACGTCGAGTTCCACGCCCGCTCCGAGTCCCCACTCGCGGCGGAGTGCGTCGGTCATCCTGGCGTCGAACTGGGCCTGTAGGTGCTGGCCCCAGCCGACGGGGACGCCGATGACCTGGTTCTCACCAGGATTGATGTCGAAGGAGTATGTGCCGTCCTCGAGGATCGGCGCGTTGGCGATCGCGCTGCCCGGGACGATGTCGCTGGTCGGCTCGACCGGCGACAGGTCCGTCCAGGTCGGCTCCTCGGTCTGAGGAGGCAGGGCGTCGAGCGCGGCCGCACTGACCGGCGGCTCCTCGTAGACCATCAGCTGGACCGGCTTCCCGGCGATCGCACCGGTGTCCTTGCCGCCTGACTCGGTGTCGAAGAACAGCTCGTCCGCGGTGTTGCACGGCGCCTCCGGGTCGGTGTCCGCGCTGTGGGTCGAGCCGAAGATGAGCCGGCTTCCGTCGCCGTGAGTCGTGCTCTGCACGACCGCCCGTCGGCACTGCCTGAGGTCGCCGTTCTCGTCCTCGATGCTGATCTGCGCGTTCAGGTTGCTGACCAGATCCTCGGACTCGCCCTCGAAGATCAGGCCGAAGTGCACGGTGGTGCCCGGCGCGGTGCGCTCGAAGCGGTAGTAGCGCTCGCCGCGGGTCTGGATCGTGTCCAGGTACTGTCCCGCTTTCACGACGGGTGCGGCGGCGGCGTCCGGCGTGCCCTTCACCGGCGTGCCGGTGAACTCGAACGGCCGCAGCGCCCGCTGCGAGGCGCCCGAGATCGACTCGCCGATGCCCTCGGCGTCGTCGGCGTCGTAGTAGGTGCCGTTGCCCTTCTCGGCGATGCACTCCAGCTGCCTGCGGGCCTTGCCGGAGACCGAGAGGCCGACGACGTCGATCTGCAGGTCGATGCCCTGACCGGCGATAGCCTGCGCTGCCGGGCACGGGTCGCCACAGGTCGACTCGCCGTCGGAGACGAGGATGATCGACCGCTTGCCCTCGGCGCCGATGTCCTCGGCGGCGCGCTCGAGGGCAACCGGGATCGGGGTCTCGCCAAATGGTTTGTAGCCGCTCACCGCCGACCTCAGGTCGTCGCGGTTGCCGGTGCCGGGCTCGACGACCAGCTGGGTGTCCTCACAGGCGCCCTTCTGCTTGCGTCCGAACACCTTCGCGCCGAACACCCGCATGCCGACGTCGGCGTCCTCCGGCAGGTCGTCGATCACGGTGTTGAGCGCCTGCTTGGCCGCCTCGATCTTGGTGCTGCCTCCGCCGGCCGGCTCCTTCATCGAGCCGGAGGAGTCGAGCACCAGGATCATCCGGCCGTACGTCCCCTGGGTCTGCTCCTCGGCGGCGGCAGCGGGGGCGACGCCGGTGCCGGCCACGGCTAGGGCGAGGACCCCGGCGAGGCCGGCGGCGATGACACGTCCTGTTCGCATGGGCAGCACCCTAGATTCACTAACGTATACGCCGCAAGTACGTTTGCAAACTTCTTGTCTACTTGTGTAGATTGCTGGCATGGGCGTCGAGGAGAACATCCGGCAGCAGCGCGAGCTGTACGGAGAGCCGCTCGGTGAGCTGGTGCGGCGCGCGACCTCTCCGCTGGGTCTCACCCAGGCGACGACCGCCAAGGTGCTCGGCCTGAGCCCGGCGATGCTGTCGCACCTGATGACCGGGCAGCGGGTCAAGATCGCCAACCCGATAGCGCTGGCACGTCTGCACGCGCTGATCGACCTCGGCGCCGAAGCGGGTGGCCTCACCACCTCCCAGATCAACGAGCGGCTCGACGAGATCCGTGAGCTCTCCTCGGAGCTGACCACCGGCTCCCGTGCCGCGGCCGTCGAGGGCGGTGCGGCGGTGCGCGGCGTACTGCGCGCGGTGGCGTCCGGCCGGGAGCTCCAGCAGGCCGTCGACGCCCTGCGCGATGTCGCACCCGGCCTGGCCGAGGTCCTCCAGATCTACGGCTCCGGGACCGACGACGAGATCCGGGCTCACTTCGCCTCGATCCGCCATCTGCTTTGAGAAAGGTGGATGTCGGTGGTCGCGGCTAGGGTCGGGTGGATGAGTGAAGCACCATTCCTGGCCCCCGACGGCCAGACGCGTTGCGCGTGGGCCGGAGGGGCGCCGGAGTTCCTCGGCTACCACGACACCGAGTGGGGATTTCCGGCCGGCGGTGACGTACGGCTCTTCGAGAAGATCTGCCTGGAGGGATTCCAGAGCGGGCTGTCCTGGCGCACGATCCTGAACAAGCGCCCCGCGTTCCGGGAGGTCTTCGCCGGCTTCGACTACCACTTGGTGGCCGAGTTCGACGAGGGTGACGTCGAACGGCTCCTGCAGGACGCGAGGATCATCCGCCACCGCGGCAAGATCGAGGCGGCGATCAACAACGCCCGCCGCGCGGTCGAGCTCATCGAGGAGCGCGGGTCGCTGGCTGCGTACGTCTGGGGGTTCGAGCCTGAGCCGCTCGAGGTCCCGGAGGTGGTGGCCACCTCCGCCGCCTCGATCAGCCTCTCCAAGGACCTCAAGAAGAGAGGCTGGAAGTTCGTCGGGCCGACGACGATGTACGCGTTCATGCAGTCGATGGGGATCGTCAACGACCACTCGCTCGACTGCGTGATCCGGGATCGGGTCGAGGCTGAGCGGGTGGCGTTCGTCAGGCCCTGACCGCCCGCTGCGTCGTCCCAAACTCTGGGGGCCGATATCTCGTGGAAACCAGAATGTGTTTAGGCTGTCCTAACTAAGCATTGCCTAACCCGAGGTGGTTCCCCACGTGATCCGTCGTCCCGTACTCATCGCAGTGAGCACCGCGCTTGCTGTCTCTGGCCTGGCTGCCTGCAGCACGGGCTCCACCGACTCCGCCGACTCCGGCCAGGAGTCCACCTCGAAGGCCGACTCGGGTGCCTTCCCGGTGACCATCGAGCACGCCTTCGGCGAGACCAAGATCGAGGAGGAGCCGAAGCGCATCTCCGTCGTCGGTGTCAACGACGCCGACATGCTCCTCTCGCTGGGCGTCGTGCCCGTCAGCATCCCCAAGGTCACCTGGGGCGGCGACGAGGATGGCACCACGCCTTGGTTCGACGAGAAGCTCGAGGAACTCGACGCCGACATGCCGGCGATCCTCGACCAGACCGACGCCATTCCGGTCGACGAGGTCGCCAAGCAGACCCCCGACCTGATCCTGGCGACCTACTCGGGCATCACCGAGGAGGAGTACAAGAAGCTCTCCGAGATCGCGCCGGTCGTCGCCTACCCGGACCAGCCGTGGGCGACCGCGTGGGAGGACTCCCTCGACATGGTCGGCAAGGCCACCGGTCGCAACGAGCTGGCCGACGAGGTCGAGGCCGACACCCAGAAGCTCTACGAGGACGTCAAGAAGGACACCCCGGAGATCCAGGGCAAGACCTTCGTCTGGGCGGCGCTGTCGACCGCCGACCTCTCCCAGATCCCGTTCTACACGACCGAGGACGCCCGCCCGGACTTCCTCTCCGACCTGGGCATGAAGAACGCGCCGGTCGTCGAGGAGAACACCAAGAAGGGCGAGTTCTTCGCCCAGGTCTCCGCGGAGAGGGCCAGCGAGCTCGAGTCCGACTTCCTGTTCACCTATGCGGTGGAGGACGCGGACGCCGAGACGTACGCCAACGACAAGCTGATCGGCCAGATCCCCGCGATCAAGGCCGGCCACATGTGGGCCTCGACCGACAACGTCGCCTCGCTCGCCGCGGGCACCCCGACGCCGCTGTCGGTGCCCTACGCCATCGATGAGTTCGTCCCGGGCATCGTCAAGGCACTCGAGGGTCAGTGACCCTCACGACGACGCTCGACCGAGCCCCGGCCGCGGATCCGCGCGGCCGGGGTCGGTCGTCGATGCTGCGGGTCGTGATCCTGCTCGCCGGCGTCCTCCTGGTCGCCGTCGTCGCCTCGATGCTGATCGGCGCGAAGCTCGTCTCCCCGCTGGACCTGTGGCGTGAGGGCAGCGTCGGTCAGGGCATCTTGGAGACCCGGATGCCGCGTACGGTCCTCGGGCTGATGGTCGGCGCCGCGCTGGCGCTCTCCGGCGCCTGTCTGCAGGGTCTGACCCGCAACCCGCTGGCCGACCCGGGGCTCCTCGGGCTCAACTCCGGTGCCACGTTCGCGATGGTGCTGGCGGTCTCGGTCTTCGGCATCGGCTCGCTCAACGCCTACCTCTGGTTCGGCTTCGCCGGCGCCGCGGTCGCCGCGGTGCTCGTTCACACGGTCGCCTCCTTCGGCACCGGTGGTGCGACCCCGGCCAAGCTGGTCCTAGCGGGAGCCGCCGTGGCCGCCGGGGTCACCTCGTGGACCACCGCCGTCCTGCTCACCGACAAGGCCACCTTCGACGTGATCCGGCTGTGGCAGGTCGGCACCATCGGCGGCCGCGGCTGGGACATCGTCCTGACCGGGCTGCCCTTCCTCGCCGTCGGTGCGCTGCTGACCCTGGGTGGTGCCCGCACCCTCGACACGCTCGCCCTCGGCGACGACCTCGCGCGCGGGCTCGGACGGCGCACCGGCATCGACCGCGCCGTCATCGGCCTCGGCGTCGTGCTCCTCACCGGCACCGCCACCGCGCTGTGCGGCCCGATCGGCTTCGTCGGCCTGATCGTCCCCCACATGGTCCGGGTCATGGTCGGCTCGGCCTACACCCGCGTGCTCCCCCTCTCGGCGGGCTTCGGCGCCGCCCTCACCCTCCTGGCGGACGTGGTCGGCCGGGTCATCTGGCCGCCCTCGGAGATCCAGGTCGGTGTGATGACAGCCGTCGTCGGCGTACCCGTCTTCGTCTTCTTCCTGCGCCGCGGACGGATGGCCGGACTATGAGCGAGCGTCAGCGAGCGAACAGATGAGCGTTCAGTCGATCAACCCCACCGCAGTCGTACGCAGCGCCCGGCGCATCCCGCAGCGGCGGCTCGTCCTGGTGGCCGGTGGCCTGGGGTCGGCCCTGTTCGGGCTGTTCGCGCTCCGGGTGCTCGCCGGCGACTACATCATCACGCTGCCGGACTTCTTCCGGATCCTCGGCGGGGAGGAGATCCCCGGCGCGACCTTCATCCTGATGGAGTCGAAGCTGCCGCGGGCGGTCCTGGGTGTGCTGGCGGGAGTCGCCTTCGGCGCCGCCGGCGCGATCTTCCAGTCGACGTTGCGCAACCCGCTCGCCAGCCCCGACATGCTCGGCATCTCGCTCGGGGCGAGCGCGTCGGCGGTCTTCGCGATCGTGGTCCTCTCGCTGAACGGATCGGCGCTCTCGGTCGCCGGGATCATCGGTGCGGTGCTCACCGCCGTCACGATCCGGCTGGTGGCCGGCAGCGACGGTGGTTACCGGCTGGTGCTCGTCGGCGTCACCGCTGCCGCCGGACTGGTCGCCGTGATCCAGTACCTCTTCACCCGCGCCAACGAGTACGACGCCCAGCTCGCGCTGCGCTGGATGACCGGCAGCCTCAACTCGGCCTCCTGGCCGACGATCCGGATCCTGCTCGTCGCCCTGGTGATCCTGCTCCCGCTGGTCGCGTGGACGGTGAAGTCGCAGCGGGTGCTCGAGCTCGGTCCGGACGTGGCCAACGCGCTCGGCGTCACCCACCGCTACGCCGACCTGCTGCTCCTCCTCGCCGTGCTGCTGTGTGCGCTGGCGGTCGCCGCGACCGGCCCGGTCGCGTTCGTCGCCTTCGTCGCCGGGCCGATCGCCCGAGTCCTCAACGGCGGGCGTACGACGATCCTCGGTGCGGCGCTGGTCGGCGCCGTCGTGATGGTCGGGGCCGACTACGTCGCGGCCTACGGATTCCCCGGCACCAACCTCCCGGTCGGTGTCGTCACAGGTGCGTTCGGGGCGCCGTTCCTGTTGTGGTTGCTCGCCAGCGGGCGGGCTGGACGAGCTGGAAGGAAGTCATGAGACTCGCTGCGGAGAGTGTGAGCCTCGGCTACGGCGCTGATCCCATCGTCGACGAGGTCTCGCTGGAGATCCCCGATGGCCTGACCACCGTGATCGTCGGCGCCAACGGTTGTGGGAAGTCGACCCTGCTACGCGGGATGGCGCGGCTGCTCCGGCCCATCTCCGGGCAGGTGGTCCTGGACGGCAAAGCCGTGCACAAGCAGCCCACCCGGGCGGTGGCCAAGACGCTCGGCCTGATGCCGCAGTCGCCGATCGCACCCGAGGGGATCACCGTCGTCGACCTGGTCGGCCGCGGTCGCCAGCCCCACCGGGGCGCGCTGCAGCGCTGGTCGCCCGAGGACGACGCGGCGGTCGCCGAGGCGCTCGAGCTGACCAACACGCTCGACCTCGCCGACCGGATCGTCGACGAGCTCTCCGGTGGCCAGCGGCAGCGGGTCTGGGTGGCGATGGCGCTGGCTCAGCAGACCGACCTGCTGCTCCTCGACGAGCCGACCACGTTCCTCGACGTCGCCCATCAGATCGACCTCCTCGACCTGCTCCACGGGCTCCGCTCCTCGCGAGGCACCACCGTCGTGATGGTGCTCCACGACCTCAACCTGGCCGCCCGCTACGCCGACCACCTGATCGCGATGAGCGGCGGAAAGATCGCCGCCACCGGCACGCCCGCCGAGGTGGTCACCGCCGACCGCGTCGAGCAGGTCTTCGGTCTGGAGTCCCAGGTCATCGTCGACCCCGTCTCGGGCACACCGATGGTCGTCCCCATCGGACGTCACCACCGACCGACCGCTCACCCCCACGCACAAGGAGCCTGACATGCCCATCCTCGCCCGCGTCTCGGTGCGCTCCGTCGAGCGCCTCTCCCCGTCCTTCGCCCGGATCGAGCTGGCCGGCGACGACCTGGCCGACTTCGGCAACGACGGCCCGACCCTCGACCAGCGCATCAAGCTCCTGTTCCCGGCCACCCCGGGCGTGCTGCCCGCGCTCACCGCCGAGGACTGGTACACCGAATGGCTCGCCCTCCCCGAGGAGGAGCGCCCGCGGATGCGCACCTACACGATCCGCTCGATCGAGGGGGAAGGCATCGAGAAGCGTCTGTACGTCGACTTCGTGCTGCACCCCGGCGCGCACGGTCCCGGCTCCGACTGGGCCGGCGCGGCCAAGCCGGGCGACGAGATCCTGGTCGCCGGACCCAAGCTCGGCGAGCCCTACGGCGGGATCGAGTGGCTTCCTGGCGACGCGACCCGGCTGCTGCTGGTCGGCGACGAGACCGCCGTCCCGGCGATCGTCTCGATCCTCGAGTCGCTGCCGGCGGACGCCACCGGATCGGCCTTCCTGGAGGTGCCGGTAGCTGATGACGTACAGAAGGTTTCTGCGCCTGAGGGGCTGCAGGTCAGCTGGCTGCCGCGCGAGGGCACGCCCGTGGGCGGCTCGGCCCTGGCCGCCGTCGGTGGGCTGCTCGGCTTCGAGGCGACGCCCGAGGACGTGACCTCGGTCGAGGTCGAGGACCCGGACCTGTGGGAGACCCCGGACTACTCGTCCTCGGGCGAGGAGGTCGCCGGCCCGGAGAGCGGCGCTGGGGACGGTGCTGGGGACGGTGCTGAGAACGGTGAGGACGGGCGCTACGCCTGGATCGCCGGGGAGTCCCGGATGGTCACCGCGCTGCGCCGTCATCTGGTCAACGAGCTCGAGATGCCCCGCAAGCAGGTCGCCTTCATGGGCTACTGGCGAGAAGGCGTGTCGATGAAGGGGTGACCCAGCGCATTTTTGAGGCGTACGCGTGGTTAAGTTTGGTGCGCCCAATCAAATAGAAGGGTCTCGGAATGCAAGCAAGCATCCTGGCCGCGGACACCCTGATCCAGGCCAACGCGGTCGACTATCTCCTCATCGCGATCTACTTCGCGTTCGTTCTCGGCATCGGCTTCCTGGCCAGCCGCGGCATGTCGAGCTCGGTCGACTTCTTCCTCTCGGGTAGGTCCCTGCCCGCGTGGGTCACCGGTCTCGCCTTCATCTCAGCAAACCTCGGCGCTGTCGAGATCATGGGGATGTCGGCTACGGGGGCGCAGGTCGGGCTCCCCACCGTCCATTACTTCTGGATCGGTGCCATCCCGGCCATGCTGTTCCTGGGCGTCGTGATGATGCCCTTCTACTACGGCTCGAAGGTGCGCTCGGTCCCCGAGTTCATGAAGCGCCGTTTCGGCACCGGCGCCCACCTGGTCAACGCGCTCTCGTTCGCGGTGGCGCAGCTGCTCATCGCCGGCATCAACCTCTACCTGCTCGGCTCCATCGTGCACGCGCTGCTCGGCTGGCCGCTGTGGGTGGCCCTGATCGTCGCCGCGGTGATCGTGCTGTCCTACATCACCCTCGGTGGTCTGAAGGCCGCGATCTACAACGAGGTGCTGCAGTTCTTCGTGATCGTCGCCGGGCTGCTGCCACTGACCATCCTGGGCCTCCACCGGGTGGGCGGCTGGGACGGCCTGACCTCGCAGATCGAGAAGGCCGCGGCCGCCAACCCCGACACCATCGCACCGGCCGCCGACCAGCTCAACTCCTGGCCCGGCACCGCCCTGACCGGATTCTCCTCCGACTTCCTCTCGGTCGTCGGCATCGTGTTCGGTCTCGGCTTCGTGCTCTCCTTCGGCTACTGGACGACCAACTTCGTCGAGGTCCAGCGAGCGATGGCCGCCGACTCGATCAGTGCGGCCCGCAAGACACCGATCATCGGTGCGTACCCGAAGATGTTCATCCCGTTCATCACCATCCTCCCCGGCATGATCGCGGCGGTCCTGGTCACCGAGATCGCCCAGACGAAGGCGGGGGAGTCGGTCGCCGGCGGTGCCTCGGGTGAGGGCGTGACCTATAACGACTCGCTGCTCTATCTGATGGCAGAGGTGCTGCCCAACGGTCTGCTCGGCCTGGCGATCACCGGTCTGCTGGCAGCGTTCATGGCCGGTATGGCGGCCAACGTCTCCGCGTTCAACACGGTGGTGTCCTTCGACATCATCCAGGAGTACATCATCAAGGACCGCCCCGACGACTTCTACGTGAAGCTCGGCCGCTGGGCGACCGTCGCGGCGACGGCCATCGCGATCTTCACCGCTGTCCTGGCGTCCAGCTTCTCCAACATCATGGACTACCTGCAGACGCTGTTCGGGTTCTTCAACGCGCCGCTGTTCGCGACGTTCATCCTGGGTATGTTCTGGAAGCGGATGACCGCGACCGCCGGTTGGGCGGGTCTCGTCTCCGGCACCTTGGCCGCGGTGGGCGTCGGCATCCTCGCCGACGGCACGCTTGGCGGGCTCTCCGTCGGCGTCCTGCCGCTGTCGGGCCAGGGTGCGTCGTTCGTGGCTGCCGGTGTGGCCTTCGGCGTCGACATCATCGTCAGCGTGCTCGTCTCGCTGGTGACCGCGCCGAAGCCGGAAGGCTCTCTGAAGGGTCTGGTCTACTCCGAGACCCCGAGGGAGGATCTGGTGGACCCCGAGGACGCCGGTCGCCCGTGGTGGCAGCGTCCGGTGCCCCTCGCGGGTCTCGCGCTGGTCATGGTCACCATCCTGAACGCGATCTTCTGAGGAGACTGAGATGTCCAGCGAATCGAACACAGCCAAGACCAACAAGGGTTTCCTCGGCACGCTGCTGTCGCTCTTCGACATCCGCAACGTGATCGGGTCCCTGCTCGCGGTCTACGGCGTCATCCTGCTGCTGATGGGCCTGTTCGGCGACCCCGAGGTCGACAAGACCGGCGGGCCCAACGCCAACCTCTGGGCGGGCATCGTCCTGCTCGTCGTCGGGGCCGCCTTCATCGCCTGGGGTGTGCTCCGGCCGGTCGTGCCGGACGCGCCTCATCCCACCAAGGAGAAGTAGCCCGCCCTCCCGGGCTCAGAGCCCGATGAGGGTGATGTCACCACTCACGGTGGTGGTGCGGAGCTCGACGTAGGGCTCACCCGCGGCCGGTGCACCAGCGCTCTCGACAGTGCTGGTGCACCGGCCGGTCACCGTGTTGACGTCGGTCCACACCGGGGTGCCGTTCGGGATCCCGATGCGTACGTCGGAGGAGGCTCCCTTCACCGAGATCCGGCCCGCACTGACCGAGTGGATCGCGAAGTCGCCCGCGCCGGTCGAGTGGCTCACGTCGCCCTCGACCTCATCGATCTCCACACTGCCTGCGCCGGTCTTGGTCTGCAGGTCGTGGACCGTACCGATCCGGATGTCGCCGGATCCGGACTTGATCGAGGCGCGCCCGTCGAGGGTGTCCGCCTCGACGTCCCCCGAGCCGGACTCGACCTGGAACTCCTCGGTGACCCGGTCGATCCGAATGTCGCCCGACCCGGTCTGGAGCCAGGCTGCCCGCAGGACGCCCTGCGTGGCGATGTCGGCGGTTCCGGTGCGGGCTCGCAGCTGGCTGCGGGCGGGAACCGTCACGCTGATGTCGTATCGCCGCGAGCGGCTGAACGGGCCCTTGTGCGGGTCGATGATGTTGATCGTGTCGCCGCTCTGCTCGACGACCAGATTCTCGGCGTCGTCGCCGTCGATCTCGACGACGGTCTCGTCGGTATCTGTCGCCTGGACCTCGAGATTGCCCTTGCCGAACTCGACGAACAGCTTGGCGGGGGCGGTGGACATGAAGGTGTACGTGCTCATGATGGTGCTCCTCAGGGTGTGCGGATCTACCGGACCGGCCGGGCGGCCGTCCGTGGTCGTGCCTAGAGCTCAGGTCAGAGCCAGCCGGTCATCCGGCGGTCGGACCTGCCGCGGTTGCTCCCGCGGAACGGATCGAGGCTGCTCATCGCCTCGCTGACGATGTGTGGGATCGCGGAGAGGTCGACGTCGACGTTGACCGCGTTCTCGCGGGTCGCCGCGCGGACCGCTCCGACGAGCCAGGTGTTGAGGGACTGGCCGGCCTCGGCCGCAGCCTCCTCGGCCTTCGCCTTGAGCGACTCCGGGATGCGGAGGGTCACTCGGGCGAGGGCGTCGTCGCCCTCGGGCTCCGGCGGGGCTGGTGGGGCCGGGGGTGCGGGCGGTGTCGGCGGCGTAGGCGGCGTCGGGGGAACCGGCTCGGCGAGCTCGGGAAGCGTGACCCCGAACTCCAGGTCGCGCCCTCGCAGACGTACGTCCACATTGCCCGCCGGCAGCTCCGCCGTGATCTCCGCGGCCGCCTGGCTCACCGCCTCCATCACCGCCAGCCGAGCGGCCGGGTCGAGGGCGTAGGTGAGCCGCTCCGCGGTCTCCCGCGCCTCCGGTCCCGATGCCTCGGCCGCGGCCAGGAGGTCCCGTCGCAGGCTGTCGATGTACGGCGTGATGTCCATACGCACCACTATGACATCATCATGACGTCATAACAACCCCAATCTGACGCCACGTGATGTCAGGCCCTTCGCTGAGGCGTCACCCCGGTCGGCCGAGACGTCGGGTACGTCGGTCGAGTGGGCACGCTGGTGCCGTCTCGGCCGACGCGAGCGACGTCTCGGTCGACGTCTCGGCTAAATGACGATGACACCTTGTGAATCACTCACAAGGTGTCATCGTCTGGTGCAGCGGACCGCGGTGGGTCAGAGGTCGAAGAGCGACCCTGCCTCGTGGATGTCGACGTCCGTACGCGGCGCGTGCGCGTCTCCGCTCACGGCCGGTGCCGGCTTGGGCTCCGGTGCGGGGGCGGCCTTCTCGGGCTCCGGCTCGGGCTCGGGCTCGGGCTCGGCCGGCGTCTCCACCTCGACCGCCGCTTCGTCGGCGGGTGCGGCGGGTGCCTCGTCGACCACGGTCTCCGGGGCAGCCTCGGCCACAGGTGCGGCCTCAGCGGGAGCAGCCGGAGCCGCAGCTGCGACCGCGCCCTCCGGGGCCTCGATGTCGAAGAGCGAGCCGAGGCTGTCGAAGTCGACGTCGGTCTTCGGGTCCGAGGTCACTCCTGAACCTGCCACAGGCGCGGCCGGAGTCGCGGCCTCG
This sequence comes from Nocardioides sp. NPDC004968, assembly GCF_040608935.1. NCBI lineage: Bacteria > Bacillati > Actinomycetota > Actinomycetes > Propionibacteriales > Nocardioidaceae > Nocardioides > Nocardioides sp. NPDC004968. Next base: position 382,810 of record NZ_JBEXJF010000002.1, read on the forward strand.
ACCGGAGCAGCAGGCTCGGCGGCCTTGGCCGTCGTCGGCTCGGGCTCGCTGGCCGGGATGTCGAAGAGCGAACCACCTGCGCTGAGGTCGACGCTCGGCTCCTCGGTGGCCGGCGGCGCAGCCGGAGCCGCGGGCTCGGCTGCCGGAGCAGCCTTCGCCTCCTCGGCCGGTGCGGCCGGGATGTCGAAGAGCGAGCCGCCTCCACCGAGGTCGACAGCAGGCTCCTCGGCGGGCGCCGGAGCGGCCGGAGCTGCCTTCGCCTCTGGCGCGGCAGCAGGCTCCGCATCCTGAGCCGGTACGTCGAAGAGCGACCCGCCAGTTCCGAGATCCGCAGCAGGCTTGTAGGCAGGCTTCTCGGCAGGTGCCTCCGCAGGCGTGTCGAAGAGCGACCCGCCGTCGTCGAACAGCGAGCCACCGGAGGCCGGCTTCTCCGGCTCAGCGGCTGGAGCGGGGGTGTCGAAGAGCGAGCCGCCACCCGACGTACCTCCCGAGGCCGGCTCGGCCGGGGCAGGGGTGTCGAAGAGCGAGGACGCGTCGGCCGGAGCCTTCGCGGTCTCGGTGGTCTCAGCAGCCTCGGCGGGGGAGTCGAAGAGCGACGAACCCGCAGCGGCGGTGGCAGCACCGGCGGCCGGAGCGGCTTCCTCGACTGCCGGAGCAGCCTTGGCGGCGGCACCGACCTTCGCACCCTCGCCCGGGGCCAGCTTGGTCGCCTGCTCGCCCTTCACGGACGCGAGCAGCATCTGCGCGACGTCGAGCACCTCGACCTCTTCGCGTGCGGCGCCGTTGGCCTGGGCCTTGGTCAGACCGTCGGAGAGCATGACGCGGCAGAACGGGCAGCCGACGGCGATCTGGTCGGCACCGGTGGCGACGGCCTCATCGGTGCGGTTCTCGTTGATCCGCGACCCGATCTTCTCCTCCATCCACATCCGGGCGCCACCGGCACCACAGCAGAAGGAGCGCTCGGAGTTGCGGGGCATCTCCTTGTATTCGGCGCCCGGCATGATCTGCAGCAGCTCGCGCGGCGGCTCGTAGACGCCGTTGTGGCGGCCGATGTAGCACGGGTCGTGGTAGGTGATCGAGCGCTTCTGGGCGCCCGCACCCTCCGCGACTGGGGTCAGCTTGCCCTCGCGGACGAGGCGGTTGAGCAGCTGGGTGTGGTGGACGACCTCGAGCTCGATGCCGAACTCCTTGTACTCGTTCTTCAACGTGTTGAAGCAGTGAGCACAGGTGGTGACGGCCTTCTTGACCTTGAACTCCTTGAACGTCTCGACGTTCTGCTGAGCCAGGCCCTGGAAGACGAACTCGTTGCCGGCCCGGCGGGCGGAGTCGCCGGTGCAGGTCTCGCCGTTGCCGAGTACGCCGAAGGAGACCCCGGCCATGTCGAGCAGCTCGGCCACGGCGCGGGTGGTCTTCTTGGCCCGGTCCTCGTAGGCGCCGGCACAGCCGACCCAGAACAGCCAGTCGACCTCCTCCAGCGACTCGATGTCCTTGCCGACCTCCTTGACGTCGAAGGGCAGGTCCTTGGCCCAGTCCATGCGCGCGTTGGCGTTCATGTTCCAGGGGTTGCCCTTGCCCTCGAGGCCCTTGAAGAGGCCGTTGAGCTCGGAGGGGAAGTTGGACTCGACGAGCACCTGGTAGCGGCGCATGTCCATGATGTGGTCGACGTGCTCGATGTCGACGGGGCACTGCTGGACGCAGGCACCGCAGGACGTGCAGGACCAGAGGACGTCCTCGTCGATGACGAAGCCGCCGTCCTCTGGGTTGTAGAACCAGTCGAGGACCTCGGCGTTGCTCTCGGCACCGGCCGGGGCGCCGTCGGCCTTGCCGATCAGCGGCTTCTCCTTGAGGTCGGAGTCACCGGCGGCGGCGTACGCGTGCTCACGCAGGCCCATCATCAGCAGCTTGGGCGAGAGCGGCTTCTCGGTGTTCCAGGCGGGGCACTGCGACTGGCAGCGACCACACTCGGTGCAGGTGGTGAAGTCGAGGATGCCCTTCCAGGAGAAGTCCTGGATCGAGCCGACACCGAGGATGGCGTCCTCGGGGATCCGGTCCTCCTCGACGTCCTCGAGGGTGACCGGCTTGCCGTCGATGAGCATCGGCTTGATCGCGCCGAGCGCGGTGCCGAGCGGGCGGGCGCCGTCAACGGCAGAGGTACGCGACCCCGGCTCGCGCTTGAACCAGATGTTGAACCAGGCGGTGAAGCGGTGCCAGGCGACACCCATCGTCAGGTTGGACGAGATCACCATGAGCCAGATCAGCGCGGAGAGGATCTTGAAGGCCGCGATGAGGTAGATGATGTTCTCCAGCGACCCGATCGCGTCGGGACCGGTCGGGTAGAGCGCACCGAAGAACTGCGAGATCGGGAAGTGGAAGCCGGTGGCGTGCTCGGCGTGCTCGCCCCCGTGGGCCAGAGCCAGGTTGTACTCCGCGCCGCGGATGAACAGGATCGCGATCGACTCCAGCAGCACCATCGCCTCGACGAAGAACGCCTGCCACATGACCGAGCCGTAGAACCGGGTCCCGCGACCCAGCTTCTTCGGCTGGTGCAGCAGCCGGTAGATGATCAGGGGGATGATGCCCAGGGCGCCCAGCAGGCCGAGGCCCTCGGCCACCCACTCGTAGAGGAAGAACTTCCCGATGAAGGGGATCGTCCAGTCGGCTGAGAAGAGCTGGAAGTACGCCGAGCCGACGGCGGTCGAGAGCACGATGAACGCCGCGAAGGCGAACCAGTGCAGGATGCCGACCCAGGTCCACTGCAGCATGCGCGTGTGGAGGACGGTCTCTTTCAGCATCGTCAGGGTGCGGGCCAGCGGCTGGTCGACGCGGCTGATCGGCGTACCGATCTTGATGACCGCGAGCATCGACCTGACCGCCTTGGTGGTCAGATAGACGGCGGCCACCGTTGTCGCGAGGCACACGACGATGGTGATGATCTGCAACATGCCTAGGCGCTCCTCATCAGGGGGCAGGACTGCCGGAATGAACCGAGCCTAATGCTTGGCGCCGGTTCGAGTGCGTACGGGTGGGTTGATACTACCCGTGAGTAACTTCAGGATGAAGAAACGGCCCGCGACCTGGTCAGGACGCGGGCCGTTTCTTAGGACAGCCTCAGTGGATCAAGGCCTCACTTGTTGGCGTTCACCTTGAACTTCGCGTGACCGATGTTGACGACCGTCTTGGTGCCCTCGGTCGCGTCGAGGAGCGTCAGCCGCAGGGCGACGACCTCGACCAGGTTCTTGCTGCGCTCGACGACGACCTTGGTCTCGATCTTGGCCAGGCCGGGGATGTCGACGCGGGAGAGCGCCGACTCGAGCTGGGCGAGGGAGACCTTCTGCTTGCCGATGTAGATGTCACCGAACTTGGTGCCCGAGATGGACGTCGTCGAGCCCTTGCCCTTGACGAAGTTCGCGTTCGCCTGGGCGCGGATGGCCTCGATGCGGATCGCGCCGTCGCCGATGTTGACGTTGGCGACCTCACCGAAGGTGTAACCCCCGGCGGTGGTGCTGGTCTGGTTCGAACGCTGACCGCTCGTGAGGCCCTTGACGTCCACGATGTCGCCGACCTCGCCCAGCGGGACGTGGCCGATGGACTTGGTCTTCAGCTTGCCCTTGGTGCCGGCGCAGCCGGCATTGGTCAGCGGGTTCTTGCCGACCTGGACGGCACCGCCGAGAGCGGAGGCGTCGACGGAGTTGGAGAAGCCGGAGAAGACGCCGGAGAACGCCTGGCCGTTGATCTCGGCGCGGGAGCGACCGACGATGACCTCGGAGTCGGTGCCGTGGAGCTTGATCCAGATGCCGTTGGCGTAAGCCTCGGCGCCGTCGGCGTTGGTCTTCTCGACGGTGTTGCCCAGACCGATGGTGGCAATGCCCGGGATGACGAGCGGCTTGTCGCGGCCGGGGATCGGAAGGTCGATCTTCTGGCCGGGGCCGGCCGGGTCGAGGACCACGTGAGCGATCTTGGCCTTGGAGTCGGCCTTGTAGCCCTTGCCGTCCCACCAAGCCTGGGACACCGAGCTGAGACCCTCGACGGTGACCTTGCCCAGCGGGCTCTTGTCGAGCACGACGTCGGCGATCTTGTGCTCCGAGATGGACTTGACCGTCGAGCCGGACTTGACGGTGCGCTGCTTGGTGGTGGTCGCGCCGATCGTGCCGAGGCCGGGCACCTTGGCGCCGGCGGTGTTGTTGTTGACGTCGTAACCAGCCTTACGGGTGCACCCGATGGTCTGGTATCCGAGGTCTCCCGAGTTGGCCGGGATGCTTCCACCGGTCACGCGGCTGCCGAATCCGGCGGCGAACATCCCGAAGGAGGTGTTCGTCAGCGCGGCCTGTGAGGGCGCCGGCACAACCAGGACTGCGCCGACGACGGCGGCAGCGGCTGCGGACAGCGCGAACGTACGGATGTTACGCATTGTTGGTTGGACTCCGATTCTGCGGTGGGGATCCCCCAAGATCCCCGCAACGGGGCCGTGCCACCTGCCAGATCCGGGGGAACCTGGCGCACTCCCGAGTTAAGGGGTGGCACATCGCTCAAACGAGAGAAAACCACGGAAGTTATCGGGACGGAGGTCCTATTTCTAGATGGCCCGTCCTTGTCATGGGTAACCCACCCGGGCATACGCAAACGGGGCCGTGACCTCGGATGAGGTCACGGCCCCGTTCTGGGCCACTCGATGACTACGGGGTCAGGTCGAGCTTGATTCCGGTGAGACCGTCGATGACGCCCGTCACCGTGTCGAGCACCGGGGCGACCACGTTCTCGCCCAGCGACGGCTGCGTCGGCACGGGGGTCGGTTCGGGTTCGGGCTCCGGCTCGGGCTGCGGAGCGGGCTCCGGGGCCGGCTGCGGGGCCGGTTCGGGAGCGGGCGCCGGGTCCTTGTCGGACAAGGTGTCCCCGCTGCGCGGGGTGGAGACCGCCCCGCTGGAGGAGTGAGCGCCACCGTAGGTCTCGGCGCTGGAGGGCGCGTCGTAGTCGCCGTTGGAGTGCTTGCCGCCGGAGGTGGTGCCTGGGGCTGCGGGGGAGAACGGGGACGTCTTCTCCGGGGCGATCACGCCGGGGGCGTCGATGACCTTCTGGTCGGCGATGTCGACCACGGGTACGGCGTCGTACTGGCCGGCGTGGGCTTTGGCCTGCGTGGTCTCGAGGTCCGGTCCGACGTTGGCCTGGGCGAAGGCGCCGATGCCGGCCGAGGCGATCGCCATCGCGGCGAGCGGCAGCAGCACGGCCTTCTTGTTGCGGGCGCGGCTCTTCGGAATCCGCTGTTCCTCGACCACGCCGTTCCTGGTCGGCACCTGCGCGGCGGCGTACGACGGCATCGCCGGGTTGGCGAATGTCACCGGCCCGGCAGGGTGGAACTGCTGTGCCGTGTAGGGGCTCGGCTGGTAGGCGTACTGCGGCAGCTGGGGGTGCGGAGGCACTGGGCGCTGGTAGGTGGCCCGCGGCGGCTGGGGGTAGCCGGCATCGGAATGTCGCAGGACGAGCGCCGTGCCGGGCTGCGGCTGTGGTGCGTACGGCGTGTGATGCGGTCGCACTCGCTCCACGGCTGAGTTCGTCTTGGGATTGGTGAACCACGACTCGTCCGCCGGCGACAACCCCTCGAGAGCGCGGCGGGCGATCTCGAGGGGTTCGGGCGCGGTGTCGTTCGTGGGGAGCATCGGTGTGGCGGGGTGTCGAGCCGGCGTGGGTGGGACGTTCGAGTGGTCCCCCGTCGCGGGCCGACGATTCGCTTCAGTCATCTGACGCTGTCTCCTGAGCGCGTAGCGAGTGTCGGTTGTGTCGCGCAGCACGTAACGGAACCAGAATCTCGACCGCTTGTCACCTTCTTCTCAGAAAAAAGTTACTGACAAGGCCAAATGGGCTCAGGAGGTAACGAGGGAGATACACCTAGGGGTATATCTCCCTGTGGATTACAACGCTGCGATGGCCTCGGCGATGCTCAGCGTGCGCCGCGCGGACTCGACGTGGAGGTTCTCCACCATCTTGCCGTTGTAGGTCACCACGCCACCGTCGCTCGCCTCCCAGGTCTCGATGAGGCCCTTGGCGTCGGCCGCCGCCTGCTCGCTGGGCGCGAAGCCTGCGTTGGCGCCCTCGACCTGGGCGGGGTGGATCAGGGTCTTGCCGTCGAACCCGAAGATCCGGCCCTGCTCGACCTCGGCCGCGTAGCCCTCGGCATCCTTCACGTTGTTGTAGACGCCGTCGAGGATGACCTTGCCGCTCGCGCGCGCGGCGAGCACGGCCAGCTGGAGGCTGGTGACCAGGTTGGCGCGGGCCGGGACGTGTTCGACGTACAGCTCCTTGACCAGGTCGTTGGTGCCCATGACGAGCACCGTCAGCCGCTCAGAGGCGGAGGCGATCTCCTCGGCGTGGAGGATGGCGTACGGGCTCTCGATCATCGCCCAGAGCTTGGTCTGCTCCGGGACGCCGGCCTGCTCGAAGGCCGCGACGAGGTCGTGCACCTGCTGGGCGCTGTTGACCTTGGGGACCACGATCGCGTCGGGTCCTGCCTTGGCTGCGGCGGCCAGGTCGTCGGCGTGCCACTCGGTGTCGGCGCCGTTGATGCGGATGGTGAGGTACTTGTTGCCGTACTCGCCCGATGTCACGGCCGCGGCCGCGTTCTCGCGCGCCTCCGGCTTGGCGTCGGGGGCGACGGCGTCCTCGAGGTCGAGGATCAGCGCGTCGGCGGTGATCGTCTTGGCCTTCTCGAGGGCACGCGTGTTGGAGCTCGGCATGTAGAGAACCGAGCGCAGGGGGCGGAGGGTGGTCTCGGTCATCTCAGTCCTCGATCTCGATGGCGGCGTAGAGCTCCTTGAGCTTCGGGTCGATGGCGGCCAGCTCCTCGGCGAGGTCGACGAGCACGAGGCACTGCTTGAGGCTGGCGTCGTCCTCCATCTTGCCGTCGAGCATGACCGCGCCGGTGCCGTCGCCCATGGCGGCGACCACGCGACGCGCGTGCTTGATGTCCTCGACGCTGGGGGAGAAGACGCGGTTGGCGATCTCGATCTGCTTGGGGTGCAGGCTCCAGGTGCCGACGCAGCCGAGCAGGAACGCGTTGCGGAACTGGTCCTCGGCCGCGACCACGTCGGTGATGTCGCCGAACGGGCCGTAGTAGGGGTAGATCCCCGCCGCGGCGCAGGCGTCGACCATCTTCGCGATCGTGTAGTGCCACAGGTCCTGCTGGAAGACCGCGCGGGTGCCGTGGATGTCAGGCCCTCCATCAGGCCCAGTGACCGGGTCCTGGCGGACCAGGTAGCCCGGGTGGCCGCCACCGACGCGGGTGGTCTTCATCTTGCGGTCGGCCGCGAGGTCGGCCGGGCCGAGGCTGATGCCCTGCATGCGCGGGGAGGCGAGCGCGATCTCCTCGACGTTGGCCACGCCGCGCGCGGTCTCGAGGATGGCGTGGATGAGGATCGGCTTCTGTACGCCGCCCTTGGCCTCGAGCTGCGCGAGCAGCCGGTCCACGTAGTGGATGTCCTCGGGGCCCTGCACCTTCGGCACCATCACGACGTCGAGCTTGTCGCCGATCTCGGTGACCAGGGTGACCAGGTCGTCGAGCACCCACGGGGAGTCGAGCGAGTTGATCCGGGTCCACAGCTGGGTCTTGCCGAAGTCAGTCTCGGAGGCGATCTTCACCAGACCCTCGCGCGCGGCGACCTTGTTGTCGGCCTTGACGGCGTCCTCCAGGTTGCCGAGGAGCACGTCGACGGTGCCGACCATGGCGGGCACCTTGGCCGCCATCTTCGGGTTCGACGGGTCGAAGAAATGGATCGCACGACTCGGCCGTGCCGGGATCTCCCGCAGTGGTGCGGGAGCGCCCACCGCCAACGGTGCGAAGAAGTCCTTGGGGCTCTTGTGACTCATGCCGGTCACCCTAACGGCCGGCGGTTACCGGCCGGTAGGCGTCTCGGCTTGTAACGATCACGACCGACGTCGGGAGGGATGGTCCTTCGGAACCTGGGCGCCGTGACGGATCCGGGCGCCGGCGTCGAATCCGGCGAGGACGGAGCGGACGGTGGCGCGGACCTTGCTGGGGTTCTTCTTGTAGTTGGTCATGACTCCAGCGTGCTCTCGCGGAGCGCTGAGGAGGAGTGGCAGGATTGACTAAGAGTGATAGATTCTTGCCATGCCTGTGAAGCCGTCCATCGCCATCCCGATCGTCGACGGGATGACCCTGTTCGAGATCGGGATGCCGCTCGAGGCGCTCGGCTACGACTGGGACCACGACGCCAGCCCGCTCTACGACGTGGTGCTGTGCGGCGACCTGCGTGGGGTGCGCGTCCACGGTGGACCGCGGCTGACGCCGCAGCGGCCGATGGCCGCGCTGGCCGAGGCCGGAACGGTCCTGGTCCCGGCGATCCGACCGGGCGAGCCGGTCAGTCCGACGCTGGTCCGGGAGCTGCGCCGCGCCGCCGCGGGCGGTGCCCGGATGGTCTCGCTGTGCACCGGCGCCTTCGCCCTGGCCGAGGCGGGGCTGCTCGACGGTCGCCGCGCCACGACCCACTGGCGGTGGGCGGAGCTGTTCCGGCGTACGTTTCCGCAGGTCGACCTCGACCCGCGGGCGATCTACGTCGACGACGGCGTGCTGACGAGCGCGGGCTCGGCCGCAGGTCTGGACCTGTGCCTCCACCTGATCCGTACCGACCACGGCCAGCATGCCGCCAACACGATCGCCCGGAACCTGGTCATCGCCTCGCACCGCGACGGCGACCAGGCACAGTACGTCGCTGCCGACCCGCTCACCGAGCAGGCCCACTGGCTCGACGAGCTGCGCACCTGGCTCCGGGCCAACCTGCACGAGGACATCACCCTCGAGCGACTGGCGGCGGCTGCCGCGGTCTCCCCGCGCACCCTCGCCCGGCGCTTCGAGCGCGACCTCGCCACCACCCCGATGCGCTGGGTCACCGCCGAGCGCATCGCGGTCGCCAAGACCCTCCTCGAGACCACCGACCTGCCGATCGAGCGGATCAGCCACGAGTCCGGCTACTACTCACCGGTGACCTTCCGGGCGGGCTTCACCGCGGAGGTCGGCGTGACCCCAGCCCGCTACCGGCAGCGGTTCTCGCACCGCCGAGAGGTCAGAATCTGACGTCGAAGCGTCGATTTCTGACGTCGAGTGGTCCATTCACCGTCAGAAATCGACTTCTCGGGGATTGAGTGCTCAGTGGCGGCGCCACCAGGGTCGTTTTCGGGGCTGCCGGCTGCGTACTTCCTTGGCGGCTGCCACTCGGGCGGCCCGGCGGTCGCGCCAGGCATCGAGCGTGGCGTCGACGTCGCGGGGCATGGTGATCAGCGGCGGGCCCTCGGGCGCGCCATAGCGGGCCGCGATGACGCGCTCGTTGAACTCCTCGACGATCCTGCGGGCGCCGTCCTCGGTGGTCTGGGTGTCGAGGAGATCGTTGAGCTCGGCGTCGTCCTTGCGGAGCTGGACGGACCGGGGGAGCACGACGATCTGCTCGCGCTCGATGAGCTGCTTGACCCACCAGTCGGGATCGTGGTCGCGGTCGAGGTTCTTGATCGGCTTGCCGGCGCCGGGCAGGTCGTCGAACTCGCCGCGCTGGATCGACTGCTGCACCTGGAGGTCGACCCACTTGGTCTGGTTCTCGATCCGGGCGGCTGCCGCCGCCTTGCTTGCAGCGTCCGAGAGAGGGGGCACCTCAGTCTCCGGGCGCTCCTCGGGCCGGTCCTCGCTCGTGTGCACGTGATCACCTCCAGCGCGGGGAAGTTTACCCAGCGCTGGTTGTGCGGCGGGGCAGCAGGAGCAGCAGCCCGGCGACGAGAGCGGTGACGCCGCACACCGCCCACACCGTGAGGTAGCCCGAGAGCGGCGCGTGCGCCTCGCCGGTGATCGATCCGTCCGCAGCGAGCGCGATCGCGAAGACCGCGGAGGCGATGGCGCCGCCGACGGTCTTGGTGGCGTTGGTCATGCCGGTCGCGAACGCGGTGCGGGAGGACGGCGCGGCCGCGGCGGCGGCCGCCGGCAGCGAGGCGACCAGGGCACCCGAGCCGAGCCCGACGACGGCCATGTTGAGGAGTCCCTGGCCGGTGGAGTCATGGAACGGGAGCCACATCAGATAGCCGGTGGCGACCAGGAAGCAGGCGACCGCCTGGGCCCGCACCGGCCCGAGGAACCGCGCCCACAGCGGCAGGGTGAAGGCGGAGATCGCCATCGCGATGACGTACTCCGCGATCAGCAGCGACACGAACGCCGCGTCCGCGCCCAGCCCGAAGCCGGCCTCGGCGGGATCGGTGCGCGCGAAGGTCGACAGCGGGATCTGCGCTCCCAGCACCGACATCCCGAACAGGAACGCGGTCAGCTGGATCGGCCACTGCCCGCGCGAGACCAGCAGACGTACGTCGATCAACGGCTCGGGCCCGCCGGCATCGTCCAGCGCGGTCTCGATGCGCCAGAACGGGACCAGCGTGAGCAGCCCCAGGACCACGAGGGCCCAGGCGAGGAGAGACCCGGCCCCGAGGACGCGTACGCCGACCAGGCCGGCCATGACCAGGCCGAGCACGAGGGTCAGCACCGTCAGCCCGAGCCAGTCGAAGGCGCCGCCGCTGGTGCCGGAGTCGGGCTCGATGCCGACAGCGATGACGACGAAGACAGCGGTCACGGCCACGGCCGGGAAGGAGAGGATCGCCCACATCGGGAGCACCCCGACGAGGGCGCCGGCGGCGATCGCGCCGATGATCACCGAGAGCTGCAGCGCGCCGACCAGGACACCGGCGGCCCGGCGGGTCAGGGCGGTGTCGCCGCCCGTGCGCTTGTGGACGATGGCGACCTCGAGCGGCAGCCAGATGACGTAGGCGCCCTGGATCGACCAGGCGACCAGGAACGAGCCGAAGTCGGGAGCGACCACGGTCCACCAGGTGGCGAGCGCGGTGATGCCGGTCGCGAGCAGCAGCACCTTCTTGTGGCCGATCAGGTCGCCGAGCCGGGCGAGCGGCGGCACGCACAGCGCGGAGACGATCAGCTGCCCGGCCTCGAGCCAGTTGAGGTCGGCGTCGGAGACGCCGAGATGGTCGGCGAGATCGGAGAAGATCGGGGTGTAGTAGCCCTGCAGGATGCCGCTGGCGAACTCGACGGCCACCAGGAAGCCGACGATCACCCAGATTCCGCGGGCGGCCTTCTCGACGCCGGTGCGCTGACGTTCGGTGGTCACAGTGACTCGATCAACCTTCGGTAGAAGCGGATCCCGTCGAGGTAGTCATCGACCCTGATGTTCTCGTCGGCGGCGTGGATGGTGGCACGCTGGGCAGCGGTCATCCGGAACGGCGCGAACCGGTAGACCCGGTCGCTGATCTCGTAGAAGAAGCGGGAGTCGGTCGCGGCCATGACCGTGTAGGGAGCCGGTACGGCCTCCGGGAAGATCTCCGCGATGGTGTCGGTGACCAGCAAGAACGCCTCGTCGCGAGGGGAGACCGGCGACGGCTCCCCGGCCCGGACGACCTCGATCTCGACCTGCTTGTCGCCGATCGCGGCACGCAGCCGCTCGACGACCTCGGCGACCGTCTCGCCGACCATGATCCGCAGATTGACCCCGGCCGAGGCGGCCGAGGCGATGACGTTGGCCGCCGGGCTGCCCTCGAGCGTCGTGATCGCGACGGTGGTACGGGTCAGCGCGGCCGGCTCGGGTCCGAGCCGGGTCAGCAGCCGAGCCAGAGCCGGCGCCAGCCGGCCGGCGTTGGCCAGCACGGGTCGCATGGGCTTGGCTGCGTACGGGGCGATCTGCTCGAACATCTCGACCGTCGGAGCCGGCAGCCGGACCGGCATCGACATCCGGTCGAGCCGGGTGATCGCGCGGGCCAGCCGCGCGGTCGGACCGTTCTGGCGTGGGGTGGAGGAGTGGCCGCCGTCGCCGGTCACCTTGAGGCGTACGTCGGTGGTGCCCTTCTCGGCGACGCCGACGACCCCGATCGGCGCCGCGACGCCCGGGAACGCGTCGAAGGCGACCGCGCCGCCCTCGTCGAGCACGAACCACGGCTCGACCCCCTGGTTCCGGAGCTCCTGGACCGCCGCCCGCGCGGCCGCGCCGGTCGTCTCCTCGTCGGAGCCGAACGACAACCACACGTCGTACGCCGGCTCGAACCCGTCCGTGAGCAGCCCCTCGACCGCGGCGCAGATCGCAACCAGCTGCCCCTTGTCGTCGAGGGTGCCGCGCCCGTGGATCACCCCGTCGACGATCTCGCCGCCGAACGGGTCGTGGGTCCAAACGCCGGCGATCGGGACGACGTCCTGGTGGGCCATCAGCACGACCGGCTTCTCGGCCGAGGCGCCGGGCCAGCGGAAGAGGAGCCCGTGCTCGCCGACCGGGGTGAGGTCGAGGGTCGCGTGCAGCAGCGGGAAGTGCTCGCGCAGCGCCTCGTGGAGCTGCTCGAATGCCTGGGTCTCTGCGCCGGAGCCGTCGTTGACGGTCGGGGCTCGAAGTGCGGCCTGAAGAGCGGCGACGGCATCGAGTGTCATGGCCGCAACCTAGTCGGCGACGGTGGCGTGGATCACCGTGGTGGCGTCTCCGTCACCAGTTTGTAGCCTTCTGTGCGCCGGGCAGCCGCACGTCGCGCGGGTGGATGACGTAGGTGATCCCGTCGGTCGAGGTCTGCCAGACCCGCTCGAAGTTCTCGCGGGTGTAGACGTTGCGCACCTCGTCGTTGGAGGAGTGGTTGGGGTCGTAGACGATCGGGTCGCCCTCGGCGGTGAAGCCGCCGATGACCAGCAGGTGGCCGTCGGTGCCGTAGCCCGACTCCGGCATCTCCTCGAGCTCCCAGTTGGCGGAGACGACCAGCGGGAAGCCGGCCGCCACCAAGGCCTCGGCCTCGGCCAGCGAACGCAGCCGGGTCACCAACCCGTCCAGGCCCCAGCGGCCGGCGTAGGCGGTGTTGAACGGCCAGTTGCCCGCGCCCTCGTAGGCGTAGTCCCAGGTGTTGATCGCGGCGTAGGCGACCTGCGGGTCGCCGTTGGGCGCCTCGATGTCCGTCAGCTCGCCCGCCGGGACCTCGTGACCCCAGTGGTACTGCACCATCGTCGTCGAGGTCGGTGAGCACCAGACCTGGCCGCCGCCACCGAAGTCCGGGTATTCGCCGCGGTGGATGTTCTGGCTGAACGGCGGGACACGGAGGTCGATCGCGTCGTCGAGGGTCGGTGTGCTGGTGCCGGGGTAGGCGGAGTCGGGCAGGTATTCGTTGGTCAGCGTCGAGACCGTTCGCAGGCTGGGGGAGACGGTCGCGCCCTCGGGGCGCAGCAGGGTGACCCTGGTCTGGAACGCCTCGGGCTCCTTGCCGGTCCTGGCGACGTACGTGTCGGTGTAGAGCGCCGCGTCGGTGTCGCTCTGTCCCTCGACGGAGGTGCGGTGGATGTCGCCGGCCGCGAAGTCGTCGCCGGCCGTCCAGCGACCCATCACGAACCACTTCGTCCAGGTGCCGTCCGCCTTCCGGCCGCGGAACCGGATCTCGGCCCAGGTGCCGGTCGGGGTGTCGACGTCCCACGAGGTGACCGACTCGTCGATCGGGTATCCGGTCTTCACCACGGGCGAGGTCCAGGTGCCGTACTCGTACGTCTTCGCCGAGCCGTCGCCGAACGGGTCGGCGTAGGTCGTCGTCTCGCTGCCGCGGCCGATCCGGAGGGTGCCGTGCCGGTCGGGGCGCAGGTTGCTCGACCTGCCCTTCGCGAAGTCGTCGAGACTGTTCCACCGGGTGAGGGTGATATCGGTGGGCTGGGTCCCCGGCTCGGCCGCGTGGACCGGAGTCGTGGGCGCGACCAGGACGACTGCGGCGGCGAGGGCGGCAACGTACGCGAGGCGAGACCGTGGGCTCATGCCCGGCACGCTATTCCTCCTCGGAGGCCCCTGCCATGACAATTCAGATGTCCGACTCCCCGGAAACTTCGCTGCGGGCTGGCATCCTTGGTCGACGTGAACAACTTCGCATCCGACGGCTGGTTCAAGGACGAGTTCCACAAGAGGTATTCCGAGTCGGCCAAGGAGATCGGCCGGTTCAACCTCGCCGTCTTCGGCAAGACCGGGGTCGGCAAGTCGACGCTGGTCAACGCCGTCTTCGGGGCGGAGGTGGCGAAGACCGGGATCGGCGAGCCGGTGACGAAGGAGTCGACGCTCTACCTACACACCAGCGGCTTCTTCGGGCTGCTCGACACCCAGGGCCTGGAGATCGGCATCGAGGGCGACCGGGTGATCAAGGATCTCGCCAAGCTGATCCAGGAGCGACGCCGCAAGCCGCAGTCCGAGCAGATCCACGTCGCCTGGTACGCCGTACGTTTCGCCGACCGCCGCTTCGAGGACACCGAGGCCGCGTTCATCCAGAAGCTCGCCGACCTGGGGCTGCCGGTCGTGCTGGTGATGACCCAGGTGCCGACCTCGCCGACCGGTGCCTTCCACCCGGACGCGGTCGAGTTCGCCCAGCAGATCGACGCGCGTGGACTGCCCGTGCACGGGGCGCGGGTCTACCTGACCAACGCCAAGGCCGACGACTTCTCCGGCCAGCAGGTCCACGGGCTGCAGGAACTCGTTGATGCCACCTTTCGATGCGCGCCTGCAGGGGTCGAGGAGGCCCTCACCGCGGCGCAGAGGGTGGATCTCAAGCGTAAGCAGGAGCAGGCGAACACCGTGATCGCGGGTGCCGCGACGGCGGCCGGGGCGGCCGGCGCCACTCCGATCCCGTTCTCCGACGCGGTCGTCCTGGTGCCGATCCAGCTCGGGATGATGGCGCGCATCTCGGCGATCTACGGCATCGAGGTGGACAAGGCCGCGATGGCCTCGATCGCGGCCACCGCGGCCGCCACCCAGGCCGGCCGCACCGTGGCCGGCAACCTGCTCAAGATGATCCCCGGGTTCGGCACCGTCGGCGGTGGGGCGATCAACGCCACCGTCGCGGCGGGCTTCACCGGCGCGATCGGCGCCGCCTGGTCGGCCGTCTGCGTCAAGCTCGGCGAGGGCAAGCTGCGCGGGGTCAACGGGGCCCTGGACACCGAGAGCATCAGGACGCTCTTCCTCGACGAGCTGAAGAACCAGATCTCGAGGCTGAAGCTCCACGGCAAGGAGAAGTGAGGCCTCGGCTCACTCCGCCATGGCCGCCTCGTACGCCGCGGCGAGCTGCTCGCTCGCCCGCGGGGCGTCCGGGTCGGGCCGCGGCGTCCCCAGGTGGAGCTCGCGCAGCTCGTCCATGAACGACGCCACCATCTCGGGGCCGGCATCGCGCAGCAGCTCGGCACGGACCCGGAGCTGCCGGGTGCCGTCGCGGTGGGCGAGCCCCCAGTTGCCGAGGGCGACCATGATCGGCAGCGTCTGGATGCCTGCCTCGGTCAGCGCGTAGGCGGCCTTCTGGCCGCGGCCGGCCTCTTCCTTGGTGAGCAGGCCGCCGTCGACGAGCTTCTTCAGCCGGCTGCTGAGGATGTTGGACGCGATGCCCTCCTCGGAGCTGCCGAGCAGCTCGCGGAAGTGGCGACGGTTTCCGAACATCACGTCGCGCAGCACGATCACCGACCAGGGGTCCCCGAAGACCTCCACGGCTGCGTTGATCGGGCACCCCGATCTGGGCTGGCTCACTCGGTGTCTCCTGCACTCGGAAATAGTGGTTGCAATCTGCAATCGGAAAGTCTACCCTCGACGCCAGTGATTGCAAAGTGCAATCACTCTTGATTCGAGGGAGATCGACATGTCACGCGTACGTGCTCACAACATCGGCATCTCGCTGGACGGCTTCGCCACCGGCGAGGGCCAGAGCCTGGAGGCTCCGTTCGGTCACGCCGGCCACCGGCTGTTGGAGTGGTTCTTCCCGACCGCGACGTTCCAGGCCGCCACCGGCGTTCGGGAGCGCGTCGAGGTAGACCCGGCCGCCGAACCCGACGACGTCTTCGCCAGGCGGTCCTGGGAAGGCATCGGTGCCGAGATCATGGGTGCCGGCAAGTTCGGCCCTCCCGGATGGCAGGACGACGCCGACTGGACCGGCTGGTGGGGAGTGGAGCCGCCGTTCCACACACCCACCTACGTCCTGACGCATCAGCCCCGCGAGTCGATCGAGAAGAAGGGCGGCACCGTCTTCCACTTCCGCGACGCGCCCATCGAAGAGGTGCTGGCCGAGGCGCAGGAGGCAGCCGCCGGCCAGGACGTACGCATCGGCGGCGGGCCGTCCTCGCTCCGGGACTTCCTGGCAGCCGGTCTCGTCGACCACCTGCACGTCGCCGTCGTCCCGATCATCCTGGGCCGTGGCGTACGGCTGTGGGAGGGGTTGGAGGCGCTGGAGGACGGCTACGAGGTGGCCTCGACCACCACGCCGAGCGGCGTCACCCACGTCACCTTCGACCGGAAGCAGGCCATGTGATGGGCGGCAAGGTGCTGTGGCACTTCTCGATGTCGCTCGACGGGTTCGTCGACGGACGCGAGCCGGGGATGGCGTGGCTGAGCGACGTCACCGGCCCACCCGGTGTCGAGGAGGCGTACTCCTCGCAGCTCGGCGCCGTCCTGGGTGGGCGCAACGGTCACGACGCCTACCCCGACGCGATGCCGTACGGCGACTGGGAGGGGCCGGTCTTCATCCTGACCCACCACCCCGAGGACGCCCGGCCGCAGGAGCACGTCACCTTCCTCAGCTGCGACGTCGGGGAGGCACTGCGGATCGCGGTCGAGGCGGCCGATGGGAAGAACGTCGAGGTCCATTCCGCGGACATCGGCCGCCAGCTCCTCGAACGCGGCCTGATCGACCAGATCGACCTGCACGTCGCGCCGGTCCTCCTGGGCGACGGCATCCGCCTCTACGAGAACCCCGGCGGCGAGCCGATCCGGCTGCACAACCTCATCGGCGACGATCCGCACCTGGAGGTCGACCTCCGCTACGCGCCGGTGCGCCCGTGACGCCCTGGGGTCGGCGGTCTCAGACCCGGCAACCGGCTGCTCGAGCGACGGCGAAGGGGTAGGACTGCGCCGGACCGGTGCCGTAGTAGTACGGCGAGCACAGGTAGGCCCAGGTCCTGGGGCCGACGACGCCGTCCACCACCACCGAGGAGTCCCAGTAGCGCCACGACGTCTGACGCGCGACCACGGCCTGCCGCGTCAGGTTGCCGTACGCTCCGTCGACCGCCAGGTCGATGCCGGGCTGCCAGTTGAGCAGCGTCTGGATGTAGCTGACACACGTGCCGTTGCCGCCGTAGGAGTAGTTGTACGACGTGCAGGTCGCGGCGTGGGCCGGTGTCGGGGCGGCCACGCCGGCGACGGCTGCGCCGGTGATCGCGATGAGGGTCGCAGAGACGATCCCGGCGATCCGCCGCTTCCACGTACGCGGGACGATGCTGGTGGTTGACATGTTCTCTCCTGGGATCGTGCGGTGGTGTCGGCTTCGGGCCGACATCTCGACGCGTCACGCTAAACGCCTCATACCTGGGCCGGCACCCAACGAATCCGCGGAAACGAACCCCAGTCGAGGTCGCTAGGGTGCGGGAGTGGTCAGCCTGTTCTCGCTTCCGCTCCTGCAGACGCCGCGCGCCCGGGTGGCGCGCACGATCCGGGCCGTGACCGGTGCTCCCGGCCCTCTCGCGGGCCGCACGGTGCTGATCACCGGCGCCAGCTCCGGTATCGGTGAGGCGACGTCGTACGCCGCGGCTCGACGTGGCGCGCACGTGCTCCTCGCCGCCCGCCGGGCCGAGGAGCTCGAGCGGGTGCGGAAGACCATCGAGGAGAGCGGCGGGCGGGCGTCGACCTACCTCGTCGACATGGCCGACGGTGACTCGATCGACGCGCTGGTGGAGCAGCTGCTCGCCGAGCACGGGGCGGTCGACTACCTGGTCAACAACGCCGGCCGGTCGATCCGGCGGTCGCTGGAGCTGACCCACGACCGCTTCCACGACTTCGAGCGGATGATGGCGGTGAACTACTTCGGCGCGGTGCGGCTCACGATGGGCCTGCTGCCGGCGATGCGCGCCCAGCGGTTCGGCCACGTGGTCAACATCGTCACCTGGGGCAACCAGATCAAGGCCCCGAAGTTCGCGGCCTACATCGCCGCGAAGTCGGCACTCGACGTGTTCGGTCGGATCCTGAGCCGCGAGGCCTACTTCGAGAACGTGACCTGCACCAACATGCGCGTCGCGATCGTGCGTACGCCGATGATCACCCCGACCGCCGAGTACGAGGGCCGAGGCGAGAGCCCCGAGGAGTGCGCCGAGCGCGTCGTCCGGGCCCTCGAGGACCGGCCGGTGACGGTCGACGGCGCCTTCGGCTCGGTCTACGAGGTCCTCAACATCGTCACGCCGCGGCTGGCCGATCTCGCGATGGCGGTCTCGCATGTTCGTGGGTCGGACTCCGTTGCCGCCCGCGGGGCGGCTCGGACCACGGACTGAGTCACCAGCGACCGCGGTGGACGACGTCCTCCAGCGGGGTGCGCTTGCGGCGGGTGGGGGAGCCCTTGGCGCCGCCGGAGGCGGGGTGGCCGATGGTGACGGCGCCGATCGGGTCGAAGGCGTCGGGGATGTCGAACGCCTTGCGGACCGCGGCGTCGGACTCCGGCGGGATGCCGAAGTAGAGGGCGCCGAGGCCCTCGTCGACCACGGTCTGCAGGATCAGCATGGTCGCCATCGCGGTGTCCATGTGCCAGAACGGCATCGGCCAGTGGGCCTCGTCGCGGTCGGTCCAGCCCTTGTCGGGCTGCGCGTACCGGTCGAGGTAGGCCGCCTTGGAGGAGCACGGGATCACGATCACCGGGGCCTGCATCATCCCGGTCAGCCAATTGTCGGGGTTGTCGACGTCGGCCGTCGCCTCCCAGTAGCGGCGTACGTCCTCGGGGTTGTCGAGCACGAGGAACCCCCAGCCCTGGGAGAAGCCGGCCGACGGCGCCCGGGTGGCGTTGTGCAGGATCTTGTCGATCACCGCCGGGTCCACCGGATCGCCGGTGTAGTTGCGGACCATCTTGCGGCGACGTACGACCTCGGAGAACTCCATAGGCCCAGTGTCCCGTCTAAGGCGCGGAGCGCCTGCCCTAGGTCGGAAAGTAAGGCGCCCGGGTCGGTAAGTAGGGCGCGCGACCGATTCGGGTGCCTACCTCAGCGGAGGAGTGTTCTCGATGTCAGCAGGACATCCCAGCAGGACAACTCACCAGGAGATCGAGATGTACAGCACCGTAGGTTACGAAGCAGAGGTCAAGTACCGCCGCCAGCAGATCCAGAAGGACCTGGCCAAGCGCCAGCGGGCCAGCGAGGCTCGTCAGGCGCGACGCAACCGCACCCGCTGAGATGCGGGCGCGGGACCATCAACGCCGAGCAGGAGAGATCCCGCTCGGCGTTGCTTCATGTCCGGGGCACGGCAGTCTCGACCCCTGGGCCGACCCCTGGGCCGAGCCGGTGTTGTCGGAAGGCGCGATGATTGCGCCCATGGCGCAGAGTGCCGAGAGGCTGGTCGGACGTGATGCCGACCTGGAGACACTGGCGGGGCTGGTGGGGCTGGACGGCACCGCACAGCCGGGCGGACGTAGGCATGTCCTCCTCGCGGGCGACGCCGGTATCGGAAAGACCCGGATCCTGCGCGAGCTCCGCGGCCGTGCCGCCGCCGCCGACGGCAGGCAGGTGCTGGTCGGCCACTGCCTCGACTTCGGCGACAGCGCCGAGGCCTACCTGCCCTTCACCGAGATCCTCGACAACATCACCACCGCGCTGCCCGACGTGGTCGCGCAGGTCGCCGACGTACATCCGGCGCTCCTGCGGATGGCGCCCGTCGCTCGTGCGCTCGGCGGGGCTGACACCGCCGTCCAGGAGGCGCTCGACCGGGGCAACCTCTTCGCCGCGATCCACTCACTCCTGGAGCGCGCGGCCGAGAAGGCGCCGCTGCTGGTCATGGTCGAGGACACCCACTGGGCAGACCAGTCCACCCGTGACCTGCTGACCTTCCTCTTCACCCGGCCGTTCGACGGCCCGGTCACGATCCTCGCCTCCTACCGCGCCGACGATCTCCACCGCCGTCACCCGCTGCGCCGCCAGCTCGCCGAGTGGACCCGGCTGCCGTCCGTCGAGCGGTTCCACCTCGGCCGGCTCTCGGACGATGACGTACGCATCCTGGTCGGTGAGCTCGCCGGTGACCTCACCGACTGGGTCGACGTCGAGAGCGTCGTACGCCGCGCCGACGGCAACGCCTTCTTCGTCGAGGAGCTGGTGCAGGCCGCCGGTGCCGACGAGCTGCCCTGGGACCTCGCCGACCTGCTCCTGATCAGGCTGGACCAGCTCGACGCGACCGCGCGCGAGGTGGTCGACACCGCCAGCGCCGCCGGGCGCGACGTCAGCGACGAGCTCCTCGAGGCCGTCGCCGGTCTCGACCGCGCCACCCTCGACGCCGGGCTGAGGCAGGCGATCGAGCGCGCGATCCTGGTGCCGCGCGAGGACGGCTACTACGTCTTCCGGCACGCGCTGCTCGGCGAGGCCGTCTATGACGACCTGCTGCCGGGCGAGCGGGTCCGGCTCCATCAGCGGTACGTCGAGGCGCTGAGCAGCGACCTCACGACCGGCAGCGCGGCCGGTCTCGCCCGTCACGCCCGTCTTGCCGGCGACCACGAGACCGCGCTCGCGGCCGGGATCGCCGCCGGTGACGAGGCGGCCGCCGCCGGTGGTCCCGACGAGGCCTCACAGCACTATCAGCAGGCGATCGCCCAGCTCGCCGGTCGTGCCGACTCCGACCACGACACCCAGCGCCTCGTCGATCTGGTGGTCAAGGCCAGCGACGCGATGGTGGCCGCCGGGCACGCGGACCGGGCCGGGAAACTGGCCCGTGAGCAGCGGGAATCGCTCCCGGCCGACGCCCCCGGCCTATGGCGCGCGCAGCTGATGACGGTCGAGATCGAGACCAGCTTCGCCTACGTCAACGACGTCCGGGTGGGGGCGCTCGCGGAGAAGGCGATGGCCGAGCTGCCCGAGGACGCCCCGCCGTTGGTGCGGGCGCGACTGCTCGCGGCGTACGCCCGGTCGCTGATGATCTACCGCCGTCACGAAGACGCCGAACGAGCCGGCCGGGAGGCGCTGGCGCTGGCCGAGGAGCTCGGCCGGACCGGCCTCGCCGCGGAGGTCGCGGCGACGCTGGCCGGGTCGTGGGGGCGTCCGCCTCAGCTGTGGATCGAGCCGCTCCGTGAGGCGGTGGCGCGGGCCGCCAAGGTCGGCGCGCTGCACCCGGAGTTCCGCGCCCGGCTCCAGCTCGCCTTCGCCCTCGACGCGGCCGACCGTCGCGACGAGGCCGGCGAGAGCTACCGCAGCGCCTTCGAGCTCAGCGTGGAGCGGGGCGTCCCCTGGGCGCCGTACGCCTTCGACGCCCGGATCGCCTGGCTCGACTACCTCCACACCGCCGGCCGCTGGGACGAGGCGCTCGCGCTGACCGACGCGTACGGCATCCCGCCGGTGCTGTGGCCGTGGCTGGAGTCCAAGCGGCTGATGATCGAGCAGGCCCGCGGAGCCGACGTCGGCACCGAGGCGCGGCGGCTGCGGCCGTCGTGGAAGCAGGAGGTGGCCACCGCGAGCGAGTCGGCACCCGTGGAGATCCGGGCCGCCGCAGGTCGTGGAGACATCGACGGTGCGATCGAGGCCTACGACGCCGGCGTCGCGGCACTCACCACCGGCTGGGGAGAGTGGTTCGGCGCCCATGCCCGGCTCTCGGCGATCGCCGTCGGTGCGATCGGCTCCGCAGTCCCGGCCGTCCCCGTCGGTGCGCGCCCGCAGGTGATGGCGCAGGTCGACCGCATCCTCGAGGCCGGCACGCGGCCCGTCGAGACCGAGCAGCCCTGGGGGCTGGAGGGGCAGGCGTGGTCGGCGCGGCTGCGGGCCGAAGGGCTCCGTGCCCACTGGCTGGCCGGCATCTCCGTGCCCGAGCAGGCCGACCTCGTCGAGGCGTGGCGCGAGACCGTGGCCGCCTTCGAAGCCTTCCCGCACGTCCACGAGCTCGCCTGGTCTCGGGTCCGGCTCGCCGAGATCCTTCGCGCCGGTGGCGACACCGCCGGAGCTCGTGACCTGGCTGACCAGGCCAGGGAAGCGGCGAAGCGGCTCGGCGCTAGACCGCTCCTCGACCACCTGCTCACCCTCGGCACCACGCCACAGCGGTCGGCTGCCGGTCCCTCCGGCCAGCTGACCGCCCGGGAGAGCGAGATCCTCGCTCTGGTCGCCGCCGGGCGCAGCAACGGCGAGATCGGCAAGCAGCTGTTCATCTCGACCAAGACCGTCTCGGTCCACGTCTCCAACATCCTGGCCAAGCTCGGCGCCTCCGGCCGCACCGAGGCAGCGGCCATCGGCCGCCGCCGGGGGCTCGTGGAGTGACGCTGATCACGCCCGAATGAGGCACCCCTGACGTACGCCTAAGGCAGGCGCCTCATGCGTGGCGCTACCTCAGGAGCCGAGTCTGGATGCATGACTTACACCAACCAGATCAGCTACGACGCCGAGCTGGCGTACCGCCAGCAGAGCATTCGCCGCGCGACCGCGGCCGACCGTCTCGCCCGCCAGGTGAGGCGCCGCCGTCCCCGCCGGATGGACTCGATACACAACTGAGTCCCCGGAGGTCGGTAATGCGGGAGAATCCCGGGCCCGGAGGCGCGATGATGGGGGACATGGCGCAGAGTGCTCGGTCCTTCGTAGGTCGCGACTTCGAGTTGCAGACCGTCAGTGGGCTGCTCGGAGTCGCCTCGACAGGCTCGACCCCCGATGCCCGACGGCAGCACGTCCTCCTCGCCGGCGACGCCGGCGTCGGCAAGACGCGCCTGCTCACCGCGCTGCGCGACAGTGCCGTCTCCGACGGCTGGCAGGTGCACGCGGGACACTGCGTCGACTTCGGCGAGAGCGCCGTGGCGTACATGCCGTTCTCGGAGATCCTCGACCGCATCGTCGCGGACCTGCCCGACGTCGTCGAGCGGGTGGCGGCCGACTACCCGGCGCTGGCCAGGCTGAGGCCCGTACGCCGCGTGATGGGCGCCAACCAGGGAGCCGCCCCGACCGGCACCGACCGTGGGCAGCTCTTCGATGCCGTCCACACCCTCTTCGAGGCGGCCGCTGAGAAGGCGCCGTTGCTGGTCGTGGTCGAGGACACCCATTGGGCCGACCAGTCCACCCGCGACCTGCTGACCTACCTCTTCACCCGGCCCTACGTCGGCCCGGTCGCGATGGTCGCGTCCTACCGCGCCGACGACATCCACCGCCGGCACCCGCTGCGCCGCCAGGTCGGCGAGTGGGGCCGGCTGCCCGACGTCGAGCGGATCGTCCTCGAGCCGCTCTCCGACGACTCGGTGCGACTGCTGGTCCACGAGCTGGCCCCCGGCAAGGTCGACGCCGAACGAGTCGTACGCCGCGCCGAGGGCAACGCCTTCTTCGTCGAGGAGCTGGTGCAGGCCGGCTGCGACGAGGACCTCCCGGTCGACCTCGCCGACCTGCTGCTGGTGCGGCTCGACCGGCTCGACGGCTCGGCCCGGAGCGTGGTCCGCACGGCGAGCATCGCCGGTCGCCGGGTCACCCACGAGCTGCTCGCCGCGGTGACCGAGATGAAGACCGACGAGCTCGACGACGCGCTGCGCACCGCGGTCGAGCAGAAGGTGCTCGAGCCGACCGGCTCGCGCTACACGTTCCGCCACGCGCTGCTCGCCGAGGCGGTCTATGACGATCTGCTTCCCGGCGAGCGGGTTCGCCTGCACGCCCGGTTCGCCGAGGTGCTGAAGGAGGCACCTGGTCTGGGTGCGGCCGCGGAGCTCGCGCTGCACGCCAAGCACGCCGGGGACCTCGCGACCGCGCTACGGGCTCGCATCGCCGCGGCCGAGGAGGCTCGCAGCGTCAGTGGCGTGGGCGAGGCGGCCCACCACTACGAGAGCGCGCTGGGTCTCGCCGCGGACCCGAAGGTCGCCCACGCGGCCGCGGTCAACCTGGACCGGGTCTACGAGCGTGCCGCCGACACGCTCATCCTCGCCGGGCTGCCCTCACGGGCCGACGCGATCCTGGCCGAGCGTCTCGACGCCATCCCGGCCGGCCCGTCGGTGGGCCGCGCGCTGCTGCTGGCGACCCGGGCCGAGGCGGCCATCGCCATGGAGAACGGCGACCCGCTCACCCACTCCCACGACGCGATGGTCGCGCTCCCCGCCGACGCCGAGCCGAAGGCGCGGTGCGCGGTTCTCGCCGTGCGCACCCGGACGCTGGTCGCCTATCGCCGCAGCGAGGAGGCCGAGGCGGTCGGGCTGGAGGGCATCGAGATCGCCGAGCGGCACAGTCTCTCCAAGCTCGCCTCCGACATGGCCACCAGCCTGTCGATGCTCAAGGTCCGCACCCGCCGGGGTGGCGGCGACAAGGTCGAGGGCTTCCGCCAGGTGCTGCGCGAGACCATCGAGCAGGCGCGGCAGGTCGGTTCGACGTACGCCGTCAGCCGGGGATTGTTCGCGCTCGGCCGCTCCTATGACGAGGCCGGTGACTACGCGGAGGCGCTGAAGTGGTTCCGGGCGGTGCTCGATGACGCCGGCGGGGAGTCGCTGCAGTGGTCCATGTACCTCGCCGCGGCCCGAGCCGACATCGTCCGGATCCAGATGGTCCTGGGGGAGTGGGACGAGGCGCTCGCGCTGGCCGGCGGCAACCTGCCCGATGCGCCGCCGGTCCCGGTCGCGCTCCTCGACGTGCTCCGGATGATGATGGAGCAGGCACGGGGCGCGTCGGTCGGTGACGCCGCCGCGGAGCTGCGTCCGTTCTGGACCCAGGAGGGCCTGATCGCCCTCTACGGCTCGATCGTGGAGATGACCGCGTCGGCCCGTGGCGGCGACCCCGAGGGAGTGCTCGGGGTCTACGCGGACGCGGTAGAGACGCTCTCCCAGTTCTGGACCGAGTGGTTCGGCGGCCGGGTGCGGCTGGCGGTCGTGGCCGCCTCCGGGATCGCGCAGATGCTGCCCTCGCTGCCGGCCGCGCGCTGGCCCGCGTTGGTGGAGGCCGTCGACGGGCTGCACAGCGACGGCGAGCAGGTGGTCGCGCAGTACGAACCCGGAGAATGGGGTCCCGAGGGCCGCTCCTGGGCCGCCCGGCTGGAGGCGGAGGTGCTCCGCGTCCACTGGCTGGCCGGCATCGACGCCCCGCCTCAGGAGTCGCTGCTGGCGGCATGGGAGCGCGCCGAGCAGCAGGTCGAGGCCTACGGCGATGTCCCAGGTCTGGCCGCCGTCCGGACGACGTACGCCACCATCCAGCGGGCCACGGGCGACGTGGCCGGCTCGCGGGTGACCGCCGACAAGGCCCGGACGACCGCGAAGCGGCTCGGGCTGCAGCCGTTGCTCGACGAGCTGAGGTCGCTCGGTGCGACGGCGGTCAAGCAGCAGCAGGCGACGTCGACGTCCCTGACGCCGCGGGAGAGCGAGATCCTGACGCTGGTGGCCGCGGGACGCAGCAACGGCGAGATCGGCAAGCAGCTGTTCATCTCGACGAAGACGGTCTCAGTGCACGTCTCCAACATCCTCGGAAAGCTGGGCGCCGGGAGTCGCACGGAAGCGGCCGCCATCGCGCGCCGCCAGCAGCTGATCAGCTGAACCTGTGGTGCTCGACAGGAACGTGTGGCTCAATTGTCACCATCACCACGGGCGGGTCGAGGAGCAGATGTGAAGCAGGGCGGGCAGCACCCGATCGCAGCCGGAGTCACGGCGCTCGTCGCGGTCGCGGTCGGGGTGGGGCTGATCATCGGGATCGGGATGTTCGTCGGTGCCAACATCCTGGGCTTCGGTGGCGGCGGTGCCGCCGACGACCAGGCCACCGACCCGGACGCGGGTGCCTCGCTCTACGCCCCGTCGCCCAAGCCGACCAAGACCGCGAGCGGGCCGGCGATCACGCTCAACGCCTCGCCCACGAGCGCTCCGGAGAAGCAGGCGGCCTCCACGAGCCCGTCGCCGTCCAAGACCGTCGAGGAGAAGCCGGCGAAGAAGGAGATCACCCTCCAGGCCGGAATCGTCCAGGCGGAGCCGATGGAGCGGATCGACCTCAGCGGGATCTACCCGCGCGGCGAGGGCGCCATCCTCCGCCTGGAGCGCAACGACGGCCAGGGCTGGGAGGAGTTCGGGATCCCGGACGTACGAGTCACCGGCGAGCAGTTCTCCACCCCGATCCAGTCCGGCCGGATCGGGAAGCACAAGTTCCGGATGAAGGACATCGACACCGGCACGTACTCCAACGTGGTGACCGTGACGATCGGCTGAGATCGAACCGGGGATGGAATAGGCCATCGCACGCTTGGTTGTATGGGGATATGACGGTTCCCACGATCAAGCTCAATGACGGCACTTCGATCCCGCAGTTCGGTCTCGGCGTCTGGCAGGTTCCGCTGGACGAGACCGAGCAGGTGGTGAGCCAGGCTCTCGAGGTCGGCTACCGCCACATCGACACCGCGCAGATGTACCAGAACGAGGCCGGAGTCGGCGCCGCGCTGAAGAGCGCCGGACTCGCCCGCGAGGACGTCTACGTCACCACCAAGCTCAACAACTCCCAGCACGACCCGGTCAACGCGAAGGCATCGCTGGAGAGGTCCCTGGAGCTGCTCGGCCTGGACCGCGTCGACCTGTTCCTGATCCACTGGCCGCTGCCGACGCAGTACGACGGGACGTACGCGAAGACGTGGGAGGCCCTCGTCGGCCTCCGCGAGGAGGGCCTGACCACCTCCGTCGGCGTCTCCAACTTCCAGCCCGACCACCTCGACAAGATCGTCGCCGAGACCGGCGTCGCGCCCGCGGTCAACCAGATCGAGGTCCACCCCTACTTCGCCAACGAGGCCGCGCGCTCCGCCACCCTGGCCCACGGCGCGAAGGTCGAGTCGTGGTCCCCGCTCGGGCAGGGCGGCGGCGAGCTCGCCGACCCGGTGGTCGCCGAGATCGCCTCCGCCCACGGCAAGTCGCCCGCCCAGGTCCTGCTCCGTTGGCAGATCGACCGTGGCGACATCGTCTTCCCCAAGTCCGTACGCCGCGAGCGGCTCGAGGAGAACCTCGCGATCTTCGACTTCGAGCTGAGCGCCGACCAGGTCACCGCCCTCGCCGCCCTCGACAAGGGCGAGTCCGGCCGCTCCGGCCCCAACCCCGACACCTTCGACTGGATCCCGTCCTTCTGAGGATGCCCCGGCCGAGTCGGCCCGTCCTGACCCAAGCACACGCCGAGTCGGCTCGTCATGACGAGCCGACTCGGCATGATTTTGGCCGGCGCTGGAATAGGGGGCGTAGGGTCTTCGTTGTGGACAGTGAACGAAGTTGAGTTGATTCGACTCAACTTGTTTGCAACACTCGGCGGCAGCAGCCGCCAGGGCGGCGCAGACCACAGTCTTCCGGGGCTCCCCGGATTCCACATACACACAGCTTCAACAAGCGGAGGTAGCAAAGATGGCACGTGCCGTCGGTATCGACCTCGGGACCACCAACTCGGTCGTCTCGGTTCTGGAGGGTGGCGAGGCCACCGTCATCGCGAATGCCGAAGGCGCCCGTACGACGCCTTCTGTGGTCGCGTTCAGCAAGTCCGGTGAGGTGCTGGTCGGCGAGGTCGCCAAGCGCCAGGCCGTCACCAACGTGGACCGCACGATCCGTTCGGTCAAGCGTCACATGGGCACCGACTGGAAGGTGTCCATCGACGACAAGGACTTCACGCCGCAGCAGATCAGCGCGTTCGTCCTGCAGAAGCTCAAGCGCGACGCCGAGGCCTACCTCGGTGAGACGGTGACCGACGCGGTCATCACCGTCCCGGCCTACTTCTCCGACGCGCAGCGCCAGGCCACCAAGGAGGCCGGTGAGATCGCGGGCCTCAACGTCTCCCGCATCGTGAACGAGCCCACCGCCGCGGCGCTGGCCTACGGCCTCGACAAGGGCGACGACCAGACCATCCTCGTCTTCGACCTCGGTGGCGGCACGTTCGACGTGTCCCTGCTCGAGATCGGTGAGGGTGTCGTCGAGGTCAAGGCGACCTCCGGTGACAACCACCTCGGTGGTGACGACTGGGACAACGCGATCGTCAAGTGGATGGTCGAGAAGTTCAAGGCCGCCAACGGCGTCGACCTGGCCGCCGACAAGATCGCCGCTCAGCGCCTCCAGGAGGCCGCCGAGAAGGCGAAGATCGAGCTCTCCTCGAGCCAGAACACCTCGATCCACCTGCCCTACATCACCCACGGTGAGTCCGGCCCCCTCCACTTCGAGGAGACCATGACCCGGGCGGAGTTCCAGAAGATCACCGCCGACCTGCTCGACCGCACCAAGAAGCCGTTCGAGTCCGTCCTCAAGGACGCCGGCGTCGCCCTCAAGGACATCGACCACGTCGTCCTGGTCGGCGGCTCGACCCGGATGCCGGCCGTGACCGACCTGGTCAAGAGCCTGCTCGGTGGCAAGGAGCCCAACAAGGGCGTCAACCCCGATGAGGTCGTCGCCGTCGGTGCCGCGCTGCAGGCCGGCGTGCTGAAGGGCGAGGTCAAGGACGTACTGCTCCTCGACGTCACCCCGCTGAGCCTCGGCATCGAGACCAAGGGCGGTGTCTTCACCACCCTGATCGAGCGCAACACCACCATCCCGACCAAGCGCTCCGAGATCTTCACCACGGCTGACGACAACCAGCCGAGCGTCGAGATCAAGGTCGCCCAGGGCGAGCGCCCGATGTGGTCGGAGAACCAGCCGCTGGGCAACTTCGAGCTCACCGGCCTCCCGCCGGCGCCGCGTGGCGTGCCGAAGATCGAGGTCGCCTTCGACATCGACGCCAACGGCATCGTGCACGTCTCCGCCAAGGACCAGGCCTCGGGCCGCGAGCAGTCCATGACGATCTCCGGCGGCTCCGCGCTGTCGAAGGACGACATCGACCGCATGGTCAAGGAGGCGGAGCAGTACGCCGAGGAGGACGCCAAGCGTCGCGAGTCCATCGAGATCCGCAACCAGGGTGACAGCCTCGTCTACACCACCGAGAAGTTCATCACCGACTCCGGCGACAAGGTCCCGGACGACGTGAAGACCGAGGTGCAGGCCGACCTGGACGCCCTGAAGAAGGTCCTCGAGGACACCGAGGCCGACAAGGACGCCATCCAGACCGCGATCACCAAGCTCGGTGAGTCCTCGCAGAAGATGGGTGCGGCCATGTACGCCGCGGCCGAGGCCGAGCAGTCCGCTGCCGGTGGTGCCACCGGTGCGACCGGTGAGGCCGACGACGACGTCGTCGACGCCGAGATCGTCGACGAGCCCGTCGAGGGTGAAGAGGGCGACAAGAAGTGACGAAGCGCCGCCCCGGCGGGGCGGAGGAGGCCGTCGAGGAGACGACCTCCGAGGCCCCGCCGCCCGAGACCGACGAGGAGTCGACCGAGGGCTCCGAGGTGGACGCTCCTGAGGGCGACGCCTTGGACTCGGACGACGCCGCCGACGCTGCATCCGACGAGGATGGCTCCGCCGAAGAGGCGGAGGACAAGGCGGACGAGGCAGACGACGAGGAGGACGTGATCGAGGACGACAGCGAGGTGGACTTCATGGGCGATGCCGCCGACGAGGTCGACAAGCGGGTCGCCGAGCTGACCACGGACCTGCAGCGTCTCCAGGCCGAGTACGTCAACTACAAGAGGCGGGTCGACCGTGACCGCGAGCTGGTCTCGCAGAACGCGACCTACAAGGTGCTCGCTCCGATCGTCGAGGTGCTCGACACCATCGACCGTGCCCGCGAGCACGACGAGGTCGACGGCGGCTTCAAGGCCGTCGCCGACCAGCTCGAGAAGATCGTGACCAACCTGGGTCTGAAGAAGTTCGGCGAGCCGGGCGACGTCTTCGATCCCAACCGTCACGAGGCGCTCAGCCACATGGGCACCGACCCGGAGGTCGAGGAGACCTCGGTCAAGCTGGTCGCCAAGGCCGGTTACATGATCGGCGACCGGGTGGTCAGGGCCGCGCAGGTCCTGGTCGTCGACCCGGAGTGACCCGGAGTGACAACCATGGGTGGCCGGGGCTGTCGAGAGATCGACAGCCCCGGCCACCGAGAAGAAGGGAGGAGGGGCTAGGTGGCTGAGAACGACGGGATCCGGCCGGACTGGATCAACAAGGACTACTACGCCGAGCTGGGTGTCAAGAAGGACGCCTCGGGCGACGACATCAAGAAGGCCTATCGCAAGCTCGCGCGGGCCAACCACCCCGACTCCAACCCGGGCGACGACGCCAAGCACGAGAAGTTCAAGAAGGTCGCCGAGGCCTACGACGTCATCGGCGACACCGAGAAGCGCAAGAAGTACGACGAGGTACGCACCCTCGGCGCCTCGGGCGGGTTCCCTGGTGGCTTCGGCGGCACGGGTGGCGGTCGCGGCTACAACTTCGACGACCTCTTCGGCGCCGGTGGTGCCCAGGGCGGTGGCCTCGGCGACATGTTCGGCGACCTCTTCGGTGGTGCCGGTGGTGCCGGTGGGGGCTTCGGTGGGCGGCGTACGACCCCGAGGGCTCGGCCGCTCAAGGGCGCCGACGTCGAGACCAGCGCCACGATCGGGTTCACCGACGCGCTCGACGGCGTGACCATCTCGCTGCGGCTGACCTCGGACGCCGCCTGTCCCGACTGCAACGGCACCGGAGGCAAGCCCGGCACCAAGCCGCGGGTCTGCCCCGAGTGTGAGGGCGCAGGCTACGTCGTCAACTCCGTCGGCGGCGCGTTCTCGATGAACGAGACCTGCCCGCGCTGCGGTGGCCGCCAGCTGATCTACGACGAGGCCTGCCCGACCTGCCACGGCTCCGGCCGCGGCACCTCCGCGCGCACCATCCAGGCGCGCATCCCGGCCGGCGTCAAGGACCGTCAGCGGATCCGGCTCAAGGGCAAGGGTGCCGCCGGTGAGAACGGCGGCCCGGCCGGTGACCTCTACGTCACCGTGCACGTCACGCCCCACCGCGTCTTCGGTCGCAAGGACGACAACCTCACCATCGACGTACCGGTCGGGTTCGACGAGCTCGCCCTCGGCGCCGAGGCCAAGCTGCCGACGCTGTCCGGCTCGCCGGTGACGCTGCGGATCCCCGCCGGGACCCCCAACGGGCGTACGTTCCGGGTCCGCGGCAAGGGGTTCCGTCGCTCGGACGGCACCGTGGGCGACCTGCTCGCGACCGTCGAGGTGCAGATCCCGGCCGTGCTCGACGCCGACGCAAAGGCCGCCGTCGAGGCTTATCGGTCCGCGATGGCCGGCAAGCCCCTGCGTACGTCTCTTCTCGAGGAGTGATGATGAGTGACGGATTCGGCAGCCCGGCGCCGGATGCGGCGGTCTACGTGATCAGCGTCGCCGCGGAGCTGACTGGGCTGCATCCGCAGACGCTGCGTACCTATGAGCGGATGGGCCTGATCACCCCCGGTCGCACCGGGGGCGGCGGGCGGCGCTACTCCTTCCACGACATCGAGCTGCTGCGCTCGATCGCGGACCTGACCGCGGCCGGCATCGGCATCGAGGGGGTGCGTCGCATCCTCGCTCTCGAGCAGCACGTCGACGCCCTGCGCCGACGCAACGAGGAACTGCTGCACGAGCTGGCCGCGACCCGCGAGGCGCTCGCCCAGGCGAGGGCGGCGGCGCCCGAACCGAAGGGGCCCACCAACAGGCTTCCTGCGGTTCGCCAGGCCCCGCCAGGACAGGCGATCGTGGTCTGGCGGCGCCAGCAGCAGGGCTAAACGGCCCTACTGATCGCTTGACAGATTTGTTGGGGAGTTGTGGATTTCGGGTAAAACCGATGTTGGTGCGATGCCCGCATACTGATGAGTAAGCCGCGGGTGTCGGACCAACCCCCATATGGTCGGGGCACACGCGGCGGACCCGGTGGAGCCGACCCGAGACGGACCCACCGGGTCCTTCCAATTTTCAAGGTCGGTGGTCGTTGGAATACCCGGTTAACCGGGTATTCCTGCACTTCTCTGGCAATGCAACACCTGAGAAGTGCAGGAATTGCCTGTTTCCTGTGACAGATGTGGCGCCCGGTGCGAGCGTCGCCCTGGACCGAACCCAGGTGATCGGGCAGGATCTGAAGTGACGCCTGCGCGCAGCGCGGGCGAGATATCTCCCAGCTCGGTGACTCTCGGCGCGCCTCTGTGTTGATCGGTGCAGTCTCCGGATAGCGGGAGACTCACTGACCGAAATACGAGGGGTCCCGTGTCTAGCGTCGTCGACGTGCTCTCCGGGTGGGACATCGACTGGTTCGAGTTCTGGTCGGTCCCGATCTTCACCGCTGTGATCGGCTGGCTCATCAACTGGTCGGGGCTGTGGATGCTCTTCTCCCCGATCCATTTCCACGGGATCACCGTGCCGGGGCTCAAGCAGATCGCCGGCTCGCTGCCGCGCAAGGTCCAGGAGATCCCGGGCATCCTGCGCGGCGGGCTCGGCTGGCAGGGGATCGTGCCGGCACGGGCCGCGAAGATGGGCTCGATCGCCGTCGACCGGGCGCTGTCGCAGATGGCGACCGCCCGCGACTTCTACGAGCAGCTCGAGCCGGACAAGATCGCCGCCCACATCGTCGACGTCTTCCGTCCCGAGATCCCGCTGCTCGTCGACGAGATCATGTGGCGTGAGCATCCCCGGTTCTGGCGCGATCTGCCGCGCCCGCTGCGTACGGTCGTGATCCAGCGGGTCCAGGACCGGCTCCCCGAAGTCGTCGGTGCCGTGACCGTCGAGATCGGCAACCACATCGACCAGATCTTCGACCCGAAGATCATGGTGATCGAGAACTTCGAGAAGGATCCCTCGATCATCGTGCGGATCTTCAAGGACTTCGGGGCCCGTGAGCTGCGGATGATGGTCGTCTTCGGGGCGATCTTCGGCTTCCTGCTCGGCATCCCGGTCGCCGTCGTCGACCAGGCCTTCCACATCTGGTGGCTGCTGCCGATCCTCGGTGTACTGGTCGGCTGGACGACCAACCTGCTCGGCATGCTGCTCATCTTCGAGCCCGCCGAGCCCAGGCGGATCGGGCCGTTCAAGATCCAGGCGCTCTTCGCCCGGCGGCAGTGGCAGGCCTCCGACGTCTACGGCAAGCACATCGCCCAGGACGTGATCACGCTCGAGCACATCGGGGAGCACCTCCTCAACGGGCCATCCGGCGACCGCACCCGGCAGATGCTCGCGGCGGCCCTCGAGCCGGCGGTCAACGCCGCGGTCGGACCGGCGTACGGCGCGGTCCGGGTCGCGGTCGGGACCAGGAGGTTCGACGCGATCCGGTCCTCGGTCGCCGAGCAGGCCGTCGACTACACGCTCACCCCGCTGCGCGACGCCGCCTTCAGCCAGCAGCAGTCGTGCAACATCCGCCGGCTGATCGCCGACCGGTGCCGTGCGCTGCCCCCGAAGACCTTCGTTGAGATGATGAGAGCCGCGATCAAGGAGGACGAGTGGCTGCTCTACGCCCATGGGGCGATCATGGGGCTGGCGGGCGGGTTTCTGCACGTCGCAGTCTTCGAATGGTGGAACGTGTTGTGAGCGCCCTCCACATCAACACCGAGCCGGAGGCCCGTCGACCACGCTCGATCGAGCCGCCCGAAGAGCTCGTCGAGGGCCGGGAGGGGATGCACCGCATGCCCACGCCGGCCCCGAGCGGCGGTCTCGTCGACGATGCGATGGAGGCCCTCCCGGGCCTGCTTCGGATCTCCGCGGTCACGGTCGTCCACACCGCGGGCTGGGGGCTGAGGACGTACGCCCGAGGGGTGGGGCGGGTCGCGAAGGCGGTCGTCGATCCCGACGAGGCGGTCCGGCTCACCGAGGACGTGGCGACCAACGCCCGCCAGGTGACCGCCCTCGCGAAACGGGTCGCCACGGGCAACCCGGTCACGGGTCTGCTGGAGCGGTTCGCGCTGCCGGCCGCCGAGAGCGCGCGGGCTGCGATGGAGGGTCGCGCCGCGCGGGTCAACGGAGTCGCCCCGGGCACGGAACCCGACCGACTGCGGCGGACCGGCGAGGAGCTGCTGCGCCGCTCGCGTGACGTATGGGACGAGAACGAGCGCCATCCGGCCTTCGTGTCGATCCTCAACGAGCTGGCCCCCGACGAGGCCCGCATCCTGGTGCTGATGCTCAAGGACGGCCCACAGCCGGCCGTCGACGTGGTCGAGGGCGGCCTGATCGGACACCTTCGCGGGGCTCGGATGATCGCCCGGGGACTGACCATGATCGGAGCGCAAGCCAGCGTGCGCTACCCGTCGCTGGTGCCGCAGTACCTCAACAACCTGACCCGGCTCGGTCTGGTCTGGCAGTCCGAGGACCCGGTCAGCGAGCTGATCCGCTACCAGGTGGTCGAGGCGCAACCCGACGTACTCGCGGCTCTGCACGCCAAGGGTGGTGCCCGGATCAAGCGGCGCTCGATCCACCTGACCCCGTTCGGGCAGGACTTCGCCCGGGCTTGCTTCGCCGACGTCGAGGATCTCGACCGGCTGCCGAGCCATGAGATCCCGCCCGGCGCCGCGACGGAGGCCTCAACCGAATAGCAGACGCTTCAGGGTGTTTGCGTTCGCCTGTGGGTAGGGTACGCATACTGACGGTCTGTAACTCTGGCGGAAGGAGCTCGGATGTCGCCGGAGTGGCAGGACTCGCTGGTCAGCTGGTTCGAGGACTGGGCTGCCCACGTCCACTGGCTCTCGCTGATCACCATCCCGATCTTCACCGGGGTGATCGGCTGGCTGATCAACTGGTCGGGCCTCTACATGCTCTTCTCCCCGCTCTCCTTCAAGGGGTTCCAGGTGCCCGGGCTGCGCGAGCTGACCAGGGTGCTGCCGCACAAGCTGCAAGAGGTCCCGGGCTTCGCCCAGGGCGGGATCGGCTGGCAGGGCATCATCCCCGCACGGGCCGCGAAGATGGGCTCGATCGCCGTCGACAAGGCGATCGCCAAGCTCGGCACGCCCAGCGACTTCTACCAGCAGCTCGGCCCCTCGGAGATCGCCACGCACATCGTGGAGACCTTCCGCCCGGAGGTGCCCGAGCTGGTCGAACAGATCATGATGCGCGAGCACCCCCGGCTCTGGCGCGACCTGCCGCGGCCGGTCAAGGACGCGATCGCCGTCCGGGTGCAGGCGCAGCTCCCCTCGATCGTGCACAAGGTCACCGACGACATCGGCGTACACATCGACCAGCTGCTCGACCCGAAGCTGATGGTCATCGACCACTTCCGCAAGAACCCCGCCCTGGTGGTCAGGATCTTCCGTGACTTCGGGCAGCGCGAGCTCAACCTGATGGTCGCCTTCGGGTTCATCTTCGGCTTCCTGCTCGGTATCCCGGTGGCGCTGATCGACCAGACCTTCCACGTCTGGTGGCTGCTTCCCGTGCTCGGCGTGGTCGTCGGCTGGGTGACCAACCTGCTCGGCATGTGGCTGATCTTCGAGCCCGCCGAGCCGCGACGAATCCTGGGGATCAAGGTGCAGGGTCTCTTCCCGCGCCGCCAGGAGCAGGCCGCGGAGGTCTACGCCGACATCATCGCCACCGACGTGATCACGCTCGAGCGGATCGGCGACTTCCTGCTCGACGGCCCCCGCGGCGACGCCACCCGCAAGCTGCTGATCAACGCGCTGATGCCCGCGGTGGACCGGGCGGCCGGTCCCTACCGCGGTGCGGTGCGGATAGCGCTCGGCTCGGAGCGGTTCGACCGGATCAGCACCTCGGTGGCCAACGAGGCGGCGGATCGTACGCTGGTGCCGTTCCGCGATCCCGGCTTCAGCCGTCACCAGGCGGACAAGATCCGTGACCTGGTCGCGCGGCGCACCAAGGAGCTCCCGCCGGGCGACTTCGTGGACATGATGAGGTCAGCGATCAAGGAGGACGAATGGATGCTCTACGCCCACGGCGCGATCATGGGACTCGCGGGCGGCTTCCTTCACCTTCTAATCTTTCCGACATGAGTCTCCTCGGCAAGGTCATCCCGACCGCCTCCGCCGTGGCCGGCACCGCTCCCGGTCTGGCGAGGGTGGCCGCGGGGGCTGCCTGGCACACGGCCGGGTGGGGACTGCGCACCTCCGGCCGCGCCGGGATCCGGGTCGCCCGGGCGATGGTCGACCAGGACGTACGCGTGGGGCTGGTGCGGGAGACGGCCGAGGCGGTGGGCATCGTCGCCGGCACCGCGGCCCGGATCATCATGCCCGGCACCAACCAGGTGATGGAGCTCTCCGATGCCGACTACGAGGCCGCCGGTCGCGATGTCGTGCTCGCCCGCACGCGGGAGGCCGAGGCGTCCCAGGACTCCCTGCCGGTCCTGCGCCGACGAGGGGCCGAGCTGCTCGACCGCTCCCGCGACGTCTGGGCCGATGAGCAGGGGCACCCGGCGTATGGCCGGATCCTCGACGAGCTCGCGCCTGACGAGGCGCGGATGCTGCTCTACCTGCTTCAGGCCGGGCCGCAGCCCTCGGTCGACATTCGCACCGGTGGGCCGGCAGGGCTCGTCGGCAGCGCCATGATCGCGCCCGGTCTCAACATGATCGCGGGGCGCAGCGGCGTGCGTTATCCCGACCGGGTGCCGGCCTATCTCAACAACCTGTTCCGGCTCGGGCTGGTGTGGTTCTCCAAGGAGCCGCTGCCAGACCCGTTGGAGTACCAGGTCCTCGAGGCCCAGCCCGACGTGCTCGGCGCGCTGCACTCGGTGAAGTTCGCCAAGATCGTGCGCCGCTCGGTGCACCTGACGCCGTTCGGCGAGGCCTTCTGTCGCACCACGCTGGTGGACGAGGTCTCGGCCGAGGCCACCTTCCCGCAGCATCAGGCTCCGGTCACAGGCGGGGCGGATCTGCCGAAGGCGTAGCGATCGCCTCGGCGAGCTTCGTGAACTCAGGGTCGACGGTCTGCGGTGACACATCAGCGTCGCGTTCGAGCATGACCCCG
Source organism: Nocardioides sp. NPDC004968 (assembly GCF_040608935.1). Taxonomy (NCBI): domain Bacteria; kingdom Bacillati; phylum Actinomycetota; class Actinomycetes; order Propionibacteriales; family Nocardioidaceae; genus Nocardioides; species Nocardioides sp. NPDC004968. Next base: position 419,550 of record NZ_JBEXJF010000002.1, read on the forward strand.
GGGAGCCGGCGCCCGGCGTACGCCTCGACCGCGGTCGCGAGCAGCGACAGCACCGGCGCAGGCATCGGGTGGGCGTGGGTGTCGATGTAGAGGCCCTCGCGCTCGGTGCCGCCGGCGACGTGCATGTATGCGACCGCGTCGAGCGGGAAGCGGGCCAGATCGGCGACGGGGTCGGAGCCACGGGCGACCGCGGAGGCGTAGAGGTTGGCGACATCGAGGACGAGGTGTACGCCGGTGCGCTCGACTAGCTCGGTGAGGAAGTCGGGCTCGCTGATGGTGTCCTCGGGCCAGGTGAAGGTGGCGGCGATGTTCTCGACCGCGAGCGGCACCGGCAGCTGGCCCTGCGCGATCCGGACGTTGTCGATCAGCACGTCGAGCGAGTCCTTCGTGCGCGGTGGCGGCAGCAGGTGGCCCGCTTCCAGGACGTCGCCGTGCAGCGGGTCGGCGGAGTCGCTCGCCCGCACGAACGCGACGTGCTCGGAGACGAACGGGCTGTCCAGGACCTCGGCGAGCTCGGCCAGCCGGGTGAGGCGGTCCGCCGCCGGGTGGGCGGCGCCGGCCAGGCCGAGGGTGACGCCGTGCGCGATGACCGGGACGCCGAGATCCAGGACGGCCTGCGGGACCCGCGCCGGTGCGGTGTTCTCCGCGACCACCTCGGTGAACCCGAGACGGCCGGAGGCGGCGTACGTCTGGAGGAGCTCGGCGATCGCGGGGTGCCATGCCACTGCGATGCCGGAGACCGATGGGTTCACAGGGTGAAGTGTGGCGGATCGAACGCGGCCGGTGTGGGCCCTTCCGGTATTCTGAACACCTGTTCTCCGATCTTCAAGCAACCCTCGCCGGTCCTGGCTCGAGGCCCGGGTAGGAGCCCCCATCTTGGCGCGCAAAGTCGTTCGTTCCCTCCCCTTTCATCGCGTCGTGATGCGGTTCGCGGCTCTCATCGGCGTCGCCGCGGTGACCGGGCTGGTCGCCTCCGGCATGGCGGTCCCGTTCATCCACCTGACCGGCGTCGCGGCCAAGTCCGGCGCCCAGGCGATCGACGAGCTGCCCCTCGACATCGACATGGGCGAGCTGTCGCAGACGACCCGCATCCTGGATGTGCACGGCAAGGTGATCACGACCCTCTACGACCAGAACCGGTCCTACAAGGCGCTCGACCAGATCTCGCCCAACATGCCGAAGGCGCTGCTCGCGATCGAGGACAGCCGCTTCTACGAGCACGGCGCGATGGACCTCAAGGGCACGCTTCGGGCGCTGCTGCGCAACTCGGCCTCCGAGTCGGGCTCGGTGCAGGGCGGCTCGTCGATCACCCAGCAGCTGGTCAAGACGACTCTCGTCTACAGGGCCGACACCGACGAGGAGCGGGCCGCCGCGACCGAGAAGTCCACGGCCCGCAAGATCCGCGAGCTCCGCTACGCGATCTGGCTCGAGGAGAACCACGACAAGGACTGGATCCTCGAGCGCTACCTCAACGCGGCCTACTTCGGTGACTCCGCCTACGGGGTCCAGGCTGCCGCGAAGCACTACTTCGGCGTCGACGCCGCCGACCTGACCTGGGGCCAGGCCTCGATGCTGGCCGGGATGGTGAAGAACCCGACCGGCTACGACCCGACCGACTACCCAGACGCCACGGTGGCGCGCCGCAACCTGGTGCTCGAGCGGCTGGCCCAGGTCGGCGACTTGCCGCGGGCCGACGCGGAGAAGCTCAAGGAGAGCGAGCTGGGGCTCAACGTCCAGGACAGCCGAAACGGCTGCTTCGGATCCTCGGCTGAGTTCTTCTGCGACTACGCGCTGCAGTGGCTGCTCGCCGACAAGTCGCTGGGCGAGACCGAGGCCGAGCGCTGGCGGCTGCTCCAGACCGGCGGCCTGACCATCAGGACGACCCTCGACGCGAGCTTCCAGAAGGCGGCGCAGCGGTCGGTGAGCGGCCGCGTCTCGCCCACCGACAACGCCGTCGGCGCCCTGGCGATGGTCGAGCCCGGCACCGGCAACGTCAAGGCGCTCGCGCAGTCGCGGCCGATGGGCGAGAACCGGAAGAAGGGCGAGTCCTACCTGAACTACCTGGTGCCCAAGGAGTACGGCGACGCCAACGGCTTCCAGGCAGGCTCGACCTTCAAGGTCTTCGTCGGCGCCGCGGCGATCGAGAAGGGCTTCCCGCTCAGGCAGGAGATCCCGTCGCCGGCCAAGAGGACGTTCAACCAGGGGTCCTTCGCCAACTGCCCCGGCGAGGGCAACTTCAGCTCCAACCCCTACCCAGTCGGCAACTCGACCACCTCGGGCAACAAGAACCTCTACACCGGCACCCGCGAGTCGGTGAACACCTTCTACGTCCGGCTCGAGCAGTTCACCGGCGTCTGCGCCCCCTACGCGCTCGCGAAGAAGATGGGTGTCAGCCTGACCGATCCCGCCCACGAGCGGGTGCCGTCCTTCACCCTCGGCCCGGTCGATGTCAGCCCGCTGGAGATGGCCGAGGCGTACGCGACGTTCGGTGCTCGCGGCAAGCACTGCGACTCGCGTCCGGTGACCGAGATCGTCGGCCCCGACGGGAAGACGATGAAGGAGTACGCCTCCTCGTGCGAGCAGGTGATGCGTACTGGCACCGCCGATGCGATGAACGACATCCTCCGCGGCGTGCTGCAGCCGGGAGGGTTCGGGCAGCGGCTCGCGCTGGGCGTGCCGTCCGCAGGCAAGACCGGGACCACCAACAGCAACCGCGCGGTGTGGTTCAACGGCTACACGCCCAAGCTGGCGACCGCTTCGATGATCGCCGGCGCCAACTACGAGGGCAAGTGGGTCTCCCTCAACGGGCAGCGCCTGCGCGGCGGGTACGTCGCCTCGGCGTCGGGCTCGACCGTCGCCGGCCCGATGTGGGCCGACGCGATGCGGGCGATCGACGGCAAGCTGGGCTCCGCGAGCTTCGTACGTCCCGGAGCCAGCGTCGTCAACGGCAAGGGTGTCAAGATCCCGAAGGTCGAGGGGCTCTCCGTCGCCCGGGCCACCGCCCGGCTCAAGGCGGCCGGGTTCAAGCCGGTCGTCGGCAAGCGGGTCAAGTCACGCTGGAAGGCGGGCACGGTCGTCGGGACGGTTCCCGGAAGCCGGGCGATCAAGGGCGCGACGGTCGAGATGCTCGTGTCGAAGTGGCGCGGGTGACGGTGGGATGTTCACCGAGGTAGCTCGGTGAACATTCAGGCGGCCACGCGTGCCCGAGCTGCCTCGACCGCCTCGCGGAAGGCGCGGGTGACGTAGTCGGGGACGGGTAGGCCGCGGTCGCGGGCCCAGAGGAGCTCCTGCTCGACCCTGGCCACGTCGGCGGCGAGGTCGCGGCCTTCGTGATCGACACCCAGGGTCTCCATGACGTCGCCGAAGTCGGCGAGCTGGGTGACGTTGTTGACCCCGACGGGGGCGAAGGAGATCCGGCGCAGGCGTCGGACCAGCCACTTCTGCCAGGCGGCGAGCGTGGCCCAGTGGGCGCGGGCGGAGAGCTGGTAGAAGGCGTAGTGGCCCGGCTCCTGGCGCTTGATCGGCGCGATGACGGTGTCGGCGACGGCGTGCTCGCCGGTCTCGATGACCCCGTCGTGGAGCAGGTTGTAGGCGATCACCGCGGAGCGTTCGGTGGCCATGCCGGTCAGGTAGTAGAGCATCCGGCAGACGTCCTGGAACGGCTCCAGGTGAGCCAGCAGGCCGAGCACCTTCAGCTTCAGGCCGACGTGGTCCAGGTCGGTGGTCGCCGGCGGGCGGCCGAGGATCTGCTGGAGGCGGTCGAGGATCAGTCCGTGCTGGATCTCCTGCGGCTGCCACACCTCGGCGTAGAACTGCTTGTCGACCTCGGGTGGGTTGGGGAGCATGGTCGAGATCTCGAGTACGTTGCGGTCGACCTCGAGCTCGACCCGCGCCATGTAGTCGAGCACATGGCCGAAGCGAGCCCCGAAGCCTGCCGGGTCGTTCACGGTGAAGTCGACCGAGTCCATCGGGATCGGTGGGTGCTCCTCGCCGAGGCGCGCGACATGAGCAACGAGACGGTCGGTATCGGTCAGCATCGAGGCGGCTCCCGGTGGGGTGTCAGCAGCGTCTCCCAGTGTGCCCGCACTGAGTGGCCTTGTAACGCGATTTACCGTGAACGAGGGGTGTTGGCCCCGACACTTTTCGTGCGCCGGCTCGACCAGCGGGGGAGAGCGATGGTCGAGAGGGTGCGAGGGGAGGGCGCGCCGAGGCCAACACGGTTGGGGCCGAGTCTCAGGACGTGCTCGCGGAAGCCTCCGGGCCGGCGGACTCGGTGGCCGTCTCGGTCGCGGTCGGGGTCTCCGACGGAGCCTCGGTCGGGGTCTCGGTGGGTGTCGGCTCCTCGGTGGGTGTTTCGGAGGGTGTTTCGGTCGGTGTCTCCGTGGGCGTCTCGGTGGGCGTCTCGGTCGGTGACCCCGTGGGGGAGCCGCTCGGGTCCGGGCCCGAGGTGGGCGACGGGACGACGGACCCGTCATCGCCGGGGGAGCCCGACGGCGAGGGGGAGGAGGGCGTGGTCGAGCCGCCGCTGGGCGTACCGGTGTCCGTCCCGCCCGAGGGTGAGCCGCCCGAGCGCCGGGGCGGCTGGGCGCTGGGCGAGGCGCCGGAGAGCGGCTCGAGGTCGGAGGCGGAGGTGACCGGGATCTGCGCGGCAGGCAGGACGACATCGGTCGGTGCCTCGAAGGTCCCGAGCCGATAGCCGTCGGCGATCTGCAGGACCGCCGAGACGTACGCCTCGCTGTGGTTGTAGCGCAGCACCGCCGAGCGCTGCCCGGCCTCGGTGGACAGGTCGGCGGAGCCGGAGCACAGGTAGACCGCGGCGGCGAGCGCGGCGTCGTCGACGTCCTGCGGGTCGCGGCGCCCGTCGCCGTCGGCGTCGACCCCGACGTCGGACCAGGTCGACGGGATGAACTGCATCGGCCCGACCGCGCGGTCGTAGACGAGGTCGCGATCGTAGGTGCCGCCGTCGGTGTCGAGGATGCGTGCGGTCCCGGCGGCCCCGGTGAGAGGTACGCCGAAGATCCCGGGCGTCGCGACCCCGGAAGCGGACAGCGTGTTACCCCCGGCACGGCCGTGGTCGGACTCGACCCGCCCGATGGCGGCGATCAGCGACCAGTCGAGATGACAGCCCGGGTCGGCGTCGGCCAGCACCGTCGCGGCGCGCTGGTAGGCGGAGAGCGCGGTCTCGGGGATGACGCCGGCGGCCGCCTCGGCGGCGAACCCGGCAGGCTTGGCTGCGAGGGTGGGACTGACCTTGGGGATGGGCTTGACCGCGGAGACGCTCACCGGTGGCAGCAGCTCATGAGTCGGCACCTCGACCGGCACCTGGCGCACGCTGGCCGTGGCGTCGATGGGCCGGCCCTCCTGGATCGCATGGATCGTCCAGGCGGCGGTGGCGGCGGCGACGGGCAGCGCAGCTGCCTTGAACAGCAGACCGGGTCGTGGGGTCATCCTCGGTCACATCCTCGGGTCGGGCGGGGTGGGGCGATGTCACCGATCCAGCCATCATGTGAGCCCCGCCACAACGGGCTGGGCGCGATCCGGGCCGAGAATCCCCGAAACTACTCACGTACGTGACAAGTTTCCGGTCCTCGACACCGGAATCGCCGCGGCCACGGCCGCGGTCACCAGGCAGAGCAGCGCGCACCCCGCGGCGAGCAGGACCGAGCCGGCGCCCAGGATCGTCAGCACCGCCCCGACCACCGCAGGCACCAGTGCGACGGGCCCGGCCCAACGGCGCCCCACGACAGCCCCGCGAGCGAGCGAGATCAGCTCGGCGACGCGCCGGACGTCGAGATCCGCCAGCCGTACGCCGGAGCTCCCGCCCACGGCCAGGTCGGCCGCCGCCTGGGCCTCGGCGTCCTCGGGGCGAGCGCTCACGAAGGCGACCACCCGTCCCTGCTCCTGCAGCTCGGCGACGAGCCGCTCCCGCTTCTCGGGGGCGATCTCGGAGTGCCACCGCTCGATCCCGCAGGTCTCGGCGAGGTGCTCGGTCTCGCGGTCGGTGTCGTCGGAGACCAGCACCGGCGTCACGCCCGCCGCCGTCAGCCGTGACACCGACGCGCCCGCGTCTTCGCGCGGCTGGTCGCCGACCACGACATAGCCCAGCGGCCGACCGTCGAGCTCGACGCCGAGGACGGTGCCGCGGTCGGTGCGCTCGGCCATGCCGACCCAGGACGGCCGCCCGACGCGTACCGGATGCCGGTCCACCGACCCCCGCACCCCTGATCCGGAAACGACACCGAAGTCGGTCACCTTGCCCCGCGGCGAGAGCCGGGCGACCGCGCGGGCGAGCGGGCCCTCGGCCTCGTGCTCCAGCGCTCCCGCGAACCAGCGCAGGTTGCGCAGGTGGTCGGGGTCGAGCGGGTCGACGGTGGTCACCACGAGCCGCCCGGTGGTCACCGTCCCCCACCGGTCGAGCACCACGGTGTCGACTCTGGCAGCGAGCGCCCAGGAGGACCGCGGCACCGACTCGATCCCGTGCCGGCGCCCGGCCCAGCCCGCGACGATGTGCGGGAAGGCCGACCCCAGGACGTACGCGACGACAGCACCGGCCATGAGAACGATCACTTCCACCATGAGCGGCTCCAAGTCAGCCGGTCTGCTGCTGGTAGCGGTCGAAGTCGCTCTGGTCGCCGGCGACCCACAGCGGCACGCTCGCCTTGAGCAGCAGCAGGAGCTGGGTGACGAACTCGGGGTCGCGCAGGGACTCCCCGAAGAGCTCGTTGATCCGCTTCCAGCGGTAGCGGATCGTCTGCGGGTGTACGCCGAGGACCGCCGCGATCGCCGGGGCGCTCTCCCGGGTCTCGAGCCAGACCAGCAGGGTCTCGGTGAGGATCTCGCGGGAGTTGGCCGACTCGGCCAGCAGCGGCTCGAGCAGCTCCTGGGCGAGCTGGCGGCGCATCACCGGCTCGGCGTGGAGCCAGATCTCGGTGCGGTAGGCGAGGCAGTCGATGACCGGCTTGGCCGGGATCACCCGGGCGTTGACCAGCGCCAGGGCGCGGTTGGCCCAGCGCCAGGCGGCGGGTACGTCCTCGGGTGGCACGGGCCAGCAGATCGAGACCCGCGCCTTGGGGGCCGCCGCCCGGACCTCCTTGGTCACCGCCTCGGTGTCGCGAGGCGGGCACATCACCACCTGGGTCGGCTCGCGGCGACGGGTGAGGGCGGTGGCGGACAGAGCGTCGGACGGGATCCGGCCGCCGTCTCGCAGCTCGACCGCCATCACGGTCACCTTCTCGGGCAGTGCCCAGTCGCCCAACGCTGCCTGCACCTCGATCTCGTCGGCGGAGGCCCCCGACAGCATCCGGTCGATCAGCCGCGCCCGGGCGACGTCGTTGTCCTGGTCCCGAGCCTCGGTGCCGGCCTCGAAGCCCTTGCTGACCTGCGAGGTCAGGTGGTCGACGTACGTCGTCATCATCTCGTTGAGCGCGTTCAGGGCCGCGGCGGAGAGCTCGTTCTCGACCGCCCGGCGCCGCAGCTCGTCCCAGAGCTCGGTCGTGGCCATGTCGATGCCCTGGTCGACGATGGCCCGGTCCTGGCCCAGTGCGGCGACCTTGAAACCGACCTTGCGGAAGTGGTCGTCGATCGCGATGTAGGGCGCCGAACGCCCGAGGCCCAGGTCGATGAAGTGCGACATCGCGCCGTGCACAGCGGTGAAGATGAGCTCCTCGAAGCCCTCGGTCTCAGCCGGCAGCCCCTCGCGCAGGTGACGGGTGATCTTGCGCGCGATCGGCCGCACCTCGCTCTCGAGGCTCTTCAGCATCCACACGGCGGAACCGGGTAGACCGGGGGACTGCTGGGTCTGCGTCATCTCGTGCTCCGTCGCACGTCAAACTCCTTCGTCCAACATGCCCGAGAAGGTGTCGACCACCATGGCACGTCTTTGCCAAGCCTGCCCCCGAATTGCGGTACGACTGTTCCACCAAGCGGGCCGAACGGCGTGAGTGCGCCAGATCCAGTCGGCCGATTTGTCATGCGCGTGACAAATCAGGGCACTCATTTGATGCCTGAGCGAATTTACTCTCCCGTGTGATCAGTGCCACACGTACTGTCCCGATCGTCGACGCACCCCACAACGGCAGAACAGGGAGGTCCCGCGATGGGCGGAACCGTGGAGGTCACCGGGCTCACCAAGAGCTTCGGGTCCCAGAACATCTGGAGCGACGTGACCCTCACGTTGCCGCAGGGCGAGATCACCGCGCTGCTGGGGCCCTCAGGCACCGGGAAGTCGGTGTTCCTGAAGTCGCTGATGGGGCTGCTGCGGCCGGAGGCCGGCGCCTGCCTGGTCGACGGGGTCGACATGGTGAAGGCGCGCGAGTCGCAGCGGCAGGAGCTGCGCAAGCGGTTCGGGGTGCTCTTCCAGGACGGTGCGCTCTTCGGCTCGATGAGCGTCTTCGACAACGTCGCCTTCCCGCTGCGTGCGCACACCAAGAAGCGCGAGTCGGAGATCCGGCAGATCACCAACGACAAGCTCGACCTGGTCGGGCTGCTCGGCCAGGAGCACAAGCTGCCAGGCGAGATCTCCGGCGGGATGCGCAAGCGCGCCGGCCTGGCCCGCTCGCTGGTCACCGAGCCCTCGATCATCCTGTGCGACGAGCCCGACTCGGGGCTCGACCCGGTGCGTACGGCCAACCTGGCCCAGCTGCTGGTCGACGTCAACGCGGCCACCGACGCCACGATGCTGGTGGTCACCCACAACATCGAGCTGGCACGTACGCTGCCGGACAACCTCGGCATGCTCTACCGCCGCCGCCTGGTGATGTACGGCCCGCGCGAGGAGTTCCTGCTCACCGACCACCCGGTCGTCTCCCAGTTCATGAGCGGCGACCCGATCGGGCCGATCGGGATGAGCGAGGAGACCGACCACGGGGTCAACGACGACTACGTCGAGGGCGAGGCCTACTACCCGTCGGGCGGCGTGGCGACCGTACGCGCCGGCGCTCGCGCCATCGAGGTGCTGCCGCGCCAGCTCGCCCCCGCCAACGGCTCCCCGCGGGCCGCGGTCGAGCGGCACGGCGCTCGGGTCGCGAGCGGTGCGGCGACGCTCTACACCGCTGATGACGACGACGTTGACCGAGCACCGAGGACGAAGGTCAAGGACCCGGTCAGCCGGGGGCTCGACCAGGTCGGGGCGCTCTTCGCGCTGGGTCTGGACACCTTCCGGGCGGCGTTCCGCAGGCCGTTCGCGGCCCGCGAGCTGCTCGACCAGTTCTGGTTCGTCACCTCGATCTCCTGGATCCCGGCGATGCTGGTCGCTATCCCGTTCGGAGCGGTGATCGCGCTGCAGCTCGGCACGCTGACGGTGCAGATCGGGGCGCAGTCGTTCACCGGCGCCGCCTCGGTGCTCGCCGTCGTGCAGCAGGCAGCCCCGATCGTGACCTCGCTGGTGATCGCGGGGGCCGGCGGAGCGGCGATCTGCGCCGATCTGGGATCCCGGACGATCCGCGACGAGATCGACGCGATGCGGGTGATCGCGGTCGATCCGATCCAGGCGCTCGTGGTGCCACGCGTGCTCGCCTGCGTGCTCGCGGCGGTGCTGCTCAACGGCCTGGTCAGCGTCGTCGGCGTCCTGGGCGGCTACTTCTTCAACGTCATCATCCAGGGCGGGACGCCCGGGGCGTACCTCTCCTCCTTCACCGCCCTCGCCCAGCTCTCCGACCTGTGGGTGGGCGAGCTCAAGGCGGTGCTCTTCGGGCTCATCGCCGGCCTCGTCGCCGCCTACCAGGGGCTCAACACCAAGCCCGGGCCGAAGGGGGTGGGGGAGGCGGTCAACCAGTCGGTCGTCGTCACCTTCCTGCTCCTCTTCTTCGTCAACTTCGTGATCACGACGCTCTATCTCGAGCTCGTCCCCGGGAAGGGGGCCTGACATGGCCACCGTTGATGTGGTCAAGAAGCGGTCGAGGCTCGATCGCTCCCTGGACGGGCTCGTGCAGACCGGGAAGGACATCCGGTTCTACGGGAAGGTGCTGGTCGGGATCCCGACGGCGATCCGGCACTACCCGCGCGAGATCCTCCGGATCCTCTCCGAGGTCTCCTTCGGCACCGGCGCGCTCGCGGTCATCGGCGGCACCATCGGCGTGATGACGGGGATGAGCATCTTCGTCGGCACGGTCGTCGGCATGCAGGGGTACGCAGCGCTCGACCAGATCGGCACCTCGACGCTCAACGGCTTCATCTCCGCCTACTTCAACACCCGCGAGATCGCGCCGTTGGTGGCTGCCCTGGCGATGTCGGCGACCGTCGGCGCCGGGTTCACCGCGCAGCTCGGCGCGATGCGGATCAACGAGGAGATCGACGCGGTCAAGGTGATGGGGCTGGGCACGATCCCCTACCTGGTCTCGACCCGCGTGGTCGCCGGCTTCGTGGCGATCATCCCGCTCTACGTCGTCGGGCTGCTGACCTCCTATGCCGGCTCGCGGATGGTGACGGTCTACTTCCACGGGCAGTCGGCCGGGACGTACGACCACTACTTCCAGCTCTTCCTGCCGCCCATCGACATCCTGCTGAGCTTCGGGAAGGTGCTGATCTTCTCGATCCTGATCATCCTGATCCACTGCCGGCTGGGCTTCTACGCCAGCGGCGGGCCGTCGGGGGTCGGGATCGCGGTCGGGCGCTCGGTGCGGCGGACCATCGTGGTCGTCGCGCTGCTCGACCTCGCCCTCTCGATGGCGATGTGGGGCGCGACCACGACGGTGAGGATCGCGGGATGAGGCCCCCGAAAATTGAGCTCAGCAGGCTTCGCGATGCCTTCCTCGGCCTGTGCTACCTGGCCGTGGTCGCGGCGGTGGCGCTCGGCGCCTGGCTCGCCTACGACCAGACCTTCGTCGACCGTTCCGAGGTCACGCTGACGACCGGCACCCTCGGCAACGCCCTCCAGGAGGGCTCCGACGTCAAGCTGCGTGGGGTGCCGGTCGGCACCGTCCGCACCGTCTCTGCCCGCGAGGGTGGCGCCGAGCTGACCCTGGCGTTGGAGCCGGACGTACTCTCCGATCTCTCGGCCGACACCACCGCGCGGCTGCTGCCCAAGACCCTCTTTGGGGAGCGGTACGTGGCGCTGCAACCGGCCTCGGGGCCGGAGCTGTCGGCCGGCGACACCATCGAGCAGGACCGCTCCGACGAGGCGGTCGAGCTGGAGGAGGTGCTCGACGAGCTGCTCCCGGTGCTCAAGGCGATCCAGCCCCACAAGCTCAACGCGACGCTGAGCGAGCTGGCCACGATGCTGCGAGACAACGGCGACGACATCGGCCAGGTCTTCTCGGCGTGGGCGGACTACCTGAGGAAGCTCAACCCGCTGGTCCCGCAGCTGGCCGACGACCTCGCCTCGCTCGGCCGGGTCGCGGGCCACTACGAGGAGGCCGCGCCGGATCTGCTGGACGCGCTGGACACCATGACCGTGACCGCCGAGACCCTGGTTGACCAGCAGAGACAGCTCGCCGACACATTCCGGTCGGTGACCACGACGGCGGCCGACACCGACCGCTGGCTCGAGCGCAACCGGGAGACGATCGTGGTGCTCTCCGACACCTCGCGCGACGCGCTCCGCGCGGTCAGCCCGTACGCCTCCTCCTTCCCGTGCCTCTTCAGCGCCCTGCGCGACTACGCGCCGGCGATGGCCAAGAACCTCGGCAAGGGCACCGACGAGCCCGGCTTCCATGCGCTGGTCAGCGTCTCCGACATCCGGCAGCCCTACCCCTCCGGCTACGTCCCGAAGCTGCGCACCGGCGGCCCCCGATGCCCGTACGTCACCGGCCGGACCGGCAGCCAGCCCGCCGTCACCGGGACGGCCGACACCGCCGACCAGATCGAGGCACCACCGACGGACCGGGTGCGCACCTTCGGCGCGACCACGGGCCTGGGCGAGCAGAACTCCAAGAGCGAGAACCAGCTGATCGCCGAGGTGATGGCACCAGCGGAAGGCCTGGCACCTGATGAGTATCCGACCTGGTCGAGCCTGCTGCTCGGCCCGACCCTGCGAGGCACGGAGGTGATCGTCCGATGAGACTGAACAGCGGCGGCTCGGTCGCGGTGACGCTCACCAAGTCGGTGGTCTTCGCGCTGGTGACAGTCCTGGCGATGGCGGCCCTGGCGACGACGATCTCCAACGGATCGACCTCGTCGGGGCGTACGTTCACGGCGCTCTTCACCGACGTGACCAGCCTCAACAAGGGCGACGACGTGCGGATGGCGGGGGTGAAGATCGGCACCGTCCAGTCCATCGGGCTGCACCACAACGACACCGCCGAGGTGGTCTTCACTGCGGCCGACTCGGCGCCGATGGTCGAGGGGACCCGCGCCGAGCTGCGGTTCCGCAACCTGATCGGGCAGCGCTACATCGCTCTCGAACCGGGGTCGCCCGGAGGCGAGCCGCTGCGCGCCGGCTACACGTTCTCGCTCGACGAGACCCAGCCCGCGTTGGACCTGACGATGCTGTTCAACGGCTTCCAGCCGCTGTTCAAGTTCCTCGACCCGGAGGACGTCAACAACCTCAGCGCCCAGATCATCGCGGTCTTCCAGGGCGAGGGCGCGACCGTGGAGTCGCTGCTCTCCTCGACGGCCTCGCTGACCTCGACCCTCGCCGACCGGGACCAGGTGATCGGCGATCTGATCACCAACCTCAACTCGGTCCTGGAGGTGGTCAGCCAGCGCACCGGGATGCTCGACACCACCCTGGTGACGCTGCAGCGGCTAGTCTCCGGGCTGGCCGCTGACCGCAAGACGCTCGGCTCGACCATCGAGGGGATGGGGGAACTCTCCCAGAGCGTCTCCGGGCTGCTGGAGGAGGGCCGCGAGCCGCTGCGCGACTCGATCGACTCCCTCGGCGACGTATCGGAGAACCTCGCCGAGAACGACGAGGCCCTAACCGAGTTCCTGACCACCATGCCGCAGAAGACCGACCAGATCGGCCGGATGGCCACCTACGGAGGCTGGCTCAACTTCTACATCTGCTCCATCGACGGGCGGATCCCGAAACCCGAGGGCTACTACGGCGACCTCGGCGTGGACTCGCCGGCAGGAAGGTGCCAATGATGGCCCGCTATCCGAAGTCGTTCGCCGAACGCAACAAGATCGTCATCGCCGTGGTCGGGATCCTGGCCATGACCGGCGTCTTCTTCGCCACCTTCTACGCCGAGGACCTCCCCGTCATCGGCGGTGGCGACACCTACGAGGCCTACTTCGCCGAGGCCGCCGGGATACGTCCCGGTGACGAGGCGCGGGTCGCCGGGGTGAAGGTCGGCGAGGTCTCCGAGCTCGAGCTCGACGGCGACAAGGTGCTGATCAGGTTCCGGGCCAAGGACGTCTCGCTCGGCTCGCAGACCACCGCGTCGATCAAGGTGAAGACGCTGCTCGGGCGCAAGTTCCTCGCCCTGGACCCGGGCGGCTCGGGCCGTCTCCGCGAGCCGATCCCGGTCTCCCGGACCACGACCCCCTACGACGTCAGCGCCGCCTTCTCCGACCTCTCCACCACCGTCGGGGAGATCGACATGGCGCAGGTCGAGGAGTCGATGAACGCCCTCTCGGAGGTCTTCGAGGACACCCCCGAGGACGTACGCGGCATGGTCTCCGGCCTCACCCGGCTCTCCCGCACGATCTCCTCGCGGGACCAGGAGCTGGCCGAGCTGATGAGGACGACGACCGAGGTCACCGGCACCCTCGCCGAACGCAACGATGAGATCGGGCTCCTGATCGAGGACGGCGACAAGCTGCTCGAGGAGCTCGCCGCCCGCCGGCAGGCGATCCACCAGATGCTCACCTACACCGACGACCTCGCCAAACAGGTCACCGGCCTGGTCGAGGACAACCAGAAGCGGCTCCAGCCGGCGCTGAAGAAGCTCGACCAGGTCTCTCAGATCCTGCAGCGCAACCAGGACCACCTCGACAAGGCGCTCTCCCAGATCGGCGCCTACTACCGGGTGGTCGGCGCCTCGATGAGCAACGGGCCGTGGATCGACGTCTACGGCTGCGGCCTCTTCGACGAGAACAACGCGCCGGTGCTCGACAACGACGTCCAGCGCGACTGCAAGCCGGGAGGGACGAGATGAGAAGGCTCATCGCTGGGCTCCTCGTGATCGCCGTCGTCGGCGCGATCGGGTGGGGTGCTGCGTACGGGATCCGGGAGGGGCGGAAGGGCACCACGTTCTCCGCGCTCTTCGAGGCCTCCGTCGGCCTCTATCCCGGCTCCGACGTGCAGATTCTCGGAGTGCCGGTCGGCGAGGTGACCTCGGTGACCCCGGCCGGCGAGCACGTGAAGGTCTCGATGATGCTCGACCCCGGCCAGACCGCCGCGGCCGACACCGAGGCGGTGATCGTCGCTCCGACGCTGGTCTCGGACCGCTTCGTCCAGCTCACCGAGCCGTACGTCGACGGGCCCGAGCTCCGCGCCGGCACCGTCATCGAGGAGACCGCGGTGCCGGTCGAGATCGACGACCTCTACGCCTCGCTGACCGAGGCCGGCGATCAGCTCGGTCCCAACGGCGCCAACAAGAACGGTGCGCTCTCGCGGTTCCTGGAGGTTGTGGCGGCCAACCTCGACGGCCAGGGTGCCGACATCAACCAGGTGATCCGGGAAGGTGCCGATGCGTCGGCGACCCTGGCCGACATCGACCAGGACTTCTTCGCCACCGTCGAGAACCTCGACACCTTCAACAAGACCTTGCTCGAGCACGACGACGGGGTCGAGGACGCCAACCGCCGGTTCGCGCAGGTCACCGAGTACCTCGCCGAGGACCGCGACGACCTGGCCTCCGCGGTCAGCAACCTCGGCGAGGCGCTCGCGCTGCTGGAGTCCTTCATCAAGGACAACCGCGGCGAGATGCGCACCAGCGTCGAGAACCTGCAGGGCCCGACACAGGTCCTCGTCGACCAGAACGAGTCGCTCGAGGAGGCGGTCGCCACGATCCCGCTGGTGCTGCAGAAGTTCGTCAACGCCTACGACCCGGACTCCAACACCCTGGTCGGCCGCACCAACCTGAACGAGCTGAGTGTCTGGTCCGGCGACGGCCTCACCGGCCAGACCTCCGAGGACGCGCCACCGGTCCTGCTTCCCGGTGTCGGAGAGGAGCAGTGATGTCGCGCTTGTCGAGACCGCTCGTGGCCCTACTGGCTACGGCCACCCTGACCCTCTCCGGCTGCGGCCTCGGTGCCGTCAGCGGGGGCGTCTATGAGGCCCCGCTGCCCGGCGGCGCCGACGTGGGGAAGGACCCGATCACGCTGAGCGCCGAGTTCAGCGACGTACTCGATCTGGTTCCTCAGTCCAGCGTCAAGATCGACAACGTCGCGGTGGGCCGGGTCTCCAAGATCCGGCTGACCGAGGACGGCCGCAGCGCGCGGGTGTCGCTGGTGGTCAACGACGACGTAGAGCTCCCCGCCGGCACCACGGCGCGACTGCAGCAGACCTCCCTGCTCGGAGAGAAGTACGTCGCGCTGCTCCGCCCCGCCGCGCCGGTCGCGGGCGCGCCCCTGGGTGATGGTGCGGTCCTCGGGAGGGGGGACACCGCGGCGGCCGCGCAGGTCGAGGAGGTGCTCGGGGCCCTGTCGATGGTGCTCAACAGCGGCGGCATCGCGCAGTTCCAGGAGATCTCCCGTGAGCTGCAGAAGGTCTCCGACGGCCGGCCCGAGGAGATCAAGGCCTTCCTGACGGAGATGGACCGGTTCGTCTCGGTCCTCGACTCGCGCTCGGCCTCGATCACCTCCGCGATCGAGTCGCTCAACGAGCTCGCGGTCACGCTGGAGAAGGACAAGACCAAGATCTCGAACGCGTTGGAGGGTCTCTCACCAGGCATGCAGGTGCTCGTCGACCAGCGTCCGCAGCTGGTGGCGATGCTGGAGGCGCTCGACAAGCTCTCCAAGGTCACCATCAGGACACTGGATGAGGCCCAGGACGACATCGTCGCCGACCTGAAGCTGCTCGACCCGATCCTCGACCAGCTCGCCAAGGCCGGCTCCGACCTGCCCTACGCGCTCGAGATCCTCTTCACCTACCCGTTCCCCGACGAGGTGCTCAACGCGCTCCGCGGCGACTACATGAACCTGTTCATGATCACGAACTTCCGTACTCCTGCCGGTTGCCAGGCCAAGGGGTGTGAGTGGCTGCAGCCGGCGGTCGCAGGCGGGTCCGGCGGCTCGGTCTCCTCCCAGTCCGGGTCGTCGGACGCACCGCCGGGGCTGTTGCCCTCGACCACCTCACCGGTGCCGGGCTCGTCCTCGCCGTCGATCCCGGGGGAGTCGATCCTGCCCTCCGATCCCGGCTCGTCCTCGTCCTCCTCGGATCCGTCGGAGTCCGGGTCGCCCTCGTCGTCTCCGTCCGATCCCTCCGAGTCGCCCGCGGAGTCCCCGACCGAGTCGGGCTCGGCGACCTCTGAGACCTCGCCGGAAGGCGCGGCGGGCGACGCCGGCTCCGTGGAAGGGAGCGAATGATGCAACGGCTCACCGGAGGCGTACGCGTCAAGCTCGGGCTCTTCGTCGCTCTCGCGCTCGTGGGCACCAGCTATGTCGGGGCTCGATACGTCGGCCTGGACCTGTTCGACGAGCCCTACCGCGTCGACGTCTCGCTGCCCGAGGGCGGCGGCCTCTTCGTGAACTCGGAGGTGACCTACCGCGGGGTGCCCGTGGGCGAGGTGACCTCCCTGGAAGCAGGCTCCGACGGCGTACGCGCGGTGCTGGAGATCGAGGGCGACGCGCCCGCGATCCCCGAGGACGTGACCGTGAAGGTCGCCAACCGTTCGGCCATCGGCGAGCAGTACCTGGACCTCCGCGGTGGCGCTGTCGGCTCCGCCCGGCTCACCGACGGCGACCGGCTGAGTGCGGGGGAGGAGGCATTGCCGTACGACGCCTCCCAGGTCATCGAGACCGGCCGCGACTTCGTCGCCTCGGTGCCCGAGGAGGCGCTGGTGACGACGATCGACGAGTCCTACCTGCTGTCCCAGGGAGCCGGGTCCGACCTGCGGAAGCTGGTCGACACCTCGCTCTCGTTCCAGCAGGAGGCCGACCGCAACTTCCTCGTCTCCGCGAGCCTGATCCGCAACTCCGACCAGGTGCTCGCGACCCAGGAGGAGTCGGCGACCAGCATCAAGGCGTGGAGCAACGACCTCGCGCTCTTCTCCTCGACCCTTGCTGATTCCGACAAGGATCTGCGCGACCTGATCGGCGCCGCGCCCGGCTCGGCCACCGAGATCTCGCTGCTGGTCAAGGAGGTCGGTCAGCCGCTCGGAATCCTGATGAGCAACCTGGTCACGCCGGCGACGCTCTTCGGGACGAACGCGGCCGCGCTCGAGTCGACCTTCGTGACCGTCCCGGAGGCGGTCAGCATCGGCTGGGCGATCAACACCTCCAACGGGCCACGGCTGAGCCTGATGCCGTCCTTCTTCAACCCGCCGGCCTGCGTCTCCGGCTATGAGGGCACCGACCTGCGCGCCGGCACCGATGTGAGCAAGGGCAAGCCGTTCAACACCGCGGCCGGCTGCGATGCCGTGCCCGAGCCGAAAACCACGAAGACCGAGACAGCCGAGCCGGGGACGGTTAGCGTCCCCACCACGCTCGCCGGATTGATGGGGGAGCGATGAGCACGACAAGCACGACAACGGAGAGACGTACGGAGGCCTCGGTGGTCGAACAGAAGGCGTCGGTAGTCGAGCTTGTCGAGACCCCGCCGTCGAGGCGCGATCGGATACTCACCTGGGCCCTCCCGCTGGTGGCGCTGTGTGTGCTGGTCGCGGGCGCACTGACCTGGTGGCGCGCGACCGGCCACGACCAGGAGATGGTCGACGAGGCCGCCCTGCGCGACCGGGTGCTGATCGTTGCGACCAGCCACATCGAGACCCTCAACTCGCTCGACTACCGGAAGGTGGACGAAGGGCTGAAGGGGTGGGCCGCGGTCACCACCGGGACCCTGCACGACCAGCTGACCAGCGTCTCCGAGGAGGACCGCAAGGTCCTCGCCGAGCAGGAGAAGATCTCGACCGGCTCGGTGATGGACGCCGCCGTGACCGAGCTCGACGACGACAGCGCGACCGTGATCGCGGCGGTCGAGATCACGGTCCGCGACGGCTCTGCTTCCGGTGAGGACGCCGAGTCGACGGTCAAGCGCAACAGGTTCGCGGCCGACCTGGTCAAGGTCGGCGACGACTGGCTCCTGGAGAGCCTCGAGCAGGTAGCGGTGAACATGTCATGAGTCTTCTCGTACGCCGTTGGGCCCCGTTCCTCGCCGCGCTCGCCCTGATCCTGGGGCTGGGAGCGTTCTGGCAGGCCGACCTGGAACGGAAGACCGACCACGTCGGCAACCGTGCCGTCGTCGACGCCGAGGCGACCACCGAGGTGCAGTCGGCCGTCACCACCGGCCTGCTCCAGGTCTTCTCCTACGACTTCTCCGACCCTGGTCCGACCGCTGCCGCCGCCGATGAGTTCCTCGCCGGCGACGCCCGCAAGGAGTACGACCTCCTCTTCAAGCAGCTCCAGGAGAAGGCCCCCGGTCAGAAGCTCGTGCTCAGTGCCGAGGTCCAGGTCGCCGCGGTCAAGTCCCTCGACGCCGACTCCGCCGAGCTCCTCGTCTTCCTGGACCAGGCCTCCCAGCGTTCCACCGACAAGGAGTCGTCCATCTCCGCCGCCCAGATCGCCGTCGAGGCCGCCAAGGTCGACGGCCAGTGGAAGGTAACCGCCCTGGACCTCTTCTGATGCCGAGTCGGCTCGTCATGACGAGCCGACTCGGCGGGGAAGGGGTCAGTCGCCGCCGCCTCCACCGCCGCAGCTCGAGCCGCAGGAGGAGCTGTTGCACGAGCTGGTGTGGTTGTCGCCGGAGTCGTAGGTGGAGCCACACGAGCTCGACCCGGAGCTGCCGCCGCCGCGCCTGCGGGGACCTCGCCGGCGGTTGCGACGTCCTCTCTTGAGCGCGGGCTCGATCAGTAGGTACATGACCAGGCCGAGGACCCCGAGGATGATCAGGATTTCCACGTGAAGCTCCGTTTCCAGGTGCGGCGGGTGAGGTGCCAGATCTGTGAGCCGAGACCGATGGTGAGCACCCGGCGCCCGGCGATCCGGGTGAGCGCCAACCGACGCCGGCCCTCGTAGACCTCGTGCAGGCGGAGCCAGTCGGCGCCGATGGTGGTCAGGAAGTCGCGTACGTCATCGTGGGCGCAGCCCTGCTGTGGATGCTGCGCGGCCCAGGTGTGGAAGCGGTCGCGCCAGTCCGGGAGCAGGTCGAGCTCGGGGGCGGCGTGCTCGGCGGCCGAGGAGCGCTTGTGGTGGAGCACCCGCGTCGTCGCGGTCGTCCCGGCGGGCTCGAACCCCGGCGGCGTACGTCCCGCCAGCAGGTCGTCGAGGACCTCGCGCTGCCGCGCGGCGAGCTGCTCGCGTACCGCGCCTCGGGAGTCCACGGGAGGAGTGTGCCCGATCGTTTGGTCCGCCGCCGCAATATATGTAAAAGTCAAAGTTGAGTGGAACAGACTCAACTTTGGTTGTGTTGAGATAGATGCGGGTGACAGGCACTCGCGGCAGACTCAGGTGCGTCCCCAGGAGGAGAGCAGAAACAGATGAGCCAGTTTTCGGCAGACAAGTTCACCACCAAGGCTCGCGAGGCGATCGAGGCCGCGCAGCTTGCCGCCACGACGGCGGGCAACACCACGACCGAGCCGATCCACCTGCTCGTCGCGCTGCTGCAGCAGGACGAGGGCACCGCGACGTCGATGGTCACCAAGTCCGGTGTGGACGCCGAGGAGCTGTCGCGGGCGGCGGCCGCCGATCTCGCCGGGCTCCCGCGCGCCAGCGGGTCCACGGTGCAGCAGCCCGCCGCCTCGGGCGGACTGACCCGTGTCCTGGCCGGGGCGATCACCCTGGCCACGTCCCTGAAGGACGACTACGCGGCCACCGAGCACCTGCTGATCTCGCTGGCCACGGTCGAGTCGTCGGCGCAGAAGGTGCTCAAGAAGGCCGGGCTCACCGAGAAGGGGTTGCGCGAGACGCTGAAGGCGGTCCGCGGCAACCGCCGGGTGACGAGCCAGGACGCCGAGGACTCCTACGAGGCGCTCGAGAAGTACTCCCAGGACCTCACCGAGGCCGCCGAGCGCGGCAAGCTCGATCCGGTCATCGGCCGTGACTCCGAGATCCGCCGTGTCATCCAGGTGCTGTCGCGGCGTACGAAGAACAACCCGGTCCTCATCGGTGAGCCGGGCGTCGGAAAGACGGCCGTCGTCGAGGGGCTGGCTCAGCGGATCATCGCGGGTGACGTACCGGACTCGCTGAAGGGTCGCCGTCTCCTGTCGCTCGACCTGGCGGCGATGGTCGCCGGTGCGCAGTACCGAGGCCAGTTCGAGGAGCGGCTCAAGGCCGTCCTGGAGGAGATCAAGGCCGCTGAGGGGCAGGTCATCACCTTCATCGACGAGCTTCACACCGTCGTCGGCGCGGGCGCCGGTGGCGACTCCGCGATGGACGCCGGCAACATGCTCAAGCCGATGCTCGCGCGCGGTGAGCTGCACATGATCGGTGCGACCACGCTCGACGAATACCGCGAGCGCATCGAGAAGGACCCGGCCCTGGAGCGCCGCTTCCAGCAGGTCTTCGTCGGTGAGCCGTCGGTCGAGGACACCGTGCAGATCCTGCGCGGCATCCAGGAGAAGTACGAGGCGCACCACGGTGTCCGCATCACCGATGCCGCTCTGGTGGCCGCCGCGACCCTGTCCGACCGCTACATCACCGGCCGTCAGCTGCCCGACAAGGCGATCGACCTCATCGACGAGGCCGCGTCCCGGCTGCGGATGGAGATCGAGTCGTCTCCCGAGGAGATCGACCAGCTCCGCCGCGCCGTCGACCGGCTGAAGATGGAGGAGTTCGCGCTCTCCAAGGAGTCCGACGACGCCTCGCTGGAGCGTCACGCGGCGCTGCGCAAGGAGCTCGCCGACAAGGAGGAGGAGCTGCGCGGGCTGGAGGCGCGCTGGGAGCAGGAGAAGGCCTCTCTCGAGGGCGAAGGTGCCCTGCGCAAGCAGCTCGACGCGCTGCGCAGCGAGGCCGAGCGGCTCCAGCGAGAGGGTTCGCTGGGGGAGGCCTCGGAGATCCTCTACGGCCGCATCCCGGAGCTGGAGCGGCAGATCGCCGAAGCCGCCGAGGCCGAGGACGAGGACAACGTCACCGACCGGCTGGTCGGTGAGGAGGTCGCTGCCCAGCAGATCGCCGAGGTCGTCGAGGCCTGGACCGGCATCCCGACCGGCAAGATGCTCCAGGGCGAGCAGGCCAAGCTGCTCGAGATGGAGACCGAGATCGGTCGCCGGCTGATCGGGCAGAGGTCCGCCGTGACCGCGGTCGCCGACGCGGTGCGCCGCTCGCGAGCCGGGATCGCCGACCCCAACCGCCCCACCGGCTCGTTCCTCTTCCTGGGCCCGACCGGCACCGGTAAGACCGAGCTCGCCAAGTCGCTCGCCGACTTCCTCTTCGACGACGAGCGCGCGATCGTACGCATCGACATGTCCGAGTACTCCGAGAAGCACTCGGTCGCCCGGCTGGTCGGAGCGCCTCCGGGCTACGTCGGCTACGACGAGGGTGGCCAGCTGACCGAGGCGGTGCGACGCCGTCCCTACTCGGTGGTGCTGCTCGACGAGGTCGAGAAGGCTCACCCCGAGGTCTTCGACATCCTGCTGCAGGTGCTCGACGACGGGCGGCTGACCGACGGTCAGGGCCGTACGGTCGACTTCCGCAACACGCTCCTCATCCTCACCTCCAACCTCGGCTCGGCCTTCCTGGTCGACCCGGTCATGGACGAGCACGAGAAGCGCGAGTCGGTCATGGCGGTGGTCCGGGCGTCGTTCAAGCCCGAGTTCCTCAACCGCCTCGACGAGGTCGTCATGTTCGACGCCCTCTCGCTCGCAGACCTCACCAAGATCGTCGACATCCAGCTCGGTCTGCTCGAGAAGCGTCTGGCTGCCCGCCGCATCTCGATCTCCGTCACTCCCGAGGCTCGGGAGTGGCTGGCCGAGACCGGCTACGACCCGGCGTACGGCGCCCGGCCGCTCCGCCGCCTCATCCAGTCCGCCATCGGCGACCCGCTGGCGCGGATGCTCATCGGCGGCGAGGTCTCCGACGGTGGCCAGGTCACCGTCGACCGCGACGGCGACGGTCTCACCCTGAAGTCCTGACCGGGGCGTCACCCCGGTCGGCCGAGTGCGCGGCTCTTCTCGGCGTCGCGCTGCGCCTTGAGCTTCTCGGTCAGGTCCTCGCCGG